>CAZMOW010000073.1:0-12216 GCA_964567975.1 uncultured Anaerolineales bacterium | reverse complement strand
GGATGTACCTTTTCCTCAGCCCTGGCAGCCTTTTTGGCCCTGGGCAGGGCTTACGAGGCCGTCGGTGAGGTGGACAGGGCCATTCGCGCCTACCAAAGGGCCCGTCGGGAGGACAGGCGAGAGACACGGGAGGCGGCCTGTAAACACCTCTCCTTTCTTCTCAAGCGATTGGGACGACAGGAAAAAGCTGCCCAGATATGGCGAGAATTACTTGACGGGAATCAAGTGTATCCCTATATTGAACTGGCCAAACAGCTGGAACACAGAGAGCGCGACTATACCGGGGCCAAACGTATGACCCTGGAAGCCATCACCTGCGCCAACCCCAGAGATAAAGAGTTATTGGCAGCACTGAAGCATCGCCTCGAGCGCTTGCAGAGGCGGCTGAACAGGAATGTGACCAGAGAAAAAGGTGAAAGAGGATGAGCATCTTGGAGACCGATATAGCAACAATGAGGAACAGGATACTGGAGATCTCCCATTCCGGGGAGGACGTGCATCATATCCTAGTGGAATCCCTCGAGCTCCTGGTCAAGCACCTGGGGGCGGAGGTGGGCGTCGCCTATCTGGCGGACAAGGGAACACTGAGTCTAGAAGCCACACACGGGCTGAACGGCCAACGCCGACGGGGGGAGAAACTTGATGCGGGTCCGCTTTCAGAGCGTGGCCCTGACATAGTGTCGCTGGACGAGGAGACCAGCGATCATCCCCTGTGGGAGGCGCTGGCACCCGCATCGTGTACGTCGATCCTATCCCTGCCCCTGACCCATAAAAAGATCCTGGGCTATCTCTTTATCGATCTGCCCGCCAGCACAGTCATGGGGGAAAAAGATTTTGATCTGCTCCATTGCATCGGCCAGATCCTGGGACTGGCCATAGAGAACGCCCGGCTGCGGGAGCGCCTGGCCCGGCAAGGCCGCCAGAGCCAGACGATATACGACATCAGCCGTGCCTTTGTGTCCACCACCAGCCTGGACGACCTGCTCGACCTCATCGTGCATTCGGCGGTGGATACCATAGAGGGAGCGGATAACTGCGTACTGCACCTTTTCGACCAGGAGAGCGGGGAACTGCATCCCCGGGCGTTGTCCTTTGCCCCGGCGCGCCCCCATGTGGAGGGGGAAAGCCATCTGCGCATCGGACGAGGGGTAGCGGGAGTCGCCCTGCAAAAGGGACGGGTGATGCACGTCCCCGACGTAGCGCGTGATGAGCGTTTTGTGCCCTCCGAGGGTGGTCGTCCTTTCACCTCCATGATGGCTGCCCCCCTCAAGCTGGGCGAACGGCGCATCGGTACACTGAGCGTGGACTCGCGAGAAAGGGACGCCTTTTCGGACAGCGACGGCCGCCTGCTCATGACCCTGGCCACCCAGGCCGCCGCGGCCATCGAAAACGCACACCTGGTAAGCGATCTGCAGGAGAGTCTCAAAGAGCTCAAGACCACCCAGGCGCAACTGGTACAGTCGGAAAAGCTATCCGCCCTTGGACAGCTGATCGCTGGCGTGGCCCACGAACTGAACAATCCCCTGACGGCCATCATGGGCTATACACAGCTACTGCGGATGAGCGACCGCTTTGACGAAAAGGCCCAGGAAGACCTACAAAAGGTCCATACACAGGCCCAAAGGGCGGCGGCAATCGTGGAGAATCTCCTCACCTTTGCCCGCCAGCACAGGACAGAGCACCAGCACGTCGACGTGAACGAGATCATCGAGCGCACGCTGGAACTACGCAGCTATAAACTATACGTAGAGAACGTCGAGGTCGTCACGGAACTGGACGAAAATCTGCCCTGCACCATGGCCGACGCAAGCCAGATGCAGCAGGTATTCCTCAATCTCATCAACAACGCCCAGGACGCCATGATCGAACACCAGGGAGGCGGCACATTGACCATTCGCTCCCAGACAAAGGGCGACAGGATACAGGTCAGTGTCACGGACACCGGCCCGGGACTGTCGCCCGAGGCCGAGAAGCACCTCTTTGAACCCTTTTTCACGACCAAGGAGGTGGGCAAGGGGACGGGCCTCGGTCTCAGCATCTGTTTTGGCATCGTCGACGGGCACAACGGCAAGATATGGGCCGATAATGCGCCGGGAGAGGGAGCCACCTTTATCATCGAGCTTCCCGTCGTCGCCCCCCCAAAGGACACGAAATCGGAGACGCAACCCGTCTCCCCCGTGAAAGAGAAGAGGATCCTGATCGTCGAGGACGACGATCACGTCGCCGCGGTCCTTGAGCGGCTCCTGTCTCAGGATGGCCACGACACGGTATGGGCGCAAGATGGGGAGATAGCCCTCGAGACCCTATCCCAGACACGGGAACGTGACGACGCCTTTGATCTGATGATAAGCGACGTAAAGATGCCCAATATGAGCGGGATCAAGCTCTACGAGCGCGTCTCGCAGTGGCAACCCGATCTTGCCAAGCACACCCTCTTTATCACGGGAGACACCATGAGCTCGGGCACGCGAGAATTCCTGCGCCACGTGGGTCTTCCCTATCTCACCAAACCCTTCAAGCTCGAGGAGATGAGGCTAGCCCTGGACCGCCTCCTGAGCCAATCGTGAAGCGAGAGCGGTTGCGCCACCCCGCAACACCAGGTACTCTCCCACGTTCTCATAGCCAGCGGCCACCAGGGAGATCGAAACGTCGTCCGTTTCCTGGCGGGGAAGCAAGTATCCCAGTTCATCCACATCCAGCCCCTTGGCCCGCTCTGCCAGGGCCCGCGCCATCCGCTCCGTGATCCCTTGGGAGGACATCTCGAGCTTTTCCACCCACAATCCCACGTAGGCCATGGTCTGCACCTGCAGACATTCGGCCGCCGCCACCAGATTTCCCCTCTCGTCCTGCAAGTGGTGAACCTCCCGTCCCGACCCCGTGGTGTCGAACGTTTGGGACAAAGCGGAGGTACAGAGCGCCCCTCCAAAAAGGGTCCGCCACGTCCACCCCGACGGCAAAAAGGGCACGGGCTTGCGCCCGCGTACCTGGTACACCATCATATCCACAGCGGATTCCCGCGCAAAGCCGACGCTTTGAAAGGTGCGCCGTGAGGCCACATTATCCACGGCCACGACCGCCCGAAAACTGCCCACGCCCCGCTCCAGGGCTTCTCCGACACCGTGGGCGACGAGGGACGCGCCTATCCCCTGACGACGATGCGCGGCCGTGACCCCCAACATGTCGATCTCCAGTTGCCCCTCGCACCCCAGGGGCGTCTGCATGCAGGAACAAAAGCCCACGGCCTCATCCCCCACAAAGGCGAGATAGGCGTGGTGCTCGGGACGCCCCAGTATGGAGGCGATCTGGCGCGGGGAATAGGGACTGTCCCCCAGGCTCTCATGCTCCACCGCCAGGAGCGCCCGCGCATCGTCGAGCACGGGTTCGGCCCGCCGGATGATACAATCCCTTTCCATGGGTTCATTATGATCTTTTTCCCCCAGGCGTCAACTTGACGCCCGCCGCGCAGCGTCGATATAATGTGTCCGACGATACGTTAAACGCGGGTGACCATGGGCATCTATCAGGATTACGCAGCCCTCTACGATCCATCGGGGCAAAAGGCATTCAGCCAAAAAATGCTGCCCTATATTCGTCGCCTTCTGAGGCGCCATCCGGTGCAGGGCAAGCGGATGGTGGACGTGGCCTGCGGCACGGGCACGGTGGCCATCTCTTTGGCCACGGCCGGCTGGTGCGTGTGCGGTGTGGACGCCTCCAGAGATATGCTGGCGGCAGCGCGGGCCAAGGCGAAGGAAAAGGGAGCCGTCATAAAGTGGAGCCAGCAGGACATGCGTGCCTTTGATCTGCCCAAGAGGGTGGACCTGGTGACCTGTCTGTACGACAGCATGAACTATATGCTGACCGAGGAGGATATCAGGGCCAGTTTCGAACGCGCCTTTGATACGCTACGCCCCGGGGGGCTCTTTCTCTTTGACATGAACACCATCAAAGCGCTCTGCGAGGCGTGGAACGGCCAGACCTATTTTATCGATTCCGACGATCTCTGTATGGTACTCAAAAGTCGGTACAACCAGAGGCGCAAAAGGTCATGCGTTGAAGTGACCTGCTTTCAACGGGTGGGCACGCTCTATCGCAGGATTACAGAGGAACATGTAGAACGAGGCTATCCAAAGGAACGTATCAACGCCCTGCTGACGGAGGCGGGTTTTGCCGTGGAAGCAGCGTACGAGTGCTTCTCGTTCCAGCCACCGAGCGACCAGACGTTCCGCATCATGTGGGTCGCCCGCCGCCCCCGATAAAGCGCCTGATTTCCGTCCTGCTCCCGCGCATTTGGAGACACAAGAGGAAAATGTGAACATACATACCGTATTTGCCTTTATCGCTTCCCTTCTCCTGCAGGTAGGATGTCCCCTGGCTGCCGTCCTGTATTACAGGCGCAAGAGACGCGCAAGCTGGGAGCTTTTTGCCTACGGGGCCATCGTCTTTGCCGTATTCCAGCTATTCACCTGGCTGCCCCTGAACGTCTACCTGAACGTGGTGGTGGGAGACAGCCTGGACACAGATTTCTGGGCCTTTATGTGGCTCTTGGCCCTGGCGTTGGGCACGGCCCTGGTCGAGGAAGGTGGACGTTGGCTGGGGTACCGCTATCTCTTTCCGCGGGGATCCTTTGGGTTGACATGGCGCAACGGGGTGATGTATGGCCTTGGCCAGGCTTTTCTGGAGACCGCCCTCTTTATCGCCGGCCTCACCTTTATGATCTTTACAGCCTATGTCCTCCTGGGGCGACTGGATCCCCAGCTCATCGCCCAGTCAAGCAGTCCAGAGAACAGTGCGGCCTTTCAGGAGACCGTGGAGACCATTCGCAACACGGCCTGGCACCAACCCCTCACCATAGCGCTGGAACGTATTCTATCCCTCCCCCATCAGGTAGCCTGGGCGCTCCTGGTAATGCAGAGCCTCGTCTTTTCTGAAAGGCGCTGGTTTTTCTTTGCCGTCCTCTATCATGCCTCCATCGGCATCATCGTGCCCGGCCTGGCCCGCCTATCCGGCCTTCTCGTCGCCGAGGCCGTCAACGTTCTCCTGGCCCTTGCCAGCCTGTGGATCATCGTCAGCCTGCGCGCCCTATCCGAGGGCAGGGGTAGAGAGGCCTGAGGCTACCGCTCCTCCTCCACCACGGCTCCCCGAGAAACCTGATATTTCCGCAACACCGTCCGCGCCTCCTCGGCGCCCCGCCATCCCTGCACATAGCTCTCCTTGTCCTCAAGAAGTTTATAGGTGTCAAAGAAATTCTCGATCTCGCGCAGCCAGTGCCCTTCCATATCGTCAAGCTCCTCAATCTCGTCAAATCGGGGATCGGCCACCGGCACACCCAGGATCTTTTCGTCAATGCCCGCCTCGTCGCGCATGAGCAACACGCCGATGGGGCGAACCTGCATGTGACAGCCGGGGAACGTGGGCTCCTCCACGATGATCAGGGCATCCAGGGCATCCCCATCGGCCGCCTGCGTGCCCGGGACGAATCCGTAATCGGTGGGATAATGCACCGAGGAATAGAGCACCCGATCGAGAAAAATGGCATGGCTCTGATGATCATATTCGTACTTGTTGCGGCTGCCCCTGGGAATCTCGACGATAACCTCTATCTGTGCAAACTGATCTTCCATATATCCTCACTTGTATCCATCACTTGACGGAAAACTCTTCAAAGAACCCCCCCTGCCCTACTCCACGGTCACGCTCTTGGCCAGGTTTCTGGGCTGATCGACGTCGCAGCCTCGCAGGACACCGATATGGTAGGCCAGCAACTGCAGGGGGATGGTGGCCAGGACGGGGGTGAGATAGTGCGACGTGGCCGGGATAAAGATGACATCGTCCGCCTTGGCCGCCACCTCCTCGTCCCCCTCTGTGGCCACGGCGATCACCCGCCCCCCGCGGGTTTTGACCTGCTCTATATTGTTGAGCATCTTGTCGCGCACCTTGTCCTGGGGACAGATGGCCACCACGGGCATCTGGTCATCGATGAGGGCGATGGGCCCATGCTTCATCTCTCCCGCCGGATAGCCCTCGGCATGGATGTAAGAGATCTCTTTCAGCTTGAGGGCCCCCTCCAGGGCGATGGGATAGTTGATGCCCCGTCCCAGAAATAGAAAATCGTCACAATCCACATAGCGTCGGGCCAGGGGCTCATAGCCCTCATCCTCCCTCAGCACCTGGCCCACCAGGTCGGGCAGCTCGGCCAGACCCTGCAACAGTTCCAGTCTGCGCTCCTCCCCCAGGGTATCGCGCACCTCTCCTAAATAGATGGCCAGCAGGTAGGCCGCCGTGATCTGGGAGGTAAAGGCCTTGGTGGAGGCCACGCCGATCTCGGGGCCGGCGTTGAGATAGACTGTACCGTCGGCCAGGCGAGCCGCCTGGCTGCCCACCACGTTGACCAGGGCGATGGACTGCATACCTCGCTCTCGGGCCGCCTCCATGGCCGCCAAGGTGTCCACCGTCTCCCCCGATTGGCTGATGATCAACACCACGCTTCCGGGCTCCAGAATGGGATCGCGATAGCGGAACTCGGAACCATAGTCCACTTCTACGGGCAGACGGGCCAGATCCTCGATGAGGAACTTGGCCACGAGGCAGGCATGCCACGCCGTGCCACAGGCCACGGCGTGGAGCCGTCGCAGATGGGGCAGCACGGGCTTTAGATCGTCAAGATCGGGCAGGCGCACCACGGCCTCGTCGAAATCGACGCGCCCGCGGATGGCGTCGGTCACCGAGCGGGGCTGTTCATAGATCTCTTTGAGCATAAAGTGCTTGTAGCCCTCTTTGGCCGCCGACACCGGGTTCCACGAGACGCTGGTGACCGTCTTTTCCACCGCCTCGCCCTCCAGATTTGCGAATTCAGCCCCCTCTTGTGTGATCAGGGCCACGTCCCCATCGTCGAGAAAGATCATCTCCTGGGTATAGTCGAGGATGGCAGGCATATCCGAGGCCACATACATCTCGTCCTCCCCCACACCCAGCACCACGCCCCCCGCATTGCCCAATCGCGCCGCCACCAGGCGGTCGGGCTCCAACGCGCTCATGACCACGATGGCGCTGGGACCCTTGAGCCGCTTCAGGGCCCGTCGCACGGCGGTGACCAGGTCCTCCGCCCCGTCGTCATAATACCCGCTCACGAGGTGGGCGATAACCTCAGTATCGGTCTGAGAATTGAACCTCAGGCCCTCTTCCAACAGTTCCTGCTTTAGCTGGCGATAGTTCTCCACGATGCCGTTGTGCACGACAGAGATAGTGCCATCATGGTCCGTATGGGGATGACAGTTGGCCTCTGTCACATCGCCGTGGGTGGCCCAGCGGGTATGCCCCATGGCCACGGGACCGGAGAGGGGTTCTTTTTCAAGCAGCGCGCCGAGGTTGCGCAACTTTCCCACACTGCGCCGCCGCTCGATGCCCCGTTCCGTGGCCACGGCCAGCCCGGCGGAATCGTACCCACGATACTCGAGACGACGCAGACCATCCAGGACGATGTCGCAGGCGTTGCGCTCTCCCACATAGGCGACGATACCACACATCAGAGGACCTCCCTTTTTGAGGTTGCATAAAGTTATACACGGCGGCAGCAGATACTGCTTCCGCCCTATGTTTCACCGCCGTCCCTTTATGCCAGGGTCACCCCTGGGGTTTGGAGGATCGGCTTGTAACTTGGGAGGAAAGGATAAGGAGCGTGACACCCCTTTGAGGCTTCCGCTGATCCCTCGATTTTCCCCGCACAACCGTGCGGGTTAATCCCGTCTCGCGACGGGGAACCTCGACCTCGTCAACTGCCGTCCTGAAACGGCAGTCCTTGCGCTGATCCCCTCCCCGTGCCGAACGGTCTCACCTCCTTTTCCATTCACCGTCACCCAAATGATTGTAGCACAGGCCCCATATGGCGACAAGCGGCGAGGGATGGATGGACACGATTGTCGCAACGGATCTTTCGTGCTAGAATCGCTATGGTTTCAAGAGAAAGAGGACTGGCGAAATCGAATGAGCATTCTGGCATCTCCCTGACGATGTACAGTATATCGTTTCTGCCCTGGTTAATTCCCTTTGTGGGGGCCTGCCTGACGGCGACTCTGCCCTCGAATATCATATCCGCCCGCATCAGACGATGGGCCCAGATAGCTATCCTGCTGGGAACCTGTGTCGCCCTCGCCCTGGTGCAGAGAACGACGCAGGCCACATGGACCCCTCCGCAACCCTTTATGGACCAGTTCGAACCCCTCACCTTTTCCTACGAGCAACCGAGGACGACCATAGCCTGGCTCCCCCTGGGATTGCTGTCCCTCGTGAACCTGGGGCTGATAACAGAGCCTGTGGGACGCTCGGAGAGCGCGAGGCAACTGGCGCTGGTGGGCATGGTGCTGGCCACGATGGCGGCCTCTACCCCCTTTACGCTGGGGGTCATCTGGGCCCTGACAGATCTGCTGCTCCTGGTCCTCAAGTTTCGACGCACTCACCAGGAAGAACCCTATCTCCTCATACGCTATGGAACGAGCAACCTGCTATCCACCATGGCCCTCGTCGTGGCCATCGCCTTTATGGGCGGGCGGGGAAACGCTCCCCTCGCCGCATGGCCGCGGATGTCGCTGCCCTGGCTCGTCCTGGCGGCCTTTTTTCGGCTGGGGATGTACCCGTTGCCCCATCGCCATGGGGAAGCATGGGAGGTCGACCTGGCCTCCCTGTACACGGGCATCTACCTGTGGCTACAGGTGGGCATGCTCCAACCCCTGGCCCTCGCCCGCCTCCCCCTGCTATTAATGTCCCTCTGTTTGCTGGCCATGGGCCTGCTGGCGAATCGCGCTGCGGATTTCAGTTCCGCATGGCCGTATGTGAGCGCGTACGGCATCCTGCTATCCCTCTTTCCCGTACTGGTGGGGGGCAATGCGGGCGGTGTGGCGACGCTGTCGCTGGCAGCCCTGTGGGCCCTCGGTCTGGCCCTGCGGCATCTGTATATTCGCGCCTCGGTGCCAAGAAAGGTCGCTCCAGGGCTGCGGGTGCCCATGGCCGTGGCCCTCGCCGCCCTGTGCGGCCTGCCACCCAGCCTGGGTTTCATGGCCCACTGGTCCCTTTTGCAGCTCTGCTGGCTCCACGGGCGTTGGGGTGTGATGCTCGTCCTGTCCGCGGCCTGGCTGTTGATCTCTATCCCCCTCTGGCGACAACTGGACGAATTACTCACCTTCCAGGGGAATTACAGGAAGATGAGAGGGGTTGAACTGATACCCATAGGCGCGGCGGCGCTTTTGGGGGCGGCGCTGCTGGTGGGCGGCATCTGGCCGGGAACGGGGGCCATCGACGGGCTCTTATCCCAGCCCTTACCCGGGAGCGTCCTGCTCCTCCTCACGCTGATCCCCCCTCTCGGAGGCTATGCCCTGCGCGAGCCAGGGAGACGTTCCTACGCTGCCCCGTGGGCCGAGGGCTTGGCTCCCCCGCTGGGGCTGGCGTGGCTTTACGGAGGCGTGGAAAAAGCGCTGGAAAGGACGGATGCCTGGATCGTAGAGTTATTCGTCACCCTTGAGGACGCGTTTGGCCTGGGCTGGATCCTGATCTGGGGCCTCGCCCTCATCCTATATCTGGTGGAGAGATAACATGCCCAACGCGCCGATCCCGCAACAGTTCCCGAACTATGTCATGCTCCTGTCTCCACGGCAGATTCTCATCCTCGCGATCGGCACCTCCGCAGCCATGTTCCTGCTGACCGAGTACCGGATCTGCACGGCCCTGCTGCTTTTGCAATACATCCTGCTCCCCCAGCTGTTCAGCGAGCGCCTCCATCAAAGTACATTCTTTACGCGATTGGGGGTAGGATTCGCCATCTGTCTCATCCTCTACCTCACGGCCGAGCACCTACGGGGCGGTGCCGCCTCCATAACGCATGAAGGCGGGGAGGACAACGACTCTGACGCACCTCTGGAACGTGCACGGCCAAGGAGCATGGGGCTGCCCTTTTCTGCCCTCACGCTGGTGCTGGGAGTTTTTGTAGCCCAGCATCTATGGCGCAGATACCCCCTGCCGCCCATGCCTCCAGAGCTAACACTGACCAGTTACTGGTTGATGATCGGGGGCATACTCATGACCCTGGTCAGCCTGGATCCATTGCGCATAGGACTCGGCCTGCTGAGCTTTGCGAATGGCTTTACAGCCCTGTACCTCTTTTGGGAACCCGGCTTTCTGGTCACCGCCCTACTGAACGTGGTAGAAGTGCTCCTGGCTGTGGTAGTCGTTCTCTTTGCCGAGGGTTGGCTGCAAGCGTCCATAAGTGATGCGGAGACAGAAGAATGATCCTGTGGATCGTCATCCTGCTCCTGACCGTCGCCCTCGTCACCGCCCTGCTGCACAGGCTCTCTCTCACGGCGACACTCCTCTCTGCCGGCGCCTTGCTGGTCACTGCCGTCCATCTGGCCACCCTGCGCGAGGTGCCCGACCTGCTTGTTGTGGGGCGGCGGGTGACGTTTTCGCCGGAGGCACGCATGGGCTCGGCCTTTTGCTTCGTCCTGCTGGCCTTTACCATGGCCCACACGTATCGCGTACCGCAGGGTGAATTCTCCCATGCCCTCACCCTGAGCGCGGCCGGACTGTTCGCCGCCTCGCTTATGCTGGAAAGCAACACCCTAAAGGTCCTGACACTGGAGATGGGCGCCATTCTGAGCCTCGCCCTGGTTCCCATACGGGGCCACGAGGACGCGGTGCTCGGCGTTCGCGCCCTGGTCGTGGTGGCCCTCTCGGGGATGCTCCTCCTGGTGGGCACGTGGACCATGGAAACCTATGCCCCCACATTGGAGCAGACGGCCATGCTACAACTGAGCACGGGCACCACCATGATAGGCTTCACCCTCCTCCTGGGCGTGGGCCCCTTTGGCCTCTGGCTGACGCCCCTATTCCGCCGCGGCGCCTATCTGGCCGGCGTCGTGTTGCACATCGTCCTCGGGGGAGCGCTGCTGTTCTTTTTGAGTGGCGTCTTTGGGGAGGAGAGCTATGTCGGGGCACAGGGACTGATCCACATGCTCCTCCTCGTCGGGGGCATGGGGACGTGCCTTTTGGGAGGTCTGGGAGCAGTGGCACAGCGCTCGGTAAGCGGCGCCCTCTCCTACGCCGCCCTGGCCGACCTGGGCGTGGTCCTCGTCGCCCTGGGCCTGGGCTCGCCAGAAACCACGACGACGGGCATCATGCATTTCATATATCGCGCCGCGGGCATCGTCGTCGTGGCCATGGTGGCGGGTTTTTTGCGTCACCATCTTGGAGGGGACGATCACGAACACCTGGCGGGAACCTGGCAACGGGCGCCCCTCCTCGTCATCGCCCTGACCACCGGGGGGCTGTCCCTGGCGGGCCTCCCGCCCCTGGCCGGTTTCGCCACGCGACTGCACCTCTATCGGGCACTGGCCGTCGAACACGCCGCCTGGATACCCGCCATCCTGATGAGCAGCATGGGGCCGGCTTGGGCCTTTGGACGCTGCATCCTGGCCATGTTGAGCCCACCCCTCGTCCCCCGGGGAGGGCCCTCTCCCCGCTATCCAGGCCTCCTGGCCCTGCCTTTGGGACTGTTATTGCTGGCCCTGGGGCTGTTCCCGCACCTGTTGATGCGCCTGCCCTCCGCCTGGATCGAGCTGTTGGCGTCCGCAGCCGCCTTTGTTCCCTAAGCCTAGATTCAACACCTTGCCGATTTCTATTCTTTCAGAATATCCGAAAAAGACGCTAGGCGCGCAATTGATGGAGATTTATGGTAGAGACGCAAGATCTTGCGTCTCTACGAAATCAACTGCGCCCCCCTGCAGAGAGCTGCTGGACAACTCTTTGCTTTTTTCGGTAAAGACAATTGAATTTCGATAGGTGTTGAAAATGGGCTAAATGAGAAAGGGAGAAAAGGCTTTGCCTTTTCTCCCTTTCTTCAGCAGTTTGGCAAAGCCAAACTGCATGTCGGGGAATTCACCTCGCGGATTTCCCCCTGCATCGCTTGTGCACAGCACCTGTGGAGTGGGGCGGGCCCAAAAGCAAAAGGATGATCGCAACTACCCACCCAGATAGCGCAGCGCAGAGAGGATGCGTTCATCCAACTCCTCCACCTCCTCGGGGATGCCCGATAGGGCACTGCGGGCCTCGGAAACGCTATAGCCCAACGCGGTGAGGGCGTCTATCACCTCGACGTCCCCCTCCCCCATGCCGGGCGCCCAGGCCTCGGAGACGGTCACCTTGTCCTGTAGGTCGAGAAGAAGGCGCTGCGCC
>CAZMOW010000072.1:0-12550 GCA_964567975.1 uncultured Anaerolineales bacterium | reverse complement strand
TTCTAGAAGGCTTAGGATGGAACATCCATCGCGTATGGTCAAATGATTGGCTACGAGAGGAAGATAGGGAAGTTAAGAAGATAGAAGGGAAAATCAAGCGGATTCTATGCGATGAGGGAAATGAGGAAGACCAAGAGACCATCGATCTGTTCAACAGCTCAATGAAGAAAAGTGAGCTAGAAATTGTCGAGATCCGTGGGAATGGTGACAATAAGCTTAGGTTTCAAGAATACGTGCCAGCGAATCTGAAAAAGATGAGCGGGGGATTAGAGGGCTTCAACCGTTATCGTACCACAATCGACAACCAAATCTTGGAGACCGTCCGACAGGAAGGTCCCATCCATGAGGAGTTACTGATAGAGAGAGTTGCACACGCTTGGCGTATTCGCAGAATCGGGAAGAATGTGAGAAAGACCATTCGCTGGAGGCTAAGACGCATTAAGGGGCGCAAAGTGAGCATAAAGAATAGCATAGTCTGGAAGCGGTCAAGACAGGAACTGACCCCTGTTAGGATATCGACAAAGGAACAACGCCCCTTCGAGCTTGTGCCCCTTGAAGAGTTGGCTTGGCTCGCCGTGGAATTACTCAAGAATGGATTCTCCATTGATGCAGACGACCTCATAGTCGAAATAGCAAGATGCTTTGGCTTTTCCCGAACCGGTTCCAGGATCCAGGCGCACATTGAGAAAGCCTTGGAATATCTAGAATCAATCGATAGGATTCGTGACGAACAAGGTAGAATCGAATTGGCCTAGCAGGACCCAAAAAGACCGGCCCTATCATCAGCCCACAAGTCCCATTGATGGGACGCAACTATGCCTACGCGAGGGAAACCACAAAGGGGTTTCCCCGCTTTCCTCATGGCACTGGCGTTGGCGCCTGTACATCTGGCAGGAAAAGGAGAGCGCCCGAGATCACGTAGGGCGGAAAGCCGTTCCACCTGCAGGCTCGTAGTAAGGCATGCAGGGGAGGTCGGCTCACCGACCTCTCTCGGAGCACTGTGGCACCGCCCTAAAGGGGCGGCGCTGGCATCACTTAGATCGGAAAGCTGTCCCGACCTGGGACACCGCAGGTGGCTCAGCCTCTATCGCCTGCGAATCGAAATTGCAGGCTGCTACTGTCGAAAACCCGCTAAAGGCGGGTTCCGAAGCGCTCGAGGCTGCATACAGCCTGTTTCCAAAAGGCTTATTTAGGTAGACGTGGATTTCAATCCCCGGCGGGGAACTCTCATCTCTGAGACGGGACAAGACCGGAACTGGTTGACAAAGATTGGAGTGCAAGTAGACTGGTTGCCAGACTTTAGCATTTTGGCAAAGGGGCCATCATCTCTATGGGGTTCATAACAATGCAGATTTTCGCTGAGGACAACCTCCAAGATTTCCTGATCGAACGCAGGAATCGGCTACGACACGAAGTTGATTCCGAAGAGAAAAACCAACTGCTTAACTATAACGAGACGGAGTACACGGAGTATTTGATCGGAAAGTACTATCTTGACCCCCTGGTTTTTCACTGGGATGGCGTATCTGTAACTGATCGCGAAGATGAAGTCGAAGTTAGCAAAGAGCGTTTCTTAAAGAAGCAGCTCACAAAGAAGCAAATCATAACTTATCATCTTCCCTTTTCGGGATCACCCAAGCTGCTGCGGTTTCAACCATCGTCTTATATTACCTGGACCATGGAAGTAAGCGTTCGTGAGAGAGCTGTCTGCTTCGATATTGTTAATTGGGACAATGATCCAAGCAAAGTAGGACGTGAAGCAGCCACGATTCAGTCTAGGATAAAAAAGCTCGCAGACGAGGTGAATCGAGACCTGAAGTCATTCAACAGCAATTTGGAGACCTTCGCCAGCAGAGTTTTCAAGGAACGTAAGGAAGAACTGCTGACACAATCAGACCTGTTGGCTAGTTTAGGCGTACCAATCAAGAAAGCTGAACATACACCGGATACCTTCTCAGTTCCGATCTCAAAAAAGAGGATTGTCATTGAGAAGCCGCAAACGGTCTCTACTCCTTATACTCCTGAACCGACATTGGACCCCTCGGTCTATCAGCAGATCCTCCAAATGTGCCATGATTTGTTGGTTGAGATAGAAAGACATCCAAGCCTATACGAGGATAAGGACGAGCCATCACTAAGGGACCATTTTCTTATGATGCTCAGCCCGCATTTCGATAGTGCTACGGGGGAAACTTTCAATAAAACTGGTAAGACCGACATTCTGATCCGGCACGAGCATTCGAACGTCTTTGTCGCTGAATGCAAGTTCTGGCGAGGAGCAAAGCATTTCCGCACAGCCATTGACCAAGCGCTAGGCTATCTTACTTGGCGAGATTCGAAAGTTGCCGTCTTGTGCTTCATTCGCAACAAACAGATTGAGCCGGTTCTTGACAAGATACAGATGACAGCCAAGCAGCACCCTTGCTTTGTCAAATATAAAGGGAAGGTCGAAGATGGATGGTTCAGCTTCGATTTCCATCTGCCTGAGGATCCAACAAGGGGTATAAGTCTAAATATTCTTTGCTCTCATTTCCCCGAGGCATCGTAGTTCATCGCTACGATGATACCAGCCCAGAAGTCCCATTGATGAGACGCAACTGTCCCTACGCAATGCAGTTTTGCTACGCAAAACTGCGAAGAAAAGCGCTAGCGCTTTTCTCATAGCACTGGCTTTGAAGCCTGCGCGCACGGTAGGATAAGAAGATCACTTAAGAGATACTACGTAGGTCGGAACAGAGTTCCGACCTAGCCGGAGCGCCGCTCCGCCCTACAATTGATAGAGAGGAGGACTATGCATAGCGATAGCCCACACGACAACGACACACCGATCATACCCACCATCCCCTTTGGCCCCCACCGCGTCTCGCGGCTGATCCTGGGCGCCAACCCCATCAACGGGGGCTCGCACCTCTCCCGTTTCGTGGACCAGCAGATGCGTCGCTACTTTACGCCCCAGCGCGTGCTGGACCTGCTGGCACGCTGCCAGGCAGCGGGTATCAACGCCTGGCAGTCGGGCCCCCAGAATCTCGATCTCTACGAACAACATCGGGAGGCCGGGGGCGGCATGCACTATATCTCCCTGTTCAATCCCCGGCATCCCGAGACCCTGCCCGAGATCGTGCAGGCCGGGACCATAGGCATCGCCCACCACGGCGAGGTGACCGATGTCCTGTTCAAGGAAGGTGAGATCGACCACATGGAGGATTCGTTGAAACGCATACGGGACACGGGCCGCCTGGTGGGGGTCTCAACCCACATGCCGGCGGTGGTCGATTACGTGGAGAGCGAGGGCTGGGACGTGGATTTCTATATGACCTGCGTCTACGAGCGGCACCGCAGCCGCGAGGCGCTGGAAGAGCTCCTGGGCCACGTGCCCATCCGCATACCGGAGGTATATCTAGAGGACGATCCACCCCGCATGTGGAAGGCCATGCGGCAGACCTCCAGGCCCTGCCTGGCCTTCAAGATCCTGGCCGCGGGACGCCTCTGCGAACGACAGGAGACGGTGGAGGAGGCCTTTGAGGAGACCTTCCGACACATCAAGAAGAACGATGCGGTCATCGTGGGCATGTATCCCGCCTACGAGGATCAGGTGCGCCTGAACGCCGACTATGTGCAGCGCTTTAGCGCGCTCAGCGGGGATGAATAGGGGCGGCCCGATATCGAGCCATAACTGGCACGCAAATGTGGTCTTGAGAGGCGAGATCCGACGCATAAATGCAAAGGTGAGAGGCGGAAAGAAGTGCTAGATCCTCAGAAAAAACCGACGATTGGCATCATCATGGGAGATCCGGCCGGCATCGGACCCGAAGTTGCGCTGAAAAGTCTCACGGTGCCAGAGATTCACGATATATGTCGTCCCAGTCTGATAGGCGATTATGAGATTCTGGAAGGCCAGGCGTCGCGATTCGCGCCAGAAATGTCGTTCTCCTGCGAAAAAGATGGGAGGCAACGTACGGGCAACCCCCCGTTTGCAGTGGACGTCAGGGATATCGGTTCAGAACACGGACCGGTCGAGCTGGGACGCGCCAGCGAGGCGGGCGGACGGATGATTCTGGATTCGATCCGGCTGGCTTTTCAGCTTGCCCTGGATGGGGAATTCGATGGCATCGTGATGGCACCCATCACCAAGGAAGCGCTGGCCAAAGCCGAGGCCGACTATCACTCCGAGTTTGAACTGTTCGCTGAACTGGCAGGCGTGGAGCGGGTCTGGGGAGTGGTAAAATGGGAGCGCATCTTTCGTACGACGGTGACGGGGCACATTCCCTTTCGTGAGATCGTAGAGCACCTCACATGGTCCGATATCGTGGATGCGGCACACGTTCTCAGAGAGATGATCGTCCGGTTCGGCATCCAGCAACCGCGCCTGGCGGTGGCCGCGCTCAATCCCCATGCCGGTGATGGGGGCTTGCTCGGCGATGAGGAGCGGACGATCATCACCCCGGCGGTCGAGTCCCTGATCGAAAGTGGTATGGACGTAAAGGGGCCCATCCCCGCGGACACGGTCTTTGTGCGCGCACAGCAGGGGGAATTCGATGGCATCGTCTTCCTTTATCACGATCAGGGGAATATTGCCATGAAAGCCGTCGCCTTTGGGGAAGGGGTAGTCATCTATGCGGGCCTGCCCATGATCGCCGCCACGCCGGGCCATGGGAGCGCGTATGATATTGCTGGCCAGGGCATAGCGCGAGAGGGCAATATGATAGAGACCCTCAAAACGGTGGCGCAACTGGCGGGCGCAGATAAGAACGTCCTGTAGACCTGAATATCACAACTGGCGAGGCACGCTGCCCCCGGCAAGTCGAGGCTCGCAATTCACCACAAACCGCTATTTCTCAATCCTGATGCCCGCTGATCTACTCTTCGGAGTAGACGTCCGCCTGGCTGTAGAAAAAGATGATCTCCACGTGGCCGTCCTCGTCAAAGCCGAACACGTGCCACTCGTCCTCGGGAAAGTGCAGCGTCATGCCCGGCTCGAGCGGCACCGGGGCGCTCAGTTCGTCCGGCTCGTCGCCAACGCCACCATAGCGCGTCCAGCCGTCCTGGGCATCGAGCACGTAGACGATCTCCTCCTCATGCCGGTGGGGCGCCATAGCCCCGCTCTCAGCCGAGTAGCGTGCAAAGCCCATGGTCATGACGTCGCTGGCCGACACCGCACCCTCGTCGCCTACCACCAGTTGGATCACCCTGCCAGGCAGAGATTTCTTGGGCACATGCTCACGTTTGATCAGTTTCATCGATCTTTCTCCCTTTCTACTGAAAAAAGTTCCATGGGTTGCGTGGCACTTGTGACCGTCCTCCAGTAATTTGCTGTTATGACGTGCAAAGCCTGCTTTTCTACGCAGGTTCCCGCATAGGTGCCACGCAACTAAACGTCTACAGGACGCTAACGTCCCCGACCGCCTCCTTTCGCCGCTTCGCTGCCCCAATGCAGGTGCCTCAAAAAGGCCACCGAGCGGATCTCACGCTCCAGTGTGTACTGCAGGTAGCCATGCAGCAGGGCCTCCATCTCGTCCAGGGTGGTCATCCTGAGGCGGAGCATCTCAAAGTCAGACGGTCCGTGGGTCTGAAGGTAGCGCATGACCTTCTGGGCGTTGATGGAGACCGCCTCAGCATCGCCGTATTGGGGGCGGCAGTCGGGGCAGAGGAGTCCGCCCTGGGCAAAGGTGAAATAGTTCGTCTGCGGCCGAATCTCGCCGTCACAGCCCACGCAGCGAAAGAGTTCCGGCTGATAGCCGCTGCAGGCCAGCAGGCGAAGTTGAAAATAACGCATCCACAGGTGGGGATTGTGCCCCGTGGCCAGCCAGCGCAACCCCTGGGCCGTCAGATCGTACAGCGCCTCATTCTCCTCGCCCTCCTGGGCAAAGCGCCACACCAGTTCCCCGGCGTAACAGGCATAGCTGAAGCGCAGGAGATCGCTGCGCAACCCCTCATAGGACTCCAGACACTCGGCGTGGGTGACGACCTCCAGGTTGCGCCCCCGGGCCAGCATGAACTCTACCCGATAGAACAGATCCACGTGGCCCACCTTGTGGCTGGTACTGCGGCGAACGCCCTTGGCGATAGCCGACACCTGTCCCTCCGCGGTAAGCAGGGTGAGGATGCGGTCCGCCTCCCCATAGTCTATCCCGCGGAGGACGATGGCCTCGGTGCGGTAGAGACGCGGTTTGGGCACGACGCGCGTCCTCTCTAGTCCTCGCCCAGGTGGGCCAGGACTCGCTCGGCCACCGCGTCCGCCAGCGTCTCCAGGTCCTGAGACTGGAGGCCAAAGGTCTGCACCAGGCCGCAGAGGTCATAATCGGGCGGGGCAAAGTGAGCCTCAGGTCCCAGCATCTCGGCGCGCAGTTCCGTCAAATGACGGGCCTCCTCCTCGGGCAGGGTCTGCAAGCGGCCCAGCAGGCGGGCCATGAGGATGATCTGGGCCGTGTTCTCCACCTTTTCCAGCTTGAAATAGGCCTCCAGGGGCGTCGCGCCCACCGTCACCGCGCCGTGGCGGTCCAGGGCCAGGGCATCATGCTCGCGGATCAGCTCGCGCACCACCACGGGCCCCTGGCCCGAGGAGGGTGTGGCATAGTCCGTGGTGGGGATGACCCCCACGGTGATCAGGGTCTCGGGCAGCACGGGGGGCTCCAGGGAGATGCCGGCCACGGTCAGGGCCGTGGTGATGGGGGGATGGCCGTGCACCACGGCGCGCACGTGGGGGCGCTGCCGATAGATCTCCAGATGGAGGCGCATCTCCGCCGAGGGCGCGAGCGCGCCCTCGCGAACGGGCTGCCCCTCCAGGTCCGTCATCACCACGTCGTCGGGGCCGATGAGGCCCTTGCCCACGCCGCTGGGCGTGACGAGCAAATGGTCGTCGCCCCAGCGGGCCGAGACGTTGCCGTCGGTAGCGGCGATCAATCCTTTATCGTACATGAGTTGACAGACCTGCACCATCTCCTCGCGCAGGGCACTTTCACGTTCAAAACTCTCTTCTGACACGTTCACTCCTTCGATTGATTATGGATTCTCCGACAGTTGGCTATACCGCTCCCTATACTATCTCTACCCCGTGGCTGGCGCCGATGCGCGTGGCGCCGGCTCGACCGCCAGCTCCTGGGCCGCAAACTGTTGCACGATCTCCGCGGCCTCTTCTTGTATCCCCATCATCCACTTCCTTCCTCTGTCTGTCATTATCATACTATCCTCTCTTGCCACCGAGACCCTAAGGGTTTTGCGGCAGCCTCTTCTTGGTCAAGACCTATACTTGCTCAACAGAATCTGCCTCTATCTTGGTTCTCTGAAACCCTTGGGGTCTTTCCCTCACCAGTATACCTTCCTAATCCGCAGGGTATGGACGCTTCCGCTGGATCTTGAATACAAACGCGTGCTTACACGGTCTCTCAGCGGGCGGGGTGATGACCAATCCATCGGCTGTCATGGCCCATTTCAGCCGTCGATCATCCCCCAACATGGTGACGGAATCTATTTCTCCCTCGTACAGCCTTGACCCGGACACGATCTCGACCTTTTCCTCGGGCCAACCCAAGCAGATGGCGTACAGCGCATCATCTTTCATGGTGAAGCGAATATCCTGGGCGGTGTATTCCACCTCCTCATCCTCCATGAAATAGCCCGACTTTTGCATCTCGGTCGGCCCTTCTCCGTTGATCATCCAGGGGGTGGTACCGAAAATCGCCTCCCCATTCACGTCCAGCCATGTCCCCATCTCGATCAGCAGTTCTTTGGCCTGCTCTGGTATTTCGCCGTTCGGTTTGGGTCCCACGTTCAGCAGAAGGTAACCGTTCTTGCTCACATTGTCGATGAGATAGTACACGAGGCTTTTTGTCGTCTTGTACTCGGTCTCCTTGAGATATCCCCAGCCGTGGCCATCGTCCACCGTCGTGTCCGTCAGCCATTCGTGGTGCGTGAGCTCATCGTAGCGCCCCAGTTCCAGATCAACTATCCCCGCGTTGGGGACGAGATTGTGCCACTTGTAGGTGACCACAACCTCCTTGCCCCACTCCAGCCCGCGGTTGTAATAGTGGGCAAGCATCTCCCGCTTATAGTGCTCCTGAATCCACTGCAGACCGAAATCGAACCAGACCAGGTCCGGTCGGTATCCATCCATCACCTCTTCCGTCTTGCCCAGCCAGCGGTCCAGAAACGCCCTGCTTGGTTTACCCTGCGCCCTCCATTCCTCCTCGCGGGTCTCGAATTCCGGCCTCTCCTGGGCCCATTCCTGATTGTGCAGCTCCCCGTAGAGTCCCCGATAGACGGGATCGCTGGTATCAAACGCCTTTCTCCAGTGCGGAAAGAACCACCAGTTCGCCGCGTGGTGTAAAGCGACCATGAATCTCAGGCCCCGCGCCCGTATCGCCGCCTCCAATTCTCCCACGACGTCCCGTTTCGGCCCCATATTGACCGCATTCCACCTGGAGTATTCGGTGTCCCACATACAAAAGCCGTCGTGGTGCTCGGCAACGGGTCCGGCGAACTGGGCACCGGAGCGCTTGAACAGTTCAGCCCATTCATGGGGATCGAATTTCTTGGCGGTGAACTGTGGGATAAAGTCCTTGTACCCGAACTTGGAAGGATGTCCGTACGTCTCCGTGTGATGCTCGTACTGTTCCGTGCCCTCTCTGTACATGTAATACGGATACCACGTCGCATTGGGCCCTTTGGCCGGCACGGCGTACACACCCCAATGCGTATAGATGCCAAACTTGGCGTCGCGAAACCATCGGGGCGTTGCATGTGCTCTGATAGACTCCCAGGTCGGCTCATATCGAACGCTCATCACGTTTGCCTCCTCATCAGACCACCTTGCTGTTCTCTTGGGCTTCTCAACACTATTGGACTCCTTCCCTATGCATGGCCCCGACAGGAACGCCGTTTGTCCTCCACGCTGACCCGGGGAAAGGCATGGGGCAGGAGGGCCTGGAGGGAGGTGGCCCATACGTGATCGTCGGTGTCGCCCACGAGGACGATCATATCCTCCACGAACTCGCTCATCACCTGACGGCAGGCGCCGCAGGGCGTGGCTCCCCCCTCGCTGACCACGGCCAGGGCCGACAGCACGCGCTCGCCCGCCGAGACTGCCTTCCAGATGGCCACCCGCTCGGCGCAGACGGTCAGCCCAAAGGCGGCGTTCTCCACGTTACAGCCAGTAAAGACGCGTCCCGAGGCGGTACGCACCGCCGCCCCCACGGCGAATCGCGAATAGGGGGCATAGGCGCGCTCCTGCGCTTCCAACGCCGCGGCGACCAGCGCGCGGTCCTCCTCGGACAGAGCCCGACTCTCGCTAGTCCTCGTCGTCAACCTCCGCCTCCCTTGTCCGCCCCTGGTATCGCGCAGGCACGCCGTAGACCAAGGTCTCCTCCGGCACGTTGCGGGTCACCACGGCGCCGGCGCCGATCTTGGCGCCCCTGCCCACGCGCACGGGGGCCACCAGCATGGTTCCACTGCCGATAAAAACCCCCTCCTCAATGAGTGTGGGATGCTTATGCTGCCCGTCATAGTTGCAGGTGACGGTCCCCGCCCCCACGTTGACATCCTCACCCACCTGCGCGTCGCCCAGGTAACTGAAATGGCCCATCTTGGTGCCCGGCGCCACGTAGGAGTTTTTGACCTCGCCAAAATTGCCCATGTGCACGCCCCGACCAAGATGGGCGCCCGGTCGCAGATGGCCAAAGGGCCCGATATCCACGTCGTCCTCCAGCACGGCCTCCTCCAGGACAGAGGCCATGACCTCACAGCGGTCGCCGATGCGCGTATCCCGCACGATGGCGTTGGGACCGATGACGCATCCCTGGCCGATGACGGTCTCCCCCTGGAGATGGGTGTTGGGACGGATGACCGTGTCGCGCCCCACCTGCACGCCGGCCTCTATATACGTGGTGGCCGGGTCGACGAGGGTCACCCCCGCAAGCATGATCTCCTCATTGATGCGCCGCCGCAGGATGCCCTCGGCCCGGGCCAGGTGCACCCGGGTATTGATGCCCTGCACCTCCTCCACGTCGTCGATGGTCACTGCGTCCACGGGGCGACCGTCATCGACAGCCAGGCCGACCATGTCCGTCAAATAGTATTCCCCCTTGGGCTGGGTAACGGGCACGTCGGGCAGCCGCTCCCACAGCCAGGAGGCATCGAAGCAATAGACACCGCAATTCAGCTCCTCGATGGCCAGGATCTCGGGCCCGGCCACAGCCTCCTCCACGATCTCCCGCACGTTCCCCGCCCCATCGCGTACCACGCGCCCAAAGCCCATGGAATCCTCCGAGGTCACGCTGAGTATGGTCACCGCTGGTTGCTGCGCCTGGTGGTGCTGGACCAAGCGCCGCAGCGTCTCCACACGGAGGGTGGGCATGTCACCATAGAGGACGAGGACGCTATCCGCCCTCCCCGCCAGTGCTTCCCGTGCCTGTAGAGTGGCGTGCCCCGTGCCCAACTGCTCGGCCTGCAAGACGTACCGCACGTCACCTCCCACCGTCTCCTTGACCGCCTCAGCGCCCTCGCCCACCACGAGAACCACCTCCTCCGCACCCAAGGCCCGCGCCTTGTCCACGGACCAGAGGATCATGGGCCTCCCCCCCACGGGATGGAGCACCTTGGGTCGGGAGGATTTCATGCGCGTCCCCTCTCCGGCAGCCAGAATCACAGCAGCGATCTTGCTCATGGATCATCACCCTCCCAAATAGAAAATAGACCAGGCCTGAGGCCTGATCTATTGTATGCTCCATGGACGACGTTGTCCAACGACGACAAAAGAAAAAAGGCTGGGGCGGAAGGATTCGAACCTCCGAGTGGCGGCTCCAAAAGCCGCTGCCTTACCGCTTGGCGACGCCCCAATACAAGAGGAATTGTATCATAAGGGCAGTAAGATGGCAAACGAGAACCCCTAGTTCCAGTACAGGCGCCACGCCAGCGAGTCCATGCGGTGTCATATCTCACGGGCCCCGTCCAAACGCTCGGATGCCAGCACGCGTACCAGAACCTGTTCAAGGGAGACAGAGGGCGGTTGCTCACTCGCCCTCTCACTCTATCGGGCGCTGGGCACCATGATCTCGTGGGCGATATGACGCAACATATCCGTCACGTCATAGCTCTCCCAATCCTCGTTCATCGCTCCGGCGGTGAAGAGGGTCCAGCCAATGACATAGTCATCCTGACGAACCTGGTCATCATACCAACGCAATTGGCGGATATAGACCTGGTAGGGATCGCCACCCAACCCCTGTTGGGCCCAATAACCCTGGAAATCCTGCCATCCTCTTCCATCCGAGGGCCCGGGGTGATTGCCGACCAGGCCATCGACGCCCGCCTCGGAAATCACCAGGGGGATGACGAGGCCGCGCGGCTTGAGCAAATCCTCGTACCACCAACGGTAGCGCAGGGCCAGCGCGCCGCGATCCGGATGATTGGGATGTCCGGGCAGGCCCGCACCCACTGTGCGATCCATGGTGGGGGCGTCATACTCGTGCAGGGTCAGGATGCCGCCATGCTGCCTGGCCGCGCCGATGGCGGGAAGAAACTGCTCGAACGCTTTCCACTCGGGCACGCCCGTTGAAAAGCTGCCGACGGCCGTCTTGAAACCGTGCTGGGCCATCACGCGCACCCTCTCGGCCTCGAATTCGGCGTACCAGGGCATCTTGCCCTTGATATCGGGTTCGTTGATACCCTCCCAATAATCGACGGCGGGATTGAGGCGATATGTCTCCAGATGTCGGGCGACAAAGGCCTGTGCCTTCTGCCTGGGGTCCCCTTCCAGGCCCTGGTCCGTTGCCACACGCGCCACAATGATGGTGGAAGGGGATGCCTCCTTTACTTCGGCACAGAACCCAAAATCCCCCACCACCTTGAGGGCGCGGGGTTTCATATATCGTATAAAATCCATGATCTCGGAAGAGTTATTCCATTGCACATGAATCCCCAGCTTGCTCTCTGGCGGCTCCTCCAGGGGAGCGGGCCAGGGCAACGTCGGGGTCGGCGTCGGCGTAGGGGGTCGGGTATCGGTCGGCTCGGGCGTATTCGTGGGCGTGGGCGTCTCCGGGACCTCCCGGTGTACCAGTGGCAAGCTGAGACGCTCACCCTCTGTGGAGGTCGCCGGGGGAGGCAACGTGGCAGAGGCAACAGGCGTCGCCAAATCTGGAGACGGGGTCACCGTGGCTCGAGGACGCACGAGCCGCTCAGAAAGCGTCCCCCGAAACCAGGAAGACAGGCGTCCACCATAGCGGTATCCCACAAAGCCCGCGAGGAGCAATAAAAAGAGCAGTACACCTGCCAGACCGACCCTTTTCAATGTCATATCAAGGCACCATCAGCATTTTCTAAGGTTCACAATCACCAACTATGGCTTCCCTGAAAAAAGCATTAGACGTTCAGTTGCGTCGCACTTTTGCAAGAACTTTTGGTAGGAAAGCATACTCTCCATGTAACAAGAGTAAACTGCTAGAGCACGTCATCAAGTGCGACGCAACTCATGGACCTTCTTTCAGCAGAGCCAAGTATCAATTATGGAGAAAATGGCTCAGAAAAACAAAAAAGGCGGGGGGGAGTCCCCGCCACGATC
>CAZMOW010000071.1:0-12957 GCA_964567975.1 uncultured Anaerolineales bacterium | reverse complement strand
CATGGGAAGGAGGTGATGAGACTGCCAGGCGTGGGCAACGCCACCGTGCGCGTCGGTGAGACGCTGAGCGCCCGCGTCAATGGCGTGGGGCGCATCGCCTACTATGGCGATCCCGAGATCACCAGCAGTGTCTCAGGGTTGGGTACCATCCAGCGCGGATAGCCGCCCTCCCAATGAAATATTGTAGCAGTTGCAGGGGGATCATGGTAAAATAGACAGGCTGGAATAAAAAACATGGCGAAAAGGAGCACAAAATGGCAAGATTGACCAATGTAGAGGGCATCGGAGAGACTTACGCCCAAAAACTGATAGACGCTGGCATCGCCACCACGGAAGCGCTGTTGGAACAGGGGGCATCCCCACAGGGACGCCAGGAGATAGCCGAGCAGGCGGACATCTCCCCGGCGCTGGTTCTGCGCTGGGTCAACCACGTGGATCTCTTTCGCATCAGGGGCGTGGGCGAGGAATACGCCGACCTGTTAGAGGTCGCTGGCGTGGACACGGTCCCCGAGCTGGCACAGCGTAATCCCACAAACCTGCACCAGAAACTCATGGAGGTCAATGCGGAGAAGGAACTCGTTCGTCAGTTGCCCTCCGAGAGACAAGTCGAGGACTGGGTGCAACAGGCCAAGGAACTGCCGCGCAAGATCGATTACTAGACAGCTCTCCGCGGCGACAAAGTTGGATCATGATCCTGAGCAGCGCCCAGCGCTGTCCAGAGGAGGAGTATGACTTCCAGAGACCTGCCTGCGTGGGCACCCCGTGCAAAGCAGCGGGACATCCGGCGGCTCTACAAGACGGACGCCCGGGGCATCTATGACGAGAAACTCATCGACGAGGTGGGATACGGCCTGCTGGCCCGCTGCCAGAGTTTTATCCAGGCCAACGAGGCCCGGGACGGCCGGGTGCGCTGCCCGCGCTGTTCCGCCACCGTCACCCATTCCGGGGACAAGGAGGAGGTGCTGCACTGCGACTGTGGCTGGGAGCTGACCTGGGGCGACTACTTTAATACGATACAGCACGCGCAGCTCAGCGGGGCGGAGCCCGTGCTGAAGCAGTTCCGCACCTTCATCGAGACCTTTCCGGTCGCGCGAACGCCCCAGGAAAAGATGCTGGCCATCGACCGCCTCATCCACGGCTTCCACTACTTTCTCAAGACGGACCAGCCAACGCGCCCCGTGGCCGTGAACCTGATCGAGGGGCGCCTGCGCCAAGTGGTTGCCTTTCTGGACGAGCTGACCTACGGTGAGGAGAGCTCCCCTGCCACCAAGGAGACCTATGCCGAGTGGAGCGCCAAGATCGATGTGCACCGAGAGTGGTACCCCTCCAGGCGAGAGGAAACCGACGGGTCGCGCCGCTGAGCGCCACCACCTGTTGGACAACCTGGTGGCCCACATCAGGCGCGTGGGGTGGGCACAGAAGGCCTTCCTCGGCGTCTTCGCGGAAGTCGGCACGGAGGGGTTCTACGAACGGTACGAGTTCGGGGATTGGGGGGATCTACGGGAATGTACCAGGTGGTGCGGGAAGAGGATGAGGAGTGAAATACGCCTCTGACAAAGAAGACACGTTGGAAATGCCAATAGCTCACGTACGGCCTTCCCCCTCATCGATGATAACTTTTGATAGTCAGACGCTTTGAGATCACCAGATGTTGTCTCCTCGTTCGTACCCTGATATAATACGTTGTGTCAATATTGAAGATAAAAGTGGTGGTCACCATGATAACAATCAAAATTTGCGATCAATCCGATCTGCACATGCCACGCCGTCTTTCAGACAAGCTGTCTTTATCCGACGGAGATCAAGTAGAGTTTGTACGCCGGGGTGATGTGATCATCCTGCAAAAGCTGAACAAACCTTCTTCCCACAGGCCCATGCGAGAACTGGCTGGTCTGGTGAAGTCTTTACGCCCCAGGGGATCGGTGGATGTGTCGGCTTATATGAACAAGAAAGGGTACGAATACCTCTGTGGTGGCAAGCATTCATAGTTTCGACGCTCCCCTACCCCGAAAATTATACTGGGACGCCATACTTCGACAAGAGTCATAAGACTACCGATTTGCACGCGTCTGGACACTCCCCCTTTGAAGGCCCACCTCTACAACATACGATAGAGGGATCAAGCCGCGCGCTGCATACGTGGAGAGTGGTGCGTGGCCCTACAGAAGGCTTCCTGGGCGTCTTCGCGGAAGTCGGTACGGAGGGGTTCTACGAACGGCACGGGTCCAGGGATTGGGGAGACCTGACGGGGATGTATCAGCTGGTGCGGGAGGAGGATGAGGGGTGGGCACCAGATCGCATCATCCGATAGACCTGATAATGTAGAGACGTCCCGCCGGGACGTCTCTACCAATAGACGCATCGCACGCCAGCCCGCCCTCTACCCCTCTCCAACCAACTCCCCCACCCGTGCGGCCAGGGCTGCCAGGGCCGTGGTCACGGGCACGGCGGCCACCAGGCCTGTGCTGGTGACCAACATGCGCACGATCTCCTCGGCCACCACCTCGTGGCTGATGACATAGGCCACCGGCAGGGAGCGGTCGCCCAGCAGTAACAGCAACGGCAGCGCCGAGCCGGCATAGACCAGCACCAGGGTGTTGACCATGGAGGCGATATGATCGTGGCCCACGCGCATGGCCCGCCGATAGAGCTGGCGCCAGGTGAAAGCGGGGTTCGCCTCACGAAGCTGCTCCACGATGGCCGCCTGGGCCACGGTGATATCGTCCAGCACGCCCAGCACGCCGATGATGATCCCCGCCAGCAGCAACCCCTGAACGTCCACCTGTTCCGCATGCGCGGTCTGCAAAAAGCCCGCCGATTCCGAGGCGTAGCCGCTGAGACCCATGACAGAGACGGCGACCACGGCCAACAGCCCCGTGAGGGTCAGGCCCAGCAGCGACCCGGCCAGGGCCACGGTGGTCTTGCGGTTCAGGCCATGGGCCAGGTAATAGCTGATGGGCATGGTCAGGGCGGCGCCGATCAGGGCCACACGCAGAGGACTGGCGCCCGCGCTCAGCCGCGGCAGGATGAAGGTAAAGATGATGACAAAGGAAAAGACCAATCCTCCCAGGGATCGTAGGCCCTGCCCCCGGGCCACCAGTACCACCAGACCCACAAAGAGCAACCCCAACCAGAACAGTTGCGTCCAGCGGGCGCGGCCCACGAGATAGTAGGAGGCATTTCCCTCCTCGTCCACGGTCTCGCTCACATAGACGTGATCGCCCTCCCTATAGGGACGCCCGCCGGCATGGTCCTGTACCACGTGCTCCACCGTGATCTTTTCCTCACGTCGGGGCCCCCAGTTGACGATCAGCTCCAGTTCCTGCACCTGCTGCGTGTGGCCCATGAACTCCTCCTCGCTTTCGTCGGAGACAAAGCCCACCACGGCGGAGAGGATCTCCTCTTCAGGCTGGGCCTCCTCTCCCCCCGCCGCAACGACCGGCGAGGCCATGAGCAGCAGCCCGCAGAGACACAGTATCAGGCAAGCGCCAAATCTTCTGTTCAACCTTCCCCCTTTGCCATCTCAGATACGATCTACATGATACCCCGTTGCGGCGTCGCGTCAAGGGAGGAAGATAGTGTAGATTGTGGCGCGGAGCGCCTGCTCCGCGAGGGGGCGGGGCTGGTAAAGGGATCGCTCACGGCGTCGTGTTCGGGTCAGCAATTTTCCTCGTCACGGTCGGGAAGGGAAAAGGTGCGGGGCATCTCCATCACAAAGGGGCATTTGCGCACGCCGGGGCAGGATGCGCACCGCTCCGCTGAGCACATTGTGGCCTCCGAGGCTGCCCTGTCATCCTGTAACCGGCCCTTGCGCACCAGGTAGTCGATCATGCCCTCCAGCGCGCTGCGTTCCACGCCCAGCCTGTAGCTGAGCTGATCTATGCTCATGCCATCCGGCGCCGATTCGAACGCCTTCAATATACGTTGTAGCATACTACGTCGTCCTCCTATCATGGGATCGGGCAGGGCTTTCTCATAGCGCCCCACCCGATGCACCTAACTATTCTCACGCTATTATCCAAAACCCAGCAACCTGCCACCCTGATAGATAAGGGTCGCCACCACCCAGCCCAGAGCCGTCTGGTAGAGGGCGCTGAAGGCCATCCACTTGTTGCCGAACTCGTGGCGCTGGGCGGCCACGGCCACCATGCAGGGGATGTAGAGCAGGACAAAGACGCTGAAAGCCACAGCTTGCAACGGGGTAAAGTCCGCCCGCAGGGCCTCGATCAAAGCCGTGTCCTCCTCCGCTTCTTCCTCTCCCATCAGGTCCACACCGGGGATGAGACTCAAAGTGCCCTTGACTGTGTCCACGGTGGCGTCCCAGAAAGTGACCACGATCTCGGCCACGTCCTGATAAAAGGTGGGCCGCACGGCGGCCTCCGCTTCTTCAGCGCCCCCCACATAGATCTGGCTCATGGTACCGACCACGACCTCCTTGGCCACAAAGCCGGTCACCAACGATCCTGCCGCCTCCCAACTATCAAACCCAGCCGGGGCCAGAACCGGCGCGATGACCGCGCTGGCCCTGCCGAACAGGCTGTCCCTCGGCGACTCCACACCCCAGGGGATGCTCATCAGGAACCAGAGGATGACGGAGACGGCCATGATGATGGTCGCCGCCTTGCGCAAGAACACCGCGCTACGCTCCCACATATGGATCCACACGCTGCGGAGCGTGGGCAGACGATAGGGAGGAAGCTCCATCACAAAGGGCGCCGGGGGACGGTCCTTGAAGAGCGTTCTCTTTAGGACGATGCCGCTCAGGATGGCGAAGACGATGCCCGTCAGGTACATGGCAAAGATGAACCGCGCCGTGTTGTTGGGGAAAAAGGCGACGGCAAAGACGGCATAGACGGGCAGCCGCGCGCCGCAACTCATCATGGGCACCAGCAACCCAGTCAATATGCGGTCCTCCCTATTCTCCAACGTGCGTGTGGCATAGATGGCGGGCACGGTACACCCAAAGCCCACCAACATGGGCAAAAAGCTCTTGCCGTGAAGCCCCAGCGCGTGCATCAGCCGGTCCATCACAAAGGCCGCCCGCGCCATATAGCCCGAATCCTCCAGCAGGGCCAGGAAAAAGTAGAGGAACAGCAGCACGGGCACAAAGACCAGCACGCCGCCCACGCCAGCGATGATGCCGTCTACCATCAGCGATTCGAACCAGGTACCCCCCACGCCGATCAGCTCCAGGAGGGCCGCCACCCAGTGCGTGATGGGGCCACCGATGACGCCGTCCACCCACTCCAGATAGAAGGCAGAGACGTTGGCCGTCATCTGAAAGACGAACCACATGGCCGCCAAAAAGATGGGGATACCGAGAACCCTATTCGTGACGACCTTGTCTATCTTGTCGGAAAGTGTCAATCGGGTTTCCTTCGGTCGATGCACCCCCTCTCTTACCAGACCGTTGATAAAACCATAGCGGCGGTCGGCGATGACCACATCGACTTCATCCTCGCCGTAAACGTCCTGCAGATGATTTATGCTTCTCCCCGCCTGGGCCAGGATCTCCCTACCGTTTCTCGCCGCTTCAATTTTGGCTTGGACATCCTCATCCTGCTCCAACAGTTTGATGGCCAGCCAGCGTGACGGATAGTGCGCCATCAGGGAATGGGCTTGTTCGAGGACTTTTTCCAGTTGCGCGATCTCTTCCTCCACCTCGCGTCCATAGTCCACCAGGGCGATGCCCCGCGTATAAGCCATTTCGTGTGCACTCATGCTTTCCTCCTAACCAAAACGTCTTCATCCTCGTACTCTTTAGCCACCTGTACCGCCGTTTCCAGCAATTCGTCGATACCTTCTCCCTTGCTGGCCACGGTGCGCACCATGGGCGTATCGTGCAGCCCCTGGGACAGCGTGTCCACGTCGATGCACAGCCCCCGTGCCTCGGCGAGATCGCTCATATTCAGGGCGATGACGACGGGCACGCCCAATTCCATGATCTGCACCGTGAGGTAAAGATTACGCTCCAGGTTCGCCGCGTCGACAATATCTATCACCACATCAGGATTCTCTTCGATGATATAGTCGCGCGCGATGACCTCCTCCGCCGAATAGGCGGTTAAGCTATAAGTACCGGGCAGGTCCACGACGTGAACGTCGCGTCCCTCATAACGGCACCGTCCCTCCTTTCTCTCCACCGTTTTCCCCGGCCAATTGCCCACATGTTGACGCGCCCCCGTGAGGGCGTTGAACACGGTGCTCTTGCCCGAGTTAGGATTGCCAGCCAAGGCAATAGTTATTCCATCACTCATATTCAACCTCCATTGAACTCCTCTTTTCTTCCGTGCTGATTTCTTCCAACGGCCGGACCTGGACCTTCAGCGACATGCCTCGCCCCAGCGCCAGCCGCGCATCGTCCTTGAGAGCCAGGAGAACGGGGCCCCTGCCCCTCGACTGTACGATCTGTAGCTCTGTACCCGGGGTCAGTCCCAGGTCGCCAAGTCGCTTCCGCACCCGGCGCCCGCCACGTATGGCAACGATTTTCACGTGGGCACCGGGCTCAGTCATCCCGAGAGGAATCATCTCGCCTACTCCGCGCGCTCTACAATGACGGCCTCTGCCTCCTGCTTGCGCAGGCTCAGACTGTAGCCCCGCACCTCGAACTCGATGGGGTCCCCCAGGGGAGCGACACGCACCACTTTGACCTCGGCGCCGGGCGCCAGTCCCATATCCAACATGCGTCGCCTGGCTGGCCCTCTGCCCTCCACATGCACAACGACGCCTGTCTGTCCCTGCTCCAGTGCATCGAGCGGTACACGATCCACCGCTATCTTGCTCTCTTCTTTCACCTTGCTGTCCTCCTGTCTCAAAACGTTTTCTTGTTTGCGCCCCTTTGGTTCCACTTGGATATCCCTTGCCAGAGGCAATGCCAGGGATACCGGATCGTCTCCGATCTCCACAGATAGAGCCCTCTCTGCAGCTGCCATCACAGTCAGCCATGCCCCGGGTTCAATTCCCTGGTCTCGCAGAAAAGCCCCCACTGCCCCGTTTACATCGCAACGTACGACCCGTCCACTCTGTCCGACAGCAAGCTGGTCGAGCGAGAGCAGGCGTCTTGGCAAAGCGTCGTCGGGTCGCGGGATGGGCTGCCCGAGAGGATTCACTACGGGACTGTCCAGATAGATGTCCAGCTGGTCGGCCACCAGATCAGAGGTGGCATGTTCCAGTCCACAGGCCGCCTCGTGCGCCTGCTCATAGTCCAAGTCCAACTTCTCCACCAAAAAGACCTCCCACAGGCGATGCCGACGCAGGATGGCAAGCGCCCAACGCTCACCCTCCGGTGTGAGGGATGCCCCTTCGTAGGGGCGGTAGATCACCAGCCCACGGTCCTGCAGCTTTCGGCACATCTCGTTAACCGAAACCGGAGCGAGGGATAGTTCGCGAGCCAGCGCCGATAGAGGCACGGGATCGGCGTCCTCTCGCAGACGGGCGATGGTGACCAAGTAGACCTGTACGGTTTCGCTGAGCGAATCGGGAATCATCTCAGGCTTTCTTTTTATTGACCACAATATTTTATCCATTAATCTTTAGGTATACCTAATTATATGGAGGTGCTCAGAGATGTCAAATGCCGGATCTGGCGTGCGATTTGCCTCCGACACTGATGTGGAGAGGAGGCTGTTCCGGGTTTCTTGGCAGAGGCCTTGTGGCCAGTTGTCCGCCTAGGAGGGCGCGAAATGGCTCCGCTGTGAACGGATGGGCACGTAGGTCGGAAAGCTGTTCCGACCTGGAGGCGCAGCCTCCAAAACCGTTTAAGGCAGTTGACCTTCCCTTACAATCACGTGGATAGGCCCTCCCGGGCATATCCACCGGTTGCGTTCCGTTTCCCCATCGCGTATAATCCCCGCAACGGTCAATCAAACCAAAAAGGAGGCTCCATGGTCATCCGCGTGCTTCAGATCATCGCCTGCGTAGGCACCGTCGTCACCGGGCTCTACGCCCTGGTATCGCCCCTGTCGGCCCAGGGCTTTATCGGGCTCACCGTGGAGGGCGGCCGCGGCATCTCCGAGATCCGCGCCGTGTTGGGAGGCTTTTTCATCGCCCTGGGCGCCGTGCCCCTCATCCTCGGCGCGCCCGAGACCTACACGATGCTGGGCATCGCCTACCTCGCCGTGGGCGTGGTCCGCGCCGCCTCCATGTTCATCGACAATTCCGTCGTACAGTCCAATGTCATCAGCCTGGTGGTAGAGATCGTCTTTGGCATCATCCTGGTGCTCTAGGGGAGCGACATGCGCGTGTGGGACGTGTCTCCGGGCTATCTGAACCGGGGCAGCCTGCTGGGCGAACATCGGGAGATCCACGCCATCCTCTCCATCGTCATCAACGACAAAAAGGGATATGCCCATCATCCGGAAACGCTGCGCTGGAAACATCATCTGGAGGCTCTCGGGCTGCGGCACGACGTCGTCGTATCGGAGATGGCGCTGCGGGGTTATGAACATCACAGCGCCGTAGCCCTGGTGGACGCCATCGTATGGCCGGACGATTATGTCGACGCACCGGGGGAGCAGTTCGCCATTCTGAAAGAAAAATACGCCGACCGGGAGCCGGGACGCATCCCTCTACCCCGGAACGCGCAGCAGCTGTGGGCGCAGCACAAGTACTCGGTGCTGGCGCGGGATGTCGCCTCCTATCGGCGCACGGGGCGCAGCCTTGCCCGCCTCACAGAGGCTCCCTCGCTGGAGGAACTGGCCCTCCCTTTGACCGGGTACCTGAGAAAGCGGCCATCCCGGGGCGGTCTCACCAACGCCCTGCAGCATATGTGGGGCTATTTGAGGGAATTCGCGCGGACGGAGGGGCTGCCCATGCCCGGCGACACCCTGGCCCTGAGCGAGGCCCTGCGGCGTCTGGCCCTGGCGCACGACATCACCTACCTGGTGCATTCCACGGCCCTGAACGATCTGCACGCCTGGGCGACGATAGCCAGGGCCAGAGAGATTTAAGGAATTGACATACGCATAGAAAGGAGAGCCCGTGCCCATCAGCATCGTGACCGACAGCACCTGTGATCTACCACCGAATATCGTGGCCGCCCACGACATCACCGTCGTGCCCCTCTATATCAATATCGCTGGCGAGAGCTATCTGGACGGGGTCGATATCTCCCGGGAGGAGTTCTACGCGCGCCTGCCCGACCTGGACCCCGCCCCCACCACCGCTGCCCCCGGGCCCCAGCGCTTTGTCAAGATCTATGAGCAACTGGCCGACGAGGGGGCCACAGAGATCCTCTCCATCCACATCTCCGAGGAACTGAGCGCCGTGCCCAACGTGGCACGCCTGGCCGCACGGGAGGCACCGGTGCCCGTGACCGTCCTTGACTCGCGCAGCCTCAGCATGGGCACGGGATTTCTGGTGTGGAGGGCGGCCGAGGCGGCCGCCGAGGGGCAATCCATGGAGGAGATCATGGTCCTGCTGGAGGAACAGATCCAGCGCACCTTCGTCTTTGCCGCCCTGGACACCCTCGAGTTTCTGCGGCGCAGCGGACGCATGAACCGCGCCCTGGCCGCCGTGGGCGAGTGGCTCAAGATGAAACCGCTGCTCACCATGTATGACGGCAACCCCAAGGCCCATCCCGTACGTACCACCGACCACGCCACTAAACGCTTGGTTAACCTGCTGGAGGAATGGACGCCGCTGGAAAAGGCCATTCTGGTGCATACCCATGCGCTGACCAGGGCCCAAGAGTTGCAGCGCCGCACGGAGCACCTCCTCCCCGAGAAAGCCCTCTCTGTGGATATCACGCCGGTCTTTGGCGTACATCTGGGTCCCGACGCCGTGGGCTTTGCCTGCGTCACGGCCCAGCAAAAGGAATAGCTCTCTCATGAAAGGAGTAAAATGACCTTCCTGGAGATTTACGGCATCGGTGCCCTGGCCATCCTGGGCCTGATGACCGTCCTATGGCTCGTGAGCCTGATACTCAAGGATGCCAGCATCGTGGACATCTTTTGGGGCCCCGGCTTTGTCATGACCTGCTGGATCTATTTTAGCCTGACGCCGAACGGGTTCGTGCCCCGCAAGCGCCTGATCAGCACCCTGGTGACTATCTGGGGCCTGCGGCTGGGGCTCTATATCCTCTACCGCAACTGGGGCAAGGGGGAGGATTTTCGCTATCGCAAATGGCGCCAAGAGGCCGGCGCCGACTGGTGGTGGCGCAGTTTCCTAAAAGTGTTCCTGACCCAGGGCGTGCTCATGCTTCTCATCTCGGCGCCCCTGCTGGCGGCCCAGATCAGCCCCACCCCGGCCCGCCTGACCGTACTGGACATCATCGCCATTCCCGTGTGGATCATCGGCTTCTTTTTCGAAGCCGTGGGCGACCTACAGATGGCCCTCTTCAAGGCCAATCCGAACAACGCGGGCAAGGTGCTCGATCGCGGCGTGTGGCGCTATACGCGCCATCCCAACTATTTCGGCGACGCCACCCAATGGTGGAGCTACTTTCTCGTCGCCGCGGCCACAGGCCAGGGCCTGTGGACCATCTTTAGCCCCATCGTCATGACCGGGCTCCTGCTCAAGGTCTCGGGGGTGGCCCTGCTGGAAAAGACACTCAAAGAGACCAAGCCCAAATACAAGGATTACGTGGAATCTACCAGCGCCTTTGTGCCCTGGTTCCCCCGCAAGCGGGAGGAGTAGGGACCGGGAAGCGGCTCATTGTAGAACGCAGTGACACGCCGACTACAGTTACATGCAGCTTGGCGTGGCAAAGCTGCCACGCCGAAATGACACAAGAACGCCTTTGCCAGGTATCCCTACGAATCCGAGTACCTGGAGGGATGAGGACATGAATCGATGACCAGGACCAGCCGCTATGACATAAACATATGTGGCCAGCGAATCCTGCTCAACGGCAAGGAGATCAAGGTGATCGGCATCCGATGCTCCAACGCCCCGATCTCGAATGCCAAGACGGCGGAGCTGATCGAGAACCTCGACCGATTCCCCTCCTATGGCGTCAACACGGTCGCCGTGTACTTTATGGGCTCACGCTTTGGCGACGTCAAAGGCTACAGGCCGGACGCCTCCTTGGACAGGACGTACGCCAGCCGCATGGGCCGCATCATAGAGGCGGCGGATGACCTGGGCATGATCGTCCTCGTGGGCTGCCTCTACTGGGGCGGCTCGAAAGCCAAGGAAGACCTGGATGGGTGGCAGCAGGCGCAGGCCAACCGGGCTGTGGCCGATACCGTCGAATGGTTGGCTCAGAACGATTACCGCAACGTGATCGTGGATCCCGACAACGAGGGCATGGCCGCGCGGGCCATGGGCTGGAGCATCGAGGAGATGATCCAGGCGGGAAAGGAGGCCAGCGACGACGTCATCATGGGCTACAACGACAAACCCGATCCGCCCGACAACGCCGATATCCTCCTCCACTTCTCCCCGATGGACGGTCGGCGCCCCTATGTGCAGAGCGAGGGCACGCCGCGCAACGCCCCCAGAAACTATTGGGGGAGCTACAGCAAGAAGGAGGGATACCACAACTATATCCGCATCGGCAGATACACGGAGGCCATGAAACGGGACCAGATTCCCCGCTCGCGGGAGATGATCGAGGAGCACAACGGCTATGTCATGGCCTCTACCTGGCTGCAGTGTGCGCCCCATCACGGCGTCGGTGGCCCCTTTATGAGCCCGGGCGGCCTGGCCAGGAACCCAGATGTTGACGAAAACGTCAAGGCACTACAGGATGATGCTGGAATCCGGTGGTGGCTTGAGTGGGTGAAGGACACCTATGGTCCGTGGGTACCACCGATGTAGCAGACCTCACACCACGCGCCCCCTGCCAGCCTGCTTCCAGCAGGCTTTCGAAAGGCAGCAACCTGCGAATTCGCAGGCGCGGACCCATGGGAAAGGAGAACGCACTTGAGCGATGACAAGTGCAACTTTGTCCTGACCATCCTCATTTGTTCGCTGGTTCTCACCGCATGTGCCAGCTGCCAGGTGCCGGCAACTGAGACGCCAACGCCGACCGATACGCCCGTGCCCACCCGCACTCTTTCCCCTACCCTCACACCAACATCAACACCAACAGCAACCGACACCCCAACCCAAACACTCGCCCGCCAGGTCAACTGTGCGGAAACCGTCGCGTTCGTCCTCTCCAAAGTGCCGAGTGCCTTTGAGAGCACCGAAAGTGGCATGGCCTGGTGTAACGAATGCCTCAGCGATAACGGCATACCAACGCTGAGCTATGATATCGGGCCCTTCTGTAACCCGATAGCCTCCGATGCCGGCAAGGTCTGCACCGACTCTGATCAATGTGAAGGGGTCTGCCTTGCGGAAGACGGGGATGCCGAATCTGGACGATGTAGCGATACAGAAAAGGTCATCGGGTGCGTTTTCGAGATGAGAAAGGGCAAATCACTGGAGAGATGCTTTGATTGAAGGCCTATTGGATACGCAGGCACGCGCCCCAGGATGCATCCTGGGGCTACGACGAGAAGGTCTATCGGAAACAGGCTTGGAACTCACCGCGGGTCACCTCGCCGGAGATTGACGCCCCGCGAAGCAACAGCGTATAATGCGCTCGGTGCAAAGGGCTGTGGAGGAGTGCAAGATGATTGTGGCAGGGGTCATCGCTGGTTTCATCGTCGGCTGGCTGATCGCAGCACTCAAGACGGGATTCATCTATCTGGGCGGCGGTTATGGCATGTTTGAGGGGCCGGGTTGCTTTGCCACGCCACTGATCGAGGCGGTATGTACGGCCATAGGAGCCGGGGTGGGCGCGCTCCTGCAACAGAGCCACTCAAAAGAAATCCATGAGGGTTGCAGAGGAGACGGAATGTAGACATGCCAGAGGAACTGACCATCCGACGGGCAACGGCTGACGATGCCCCGGAAATTCAACGTCTGCACCGCGAGCTCGACGGATACCATGTTCGTCTTCTGCCCGAGGTATTCCAGCCCGTGCAGCACGACGTCAGGCGGGATACTCTCGTTGAGGAAAGGATAGAG
>CAZMOW010000070.1:0-13064 GCA_964567975.1 uncultured Anaerolineales bacterium | reverse complement strand
TTATCGTTTGACGGAGTGGTGAGGCACTGTGTCACGCCGTCCCCACTATTCCGTGCCCTTTGTTGACAGCGCGCCCCTCATCGCCTATGCTATGTGCATTGACGTCAGATGTTCTCATATAGTATGGAGAAGATAGATGCTGAGTGAGGATCTGTTGGCCATCCTGGCCTGTCCGGCCTGTAAGACGCGTGTGGAACTCGTCGCCGACAAATGGCTCGTGTGCCAGAATCCCGAATGCCGGCGAAAATATCCCATCAAGGACGATATACCCATCATGCTCATTGAGGAGGGGGACAAATACGTCGATGTGCCGGAAAAAGATCTGGAAGAGATGGAGCCCTGAACGGATAGGAGAGGCGCTCTCCTCCCTGCTCCCCTCCCATCGACGGCTCATCGTTCTCGCCCTCATATTCTTTTTCTGCGTCGTTCCGCCGGCGTCCGCCGAGGCGCCCGTGCGCATCCTCTCCAGAGAGAACGACTATGCCTTCTCCGAATTTCTGCAGTTCCGCCTAGAAGCCGAGGCCGAGGAGCCCATCACAGAGGTCATCCTCTTTTACGGCCAGGCGGATGAGCCCCTCGTCAGGCGCATCTATCCCTCGTTTACGCCCGGCGAACGCGTGAACTTCGAACATACGGAAACTCTGGAGCCGGGCCAGTTCGCGCCGGGCACGCGCCTTCGCACCTGGTGGGAACTGCACACGAAGGATGCCTCTTTTGAAACGGAGAGGGAACAGTTCACATATACGGACAACAATCACCAGTGGCAGCAGCGTGCGGGTCAGCGGGTGGAGGTGTATTGGTACGGCAGCGATGCATCGCGGGCCGAACAGCTGGCCACCGACGCCGAGGAGACGCTCTCCCGGCTGGAGAACGAGGTGGGCGTCGCGGTCGAGGAGGGTATAAGCATCTACGTGTACGATGACCGACAGGACATGCAGCGTGCCATCCCCCCTCGCAGCGAGGGATACGACGAGCGGGTGATGACACTGGGCATGGCAACCGGGGAGGACACCCTTTTGCTGTTGGGTTCCCATCGCGACGTGGAATCGACCATGGCCCACGAACTGAGTCACATCGTGGTGGGCATGACCACCGACAACCCCTACACGGACCTGCCGCGCTGGCTGGACGAGGGACTGGCTATGTACGCCGAGGGAGAGCTCCCCACGAACAACCGCCGGGCGCTGGACAGGGCGATCCGCGAGGACGCGCTGCTCTCCGTGCGCTCCATGAGCAGCTACACGGGACGGGCGGGCGAGATCGATCTCTTTTACGGGGAGGCCTATAGCATCGTCGACTTTTTGCTCAAAGAATACGGTCGCGGGGGCATGCGGCAGCTGTTGGACCTCTTTTCCAAGGGCATGCGCCAGGAGGAGGCCCTGCAGCGCGCCTATGGCTTTGGCCTCCAGGGATTGGACGACCGCTGGCGAGAGAGCCTGGGCCTGGAGCCCCGCCAACAACCCACAGAGCGCCCCTCGCCACAGCCAAAGCAGGAAGAGGGAGCGGACGGCGAGGGGGCGCTGTGTCCCTCCCTGCTCGGCGTGCTGGCCCTCCCCCTTGCGGGGGCGGCCCTGGCCGTCAAGATGGACGAGCATCCGTGACGTTGGGGACCTCCTGATGCCAGAGATGCCCGAAGTGGAGACCATCGTACAGAGTTTGCGCCGGCAGATCGTGGGCGAGGTGATATGCGACGTGAGGGTGCGCTGGCACCGCTCCATCGACAGGCCCGGCGTCAAAGAGTTCGTAGAGCAACTCGGCGGGCAGGGTATCCACGACGTAAGACGTCGGGGCAAATTCGTGATCATGGATCTATCGCAGAGGTCCCTGCTGATCCACCTGCGCATGACGGGACAATTGTTGCTATGTGATGCGCCCAACGAGGCCCTGGAGGAGGAGCACGTCCACGTCATTCTCCCCTTCGCTTCCGGCCGCGTACTGTACTTTCGGGACGTGCGCAAGTTCGGCCGCTTCTACCTCGTCGACAAAGCGGACGAGATCGTGGGAGATTTGGGACCCGAACCTTTGGCGGAGGACTTTACGGCGAGCGCTTTGGCGAAACTGTTCGAGGGGCGGCGGGCGCGGATCAAATCCCTACTCCTCGATCAGCATGTGCTGGCGGGCCTGGGTAACATCTATACAGACGAATCCCTGTGGAAAGCGCGCATTCATCCCTGCCGCCCCGTGGACGATCTCGATTTCGAGGAGATGAAGCGCCTGCACAGCAGCATCCGGCAGGTGCTGCGCTCCGCTGTGGAGAACAGGGGCACCACGTTGAGGAGCTATCGGGACCCCAACAACAGGCGCGGGCGGAACCAGGAGCGGCTGACCGTCTATGGGCGCGAGGGAGAGGCGTGTCCCCGCTGCGGTCGGGCCATCGAACGCGACGTGGTGGCAGGACGGGGAACCTATTATTGCCCCGCATGCCAGCAACTGGACTCCCGTACGTAGGACGATACAGCGACGTTCATCATCGATCACCAGTGCAAGAGGGGACAGATATGAGCAACGAGGACAGCAAGGCCATTTTGCGCACAGCGTTGACGCAGCATCGCAAAGAACAGGAGGCAAAGGGGACGACCCCTCCCCTGCTCTCGCTGGCCAGGACGCGCCAGTTAGCAGGGGAAACGGGCTGTAAACTCTTGGAGGTCGAGTTGCTCGCCCTTCAGATGCACGTCCTCCCCGAGCGCTACCAGCGGAATCTGGGCACCGTCGGCTGGGACGGCCAGGCGCGGCTGCTCCAGGCCACCGTGGCGGTAGTTGGCGCGGGCGGACTTGGCGGCTGGGTCATGGAGACCCTGGCGCGCATGGGCATAGGGCACCTGATCGTCATCGACGGCGACCACTTTGAGGAAAACAACCTCAACAGGCAGTTGGGCTGCACGGAGAACACCATCGGAGAGGCCAAGGTCACCTGCCTGGCAGAGCGCGTGGCAAAGATCAACGCCGCGGTGGAGGTCACGCCAAAGGAGGTATGGCTCGACGAGGACAATGCAAAAGACCTGATCGCCAGCGCCGAGGTGGTCGTGGACGCCCTGGATACCGTGCCCGCCCGCCTCATACTTCAAAGGGCGGCCGCCGCCTGCCAGATACCCCTGGTGCACGGCGCCATCGCTGGCTATACGGGGCAGATCACCACCGTATTCCCCGGCGAGCTGGGCCTGGAGGCCATATACGGTCAGCAGCCAACCTCCGAGCGGGGCGTCGAGACCGAACTTGGGAACCCCTCGGCCACCCCCATGATGATCTCTGCCTGGCAGAGCCAGGAGGTGGTCAAGCTCCTGCTTGAGGAGGGGGAGCCCCTTCGACAACGGATGCTCCTCTTTGACGCCTTGGCCGGCGACGTGACGGAGATCGAACTGGCATAGAGATATCCGTCCCTCCAGAACGAACAAGGAATAACCAATTTGTAACCTCTTGTATACCGTATGGATACCTTGATATGCTATACTCTTTGTGCGTTGGTTATCATCCATAAGGACGCCCCAAATGAGAGGATGTCTCGTCATCGTTGCCGAGCAGGACGTGCTCGAGGGAGACATGCCAGAACTGTTGCACCAGGCTGGCTACGAGGTCAATGGCGTGCCCTTGACGCCCCAGGCCTACACGGCGGTCTATAAATCCATGCCAGAGATGGTGCTTTATCACTGGCCCTCCGATTCCCCCAACGCTGAGGAGCTTTTTCCCCACCTGCGCAACGTGATCGACGTGCCCATCCTGGTACTGGCAAATGGGTCCTTGAGCAAAGAGGCCGCCGTGAGGATATTACGCCTCGGAGCCGACGATTATCTCCGCGAGCCCTATGGGGAAAAGGAACTGCTGGCGCGCATAGAAGCCCTCCTGCGGCGTTACTGGCAGTGGAACGAGACGAACGCCTCGGACAACGCCGTCGTCGATCCCCTTTCCTGCTCCCTGACCCTCGAGGATCGAGAGGTCAAATTGACCGAAAACGAGTACCGCCTCCTGTGCTGCCTGATGCGCCATGACGGCAGAGTAGTCGGCCGGGAAGAATTACGCAATGCCATCTGGGGCGCCGAGGCAGAGAGCGTCTCCTCCGCAAGCCTCAGTCTGTGCATTCACAAACTGCGCAAAAAGATCGAGCGCGATCCCCACAGGCCCGAATATATCCTGACCAAATGGGGCGTGGGTTATTACCTGGCACGTAGAATACAACAAGCGTGAGCCACCGTTTTCCCTCGTTTTGGACTCTACCGCCCTCAGTGATATAATACGTCATGCTTTTGAGGATATCATTTCATTTTAGGGAGCCTTTCTGCTCCCGGACGGGTATCCGCACACTGCCTGAAGCGGATCAAAGGGTTCGGGGGCAATCCCACAGAGAGGAGGCAAATTTTGCGCACATATGAGCTGGTTTTCATCGCCCATCCCAGCCTCGAAGAGGAGGGGCTGCAGGGATTGGTCGACAGCGTAAGGGATTACGTGACCGACGCCGGTGGCAATGTCATCGACGTCGACCATATGGGGCGGCGACAGTTAGCGTACCCCATTCGCAACCGACGGGAGGGATATTACGTCCGCGTCCACGCCGATTTGGAGCCGTCGGCGGTCGCCGAGGTCGAGCACGAGTTGAACTTGAGGGAAGATGTCCTTCGTTATTTGCTGATTCGACGAGATGAAGAGAATAGATGATGGCCCAACGGCAATCCGTGGGGTCTTTGCCAGGAGAGGGAGGCTATTACTTTGGCTGATAATCAAGAAGAAAGAGAAAGCAACTCAAGGCCGCGAAGGCGTCCGCGGCAGGAACGCTCCTATACGCGCCACAACAGGAGATTCTGCGAGTTCTGCGCCGAGGAAATAGAGGATATCGATTACAAGGATATCGATATGATACAAAAGTATGTGACCGAGAGTGGCCGTATTCTCGGCAGGGGCAGGACGGGGGCGTGTGCCAAGCACCAGCGAATGTTGACGAGGGCAATCAAGCGGGCTCGTCATCTGGCCATGCTACCATACACTGCCGGACACGGGCGCAGGGCCTAGTCCGCGCGTTCCGTGGCTCCAGGGCCTTTTTACACTTCCATGAATCATCAGTGGGTATAGGAGATCTTCCTATACCCTTTTTGCAAGAGTCCGTCGCGATATAGGGGTTGATATGTCGAAAAAGGTGTCGAAACAGGCGCGAGAAAGGCGTCTCAGAAGAATGCTGGTCATCGGGACCATCGCCGTCCTCGTTCTGGCCGTCCTTATTCTGGCCTGGGGACTGTACGATCACTATATCCTGCGCCCCAGAGCCCCCGTGGCCACCGTCTCGGACGTACCCATCCACTTGGAAACGTATCAGGACCTATACAGATATCGCCGTTGGGATTATCAGAACTATCTGAATCAGTTGGAGAACCAAAAGCTCCAGGTAAGCGGCAGCGACGAGGAGACACAAGAGTTTTATACGCAATATCTGGATCAGCAGATACAACAGCTCCAGGGGGAGATGGCAAACCTGCCCACCAGCGTCCTGAACGAGCTGATCAACTATGAGCTTGCGCGCCAAGAGTGCGAGCAGCGGGACATCACCGTCTCATCCGAGGAGGTAGAGAACAAGTTGGAGAGCCAGTTCGGCTATAATCCCGATCCGCCAACACCTGCCCCAACGCCCATCACGTCCACCGAAACCATCACCCCCACCCCCACGGTAGAGCCCATGACGTACGAGGAATATGTGGAGCAATCCGATAACTGGTTCGAGACGACGGCGGAGCAGACGGGGTTCACCAGGGAGGATTTCCTCGACCTTTTGGAAAAGTCGCTCTATTACGAAAAGTGGGCCGAGGAGATCAGCGCCCAAGTGCTGAACACGGCCGAGCAGGTTCATGCCCGCCACATCCTGGTGGAGACCCGGGAGGAGGCTGAGGAGGTGCTGGCGCGGCTGGAGGCGGGCGAGGAGTTTGCGGCGGTGGCCGCCGAGGTCTCACAGGATGAAAGCAACAGGGACGAGGGGGGCGATCTGGGATGGTTCGCCAGAGGAAGCATGGTACCCGAGTTCGAGGAGGCCGCCTTTGGACTGGAGCCCGGCGAGATCAGCGATGTGGTGGAGACCAGCTACGGCTTCCACATCATCAAGGTCGAGGAACGGGACGAAAACCGACCGTTGAGTGAGGGCGAGCTGCAGCAGATGCGCCAGCAGGCTGTGCAGGAGTGGTTCGCTGAGCGCAGGGAATCGGAAGATGTCGAGATTTACTGGGATTCTAGCATGGTGCCCGAGACGAGGCCCACGCCATCATATCAGCCCTAACCCTGCACCCGTACACTGAGATGAAGGCCTTTTTTTTCGGTAGAGCCATGATCTATGGGAGGAATCCGTGACGAAAATAGAGCAGGTGGCAGCGTTGGGACAGGCGATATGGCTGGATTACATCGATCGCTCTCTCATCGTCTCGGGAGGCTTGGAAGACCTGGTCAAGGAAGGGCTTTGCGGCGTCACCTCGAATCCCACCATCTTTGAGCGGGCCATCGCCGGCAGCGAGGCCTATGCGGAGGACCTGGCTCGCGCTGCGGCAGCGGGCAAGGACACGGAGGAGATCTATGAGGTTCTGGCGCTGGACGACATTCGTCGGGCCCTCGACATCCTCCATCCCGTGTACGAGGAGACGGAGGGGTTGGACGGCTATGTCTCCCTGGAGGTCAACCCTCTGCTGGCGAACGACACAGAGAGCACGGTGGCCGAGGCCAGGCGCCTCTCTGAGGAGATCAACCTCCCCAACCTTCTGATCAAGGTGCCGGCCACGCCGGCGGGCATCCCGGCCATCGAACAGCTCATCGGGGAGGGAGTGAACGTCAACGCCACCCTCATCTTTTCCCAGGCCCACTATGAAGCCGTGGCCAGAGCCTATATAAGGGGTCTGGAAAGGCGCGTCGAGGGCGACGAGCCCGTGACAAGTTTGGCGTCGGTGGCCTCCCTATTTGTCAGCCGTATGGACACGGCGGTGGATGACATGCTGGAGGAGATGGACGAAACCGCCCTCCAGGGCAAGATCGGCATAGCCAACGCCAAGATGGTCTATCAACGCTTCCTGGACATTTTCAGCGGGGAGCGCTGGGAGGCGCTGGCCGCTCAAGGCGCCCGCGTACAACGCCCGCTGTGGGCCAGCACCAGTGCCAAGAATCCCGCCTACCCCGACACCCTGTATGTGGAGCGGCTCATCGCGCCGCACACCGTCAATACCATGCCCCCCAGAACCCTGGAAGCCTTTCGTGACCATGGCATGGTCGCAAGCACCATATACAGCGATATGCAAAAGACCAGGGAGTATCTGACGCGCCTGGACGCACTGGGCATCGATATCGATGCCGTCGCAAAGGACCTGCAGGATGAGGGCGTGAAGCAGTTTGCCGACTCGTTCAGAAGCCTGCTGGAGACCATTGAGGAGGAAAGAAAGAGGATTTCGGGAACCTAGACGTACCGCTTGCGGCGCACGTCCACTATATTGGGCACCCCCTGGATCTCGTTCAATACGGCCGAAAGCTGACTGACGTTCTCCACACCCACCGTCACCGTGATGTGCGCCATGTGATCTTTGTCGGTGGAGACGTTGGCTGCGCTCATACTCAGCCCCAGATCTGCCACGGCGCCGGCGATATCGCGCAGCAGCCCGCTGCGGTCAAAGGCCTCTATGTGGACCATGACGGGATAGAGTTGTTCCGCCCGCCCCCAGGAGACGGAGATCAGACGCTCCGCGTCCTTTAGATTGCCGATGTTGGGACAGTCGCTGCGGTGTACGGTGATACCTTTGCCCCGCGTGATATAGCCCACGATGGGATCACCGGGCACAGGCTTGCAGCAGTTGGCCAGGCGTGTCAGCAGATCTCCCACGCCAGTGACCTTGATGTCCGATACCGCTTCTTCTGGAATGGCCTCAAACTTGAGCCCCTCGACATCGGCGTTCGCGTCGTCGATCTTGTTGGCGATATGTGAAGGACTGATATCGCCATAGCCCACAGCGGCCAAAAAATCCTCGACGTCGTCATACTTGAACAGTTCGGCGATCTCGGCATACGACTCTTGATCGAGGCCCAGACGCCGCAGCTCATGCTCCAGGATGTCGCGGCCGCTACTGATGTTCTTCTGCCGCTGTTGTCTGCGGAACCACCGTCGGATCTTTTGGCGCGCCCGCTGAGTGGCCACATAGTGCAAATGTGGCGTCAACCAATCGCGGCTCGGCCCTCCCTCCTTGGCGGTGATGATCTGGACCTGCTCCCCCATCTGCAGCTTGTAATCCAGAGAGACGAGCCTTCCATCAACTTTGGCGCCTCGACAGCGATGTCCCACCTCCGTATGGATGGCATAGGCAAAGTCAACGGGGGTGGCTCCCCTGGGCAGATCTATGATATCTCCCTTGGGAGTGAAAACGTAGACTCGCTCGGGGAGGACATCGCTCTTGACCGAATCTACAAACTGGTCCGCATCCTCCACGTCCTCGCGCCAGTCGCTGGCCCTCCGCAGCCATCTGATCTTGGCCTCCAGGGACTCGTCGCGATCGCGCCCCTCCTTGTACCGCCAGTGGGCAGCGACGCCAAACTCGGCAAGCCTGTGCATCCTCTCTGTTCGTATCTGCACCTCAAGCGGCCTGCCGTCCAACGCCACCACAGCGGTATGTAACGACTGATACAGATTATCCTTGGGCATGGCGATATAATCGTCGAATTCGCCAGGGATGGGGCTCCAGAAACTGTGGACAATACCCAATACGTGATAGCACTCCCGCACCTCGTCCACGATGATACGCACACCGTGCAGATCGTAGATCTGGTCGAAATCGCGATCCTTCTCCTGCATCTTGCGGTAAATGCTATAGATATGCTTGGGACGCCCCATGATGCGCGCCTCGATCCCCTCTTCCTCCAACCGCTCCCGCAGCAGCGACATCACGCGTTCCAGGTAGGCTGCCCGTTCCGCCCGGCGCTCGGCCAAAAGCCGACCGATCTCGTAATAGTTGTCGGGGTCCAGGTAACGAAAGGTCAGATCCTCAAGCTGCCACTTTAGCTGCCAGATCCCCAGGCGGTTAGCGAGGGGCGCATAGACCTCTAGCGTTTCCCGCGCCTTTTCCTTTTGCTTTTCCTCCGGGAGGAACTGCAAGGTGCGCATATTATGGAGGCGATCCGCCAGCTTGATGATCACCACCCGAATGTCCCCCACCATGGCCAGGAACATCTTGCGCAGATTCTCGGCCTGCTTTTCGCCGCCCAGGCCGGCCCCCTCCAGCTTGCTTATGCGCCTGGCCCGAAGCAGCTTGCTCACGCCGTCGACGAGCTGCCCCACCGTCTCGCCAAACTCTTTTTCCAGCTCGTCGAGGCTGACGTCGGTGTCCTCGACCACGTCGTGGAGCACGCCGGCGATGATGGTTGGCAGATCCATATGAAGATCCGCAAGGATGGCAGCCGCGGCCAGGGGATGCACGACATAGGGCTCCCCCGAGGCCCGACGCTGCTCGCCGTGGGCCCTTTTAGCATAGGCGATGGCATGGCGCACCTCATCGAGATCGTCGGGATACAACTCCTCGATACGCCCAATGAGATCCTGTTGGTCCGCAAGCTGAACGTTTTCCACCATACTGTCCTCCACACGTAATAATATAAGAAGTATGGCGTTTGTGCAACACAAATGGCCCCGGGTGCACGCAAAGTCTGTTAGACTGACCGGACGTATTGGAAAGAAGAAACTGACGGAGCAGCGGTAGCGTGAGCGCGGTCTTGAGCGCCATCCAGATGCGTCGACGCAGGTCGACGCCCGGCGCGCAGCGCCTCCGCGCCCGAGTTCATTGGCCCCTGGCCACCGGCGCCCCGATGGTGCATGGACTAAAGTCTCATTGCACAGGCCTACGGCCAATCGTCCGCCTGCGCGGACGAGCAATGGCTGATAACCTACAACATTTGCGTGCACCCAATGGCCCCGGGAACAGGCCAGCAAAAGAGGCGCGCGTCACAAGCGTCCCTACAGTAAAATCAAACTTGCATTCTGAGGCCGCCCGCGTATAATTAGGGGCAGGCGGGCAGGTGGCTCAGTTGGTTAGAGCGCCACGTTGACATCGTGGAGGCCGTAGGTTCGAGTCCTATCCTGCCCATATCAAAAGCCACCAGAAAGCTTTCTGGTGGCTTTTTTCTGTGCCAGATGTCCCTCATGGGGCGCCCGCTATGCCGGCTCCGCCCCATCCTCTTCCGGCTCAAGGCAGACACCGGGCCGGAGTGTGGGATAAAATATCCTCTCGCTGCCCGCCTCCTGCAAGGCCTCGATCATCTCCTCGGGATGGGAATGAAGAGCGATGATGGTGCCCCCATGGCCGGCACCGGCCAGTTTCGCGCCCAGGGCTCCGTGCTCCAACGCAACGCTGATGAGCCGCTCGTTGGCCTCGCCAGAACCGCCAAGGTCCCGCTGAATGGCATGATTCTCGTTCATCAGTCGCCCCAGGCGCTCCCAGTCCCCAGCGAGCAAGGCTTTTTTCCCCTCCCGGGCCAGATGACTGATCCTCTCATATCCCTCGCGAACCTCGCGCTCGCCCTCCAGCCACCGTTCGCGAATGGGCTTGTGCACCGCACCCGAGGAATGCGACGCTCCCGTATGGGCTAGCACAAAGGGCAGCGCGCGAACGTAACCGTCGAGGGGCTCGATGGTGGCATAGAGCTCCTCAGAGGCCTCCCGATAGAACTGTTTGCCGCGGAAATCCATATAGTTCAACCCCCCAAAGGTGCACATGTAGGCATCCTGATATCCGCAGACCACACGCAGATGATTGAGCTCGATATAGCGGGCCAGTTCAGCCACCCGATAGCGGCTGTAGTGCAGCCCCTTAAATTGCAAGAGCCCATACAGGATGGCCACCGTCAGCGCCGTGGAGCCCGCCACCCCCGCCCGAACGGGAATGTCGGTCCAGTAAGAGATCTTGCAGTGCAGGTCGTCCTCGTGAAAATAGTCCAGGATGGCCCGGGCCACATCGAAATAGTCCCCGTTCAGAATCAGATCGTCCGGGCTTTCGACGACCGTCTCCTGACCGGCCACCTGTAGACGCAGTTGAGCGCAGGACTCCACGCGCACCTGAGCGCGGAAATCTATGGAACAGGAGATCACGGTGCCGCCGTACATATCGGTCGGATTACCAATGATGCCACAGCGACCGGGTGCAGAACAATGAATCGTTTTCATAAGCCTAGAGTTCTCTCGTTCTGCGCTTCAGATATTGACGTACAAGGTACCCGTACTTTTCGTCGGCGATGGCGAAATCGATAAAGGCTTTGAAATAACTCTCGTAATTCCCGATGTCGTAACGGCGCTCCCCCGGCCGCAGGGGAATGGCCTGAACCTTGTGTCCCAATTGCAACAGGTGCTTGATGGAATCGGTCAGCTGAAGCTCGCCCCTCTGGTCGGGCGCCGTGCGTTCGATAGCCTCAAAGATGACGGGGCTAAAGATATAGCGCGCGGCGATGGCCAGATTGCTGGGAGCCACCCCCGGCTGGGGTTTCTCCACCACGTCCTCCACCACTATGGCCTCTCCGTTCGGGGCATCCTCCCCGGGCTCGATGATACCATAGCGGTGGACGTCGCCCGCATCCACCTCCTCCACCGCCATGGTGCACGCGACGTCACTCTTCAGGTGGGTCTCGATCATGGCGCGCAAAAAACTGGCCCCATCGCGATCCTTGATGATGGAATCGCCCAGGGCTACCACAAAGTGGTCATCGCCCACAAATTCCCTGCCATGGCCCACGGCATCGGCCAGCCCCCGGGGCACACTCTGACGCGTATAAAAGAAGCGCGCGTCCGTCTCTGTATAGCGCAATTCCTCCAGCAGATCGTACCCCCCACCACTCGATAGCTGTCGCACGAGTTCCGGGTCCGCATCGAAATGGTCCTCGATAGCTGTCTTTTTGCTACCCGTGATAAAGAGGATCTGGCCCAGACCCGCCGCCTCCAACTCTTCCACCACGTACTGCACCACGGGCCGCCGCCCTACGGGTAGCATCTCTTTGGGTTGGGATTTCGTCGCCGGCAGCAGGCGCGTGCCCAAGCCCGCCACAGGGACGACGACTTTTTCTATGCCCTCAACGCGTGCCATATGCCCTCCCTTTTTTTCTTCGGAATACGCCGCTCAATCGTCCAGTTCCTTCAAGAGCCCACGAAAGGCCTCGGTGGCCACCTCGAAAAGCTCCGGGCCACTGAACCCATGGTGCCTCCCCGCCATGGCCAGATGCGGTTCCAGGGAGGCAAATCCATCATATTCCTCCTCCTGCAACGCCCTCAGCAACTCTCCTATCTGCCCGTCACCCTCCCCCGCGGGCACGACGCGCTTTTCCTCCATGAGCCCATCCTTTATATGAAGATAGGCGATATAGTCTTTGAGCATCTCATAGCCCTCTGAAAAGGGGTGCACGCCACACAGCACAAAGTTGGCGGGATCGAAGGTCATGCGTAGCTGCGGCGAGGCGCAGGTCTCAAAGATATCCCTGCATCGGCGGGGGATATCGCCATAGATATGGCGCTCGTTCTCGTGAAGAAGCACGACGGGGCGTCCCTCCACGGCATCCAAAAAGGCCTTGAGCCGTCCCATCACGGCTTCCCGATGGGCGTCGGCCTCACCCTGGGGCACAAAGAAGGAGAACATGCGAATGTACCGACAACCAAAGAACTCGGCGAGCTCCACGGCGCGGCTAAAACGTTCCAGATGGGGCTCGAAAGGATCGTCGATGTCGATCTTGCCGATGGGTGAACCGATGGCCGAGACCCCCATCCCACGCCGATCCAGTTCTCCCTTTACCCTCTGCACCTCATCGTCGGTCAGATCCAGAACGTTCTTGCCCCACACGCCGCGCAGTTCCAGATAGTCGATATCCAGTTTCTGCAGGGTGTCGAGTTGCTCATCCAGCTCGTCCGAGATCTCGTCCGCAAATCCACTGAGCGTGAACATGCCCCCTCCCCTCAAAACGTATCATATCTCCCATATACTATACCCACAAACGGGGGCGAAAACAAGCGGCTGCATCGAGCGGGTGCACGCAAAGTCTGCTGGAATCATTGGGCCTGTCAGAAAGAGGAGTCTGACGAAACATAAGTAACGTAAGCG
>CAZMOW010000069.1:0-13162 GCA_964567975.1 uncultured Anaerolineales bacterium | reverse complement strand
TCGGAGGGATCACGGGCCTTTTCTCTATATTGACACCTAATTTCCTTGACGCCGTGCTGGGACACCACCTGCGACAGGGAAGTGGAACGCCCTTGATCCAGGTCATCACAAAGGGACTTCGACTATACTGGGACTATATCTCCACACAGCCGATATATGTGCTACTTGTCCTGCTTGGCATATTCGCCATCGTGCGAGACGAAAAGCATCCAGGATACCTTTTTATCTCGCAGATACCCACCGCTCTCAGCTTCCTCTTTATAAGCAGAGGGCTCCAGGGGCGCCATTTTACTTACGTCATTCCCTCCCTCGCGGCCCTCGGGGGCCGTGGCGTCTCCTGGTTGTATCATTTCGTGTCGAATCGTGATGAGAAGTGGCCTGTCAGGACCCTGGGAGCCCTTTTAGTCGTTGCTAGCTTGGTCCTTGCCCTGTGGCCCCATTTAGAACGCAACGCCTTCGTGGCAAGCTGGGAAGAAAAGGAGGATACCCGCGCCTGGGTGTCCTATATCCAGGAACACACGGACCCCGACGACGTGGTCATGTCCGATTATCCTGGTCTCAACTTTTTCGCGCGACGTCCCACCACACCCATGGCGGCCGGCATCTCCCGCGGCGCGGCAACAAGCGGCCAGATAACGGGAGCAGAGCTGATCAAAGAGATCGAGGCCTACGACGTCGAGATGGCGCTCCTCAATGTGGCCCAGGGGGCGCACCAGTTCGTGATGCTGCGCGACTATGAGGCCTTCAAGCACTACCTTCAGACTAACTTTTTCCTGGCCACGCGGCGGGGATACGACTACCGCCTGCTGGAGGCATACACCAGGGAGGATCTGTGGCCGGGCGAAAAGGTGAACGTCGACTTTGGGCATCAACTTACACTGACCGGCTATCGCTGGGTGGACGACAGTGTCACCCCGGGTCACGACCTGCAGGTATCCATGCGTTGGCAAGGCAAGACGACCATGGACGAAGACTATTCGGTAACCCTTAGGCTGTTCGACGATCAGGGACATATGTGGGGTTTGGGAAGTAAACGCCTCGCCGATCTGGACCGGGGCACATACTGGGATGAACGGGGCCTGGAGAGGGCGATCCTGTATCCTACCTCGCAATGGCCCCCTGCGGAAAGCACCATCCAGCGCTTCCAACTCCCTGTGGATCCCGGCACGCCCCCCGGAGAATACACCGCATACCTGCGCGTGCATGTGGAAGGCACATGGGGCGGCCTCCAAACGCTCGACGAAACGGGCACACCCCAGGGATATGACCTGAAAATAGGCCGCGTCACAGTACTGCCGGCCAAAGAGGCCCCCGATCCCACCACCTTGCCCGTACAACAGCACACGGACATCCCCATGGCCCCCGATTTGCACCTGGTGGGATTCGATGTATCACAGCAAAGGGCCTATCCCGGAGATAGCCTGACCGTATCCGCATGTTGGCATGCCACACGTGACCTATCTGCTGACTATATGTGGCAGCTCGCCCTGGTTGATGAGTCCGGCCAGACACGGCAACGGGCGGTCTACAGCCCCGTACGGCCCGATCTGCCCACAAGCAAGTGGCATAAGGATCAGACTCTCTGTGGAAAACACCATCTGGTCATGGATGTCCAGCTCCCCGCAGGAGAATATGCTCTGGAGGGGACCTTGCTCCAAGACGGTACCCCGGAGAAAAAGATTTCCCTGGGCTCCATCACCGTCCCCGACCGCGAGCGAACTTTTGAAGCCCCACCTATTCCCCATGTGCTGAACGCCCGTTTTGGTGACCATATCACTCTTTTAGGATATGCCATACACCAAAAAGTGAACCCGGGAGACGATCTACAACTCATCCTCTACTGGCAGGCAGAGGACGAGATAGAGACCTCTTACAACGTCTTTACACACCTGGTAGATCAGGAAAACAAGTTATGGGGACAACAGGACGGCATCCCCAGAGAGGGAAAGGCCCCTACAAGCAGCTGGCGTCGTGGTGAGGTGGTGGAGGATCAATATGCTATCCCCGTGGCAAAAGATGCACCCCCCGGAACCTACTGCGTGGCAGTAGGGCTGTACGATTCAGAAAGCGGCCTACGTCTCCCCGGCACGAACGACAAAGGGGAACCTTTGGAAGACCATCGCATACTCTTATCTGAGATACGGATAGAGCAGGCCGAGTAGCCCTCCGCTTATAGCGACAGTTACACCAGCAAACAGCCTGTCACTATTGACAGCGTTTCCCACATCGGTATGATACAAGCACTCATTTGCATCGCCTGTGTGCTTTATCAGTAAGGAGGTTACCATGGAACGCAAAGCCGTAAACTATGACCACAAACTCACCGAGACGCTGGCCCGACTGCGTAATCCCGGATTGCTCCTGGCTTCGACAAAAGGCTCGGGGGAATCCAACGTTATGACCATAGGCTGGGGCACCGTGGGCACTGTCTGGAGCAAACCCATATTCATCGTGCTGGTCAGACCCTCTCGCTATACTTACGAGTTCATCGAGGATTCGGGCGTGTTCACAGTCAATGTACCCACCGAAGATCTGCGGCGTTGGGTAACCATCTGTGGCACGCGGAGCGGCCGCGACGTCGACAAATTCGGCGAGTACGACATGAGCATCTCTCCCGCCAAAACTATAGAAGCCGTCACCATCGACGCTTGCCCTACAGTCTACGAGTGTGAGGTCGTGCACTATCACGACCTGGTCCCTGCCAACCTAGCCCCCGAGATCGAGGCGGGGTCATACGGGGGTTCGGATTACCACCGCGTATATTATGGCGAAATACGCGGATGCTATGCCGCTCAGGACTACTGATCCACAAGCTCCTCAGGGCATCTGCAAAGGAGCAGATGCCCCTCCCTTCATCTACACACCTGCTTCCACAGATCTACCCCACTGAATGCCGCGTTCTTGACACTATATGCCTTGAGCATATAATTATGTACGTTGTTCATTCATTTTGTCTTCTCAGCACTTTTTTCCAAGTAGACGTGATATATACCATGTCGCAGATGGCGTTAGACCCCAACATAAACTCTCATTCGATAACTCGTAGAAAAATATGGCTACCAAGCAACGCTGTCCAAAATGCAATCATCTGAATGATCTCGATGCTAAGCAATGTGAGCATTGTAGCACGCCCCTCGTACAGGTGTGCCCAATTTGTGGCACAGAACGGCCCTGGTATGTGCGGCGTTGTCCCAATTGTCGCTCGCAGAGTGCGGACGCGTCCTCCTTTGCCAACCTCTTTCGCAAGGATCCCGACCGGCATCTGCGTGATCGCTATATCCTGCGAGACAGGATATCTTCGGGGCAGGTCAGCGCCGTCTACCAGGCCATAGATAGCAAAGACGCTACCAAGAGATACGCCATAAAACAGCTCTCCACTGTCGCCCTGCTTCGCTCCAGGGAACAGGAACTGGCCAAAAGGAATCTGCAAAATACCGTTGAGTGCTGGTCGCGGGTCGACCATCCCGCTATCTTGCAAATCGTCGACCTCTTCAAAGAACGGGACGCTTACTATGTCGTCTTCGATTTTGCCGAGGGCCAGACCATGCGACAGATCATCATCGACACGCGCCTGAATGTATCACCGAAACTCGTGCGTAACTGGGGGGCGCAATTGTGCGACCTATTAACGCTCTTGCACGACCAAAAGCCCCGGCTACACGTTCCTTTTCTTGCCCCAGACCACGTGATGGTCACGGACACGGGCGAGATAAAGCTTCTGGGGCTCGGGTTGAGCCGCTTCTTTACCCCCAATACACAGAGACCTTATGGTAGTGTCCGAGGCTATACGGCACCCGAACTTGGTCAAGGAGAAGCTCCTTCAGTCAAGACGGACATCTTTGCCCTGGGCAGATTACTTTACGCGCTGCTTATCGGCCGGCTCCTGGAAAGGGGTCTATCAAGGCGATTCCCCCTGCAAAAGACGGTACCGGGAATCTCTAAAAACCTCGTGAGGGGCATCGCGCGGGCCGCACACCGCAATCCGGCACGCCGCTTCACAGATGCTTCAGAGTTCGAAAAAGCCCTCTGGCCTTCACAGCAGGGGGCGCTTACCCCCCTCCCAAACTGGCTCCAATTGGCCGCCGCCGCGCCTTCCCCCGCGTCTGCACGCAAGGAGACCACCCAAACACAACAGACCATGGCCGATCTGGGCTTCGAGCCAGATGTCCGCTTTGGAACAAAGGAACAACGCCCAGAACCAAGCCAGGAGCGTCCACGGCCCGCCCCTATAGAGGAAGAAAGACGACCCGCTCTATCCATCCATCCTCATCACTTCGACCTCGGTGAGGTGAAACCAGCCGGCAGGGAACGCCTTGCCCTCCAGATGCGTAACACGGGCAACGCCGAACTCCGTGGCCGCGTTATCAGCAACGTCGACTGGCTCAAAGCCCCCAATAAACCCATTCGCCTCCCGGCGGAAAAGAGGGCCAAGGTGATGCTCTCTTTACAGACGGACATGTTACCCACGGGAAAAATGACAGAACCCCAGGCCCTCTCCGTGGAAACGAACGCCGGAAACCACCAGATCGCCTTTGCAGCCCAGGTGGTGCGAGAACCCCTCTTGCGTGTACGGGAGAGGACGCTCGATTTTGGACAGGTGCAGGAAAAAACCGAACGTGCCCTCATCATCGAGAATGCTGGCGGGGAAATACTGACCGGCCGCGTCATCAGTCAGGCGCCCTGGCTACAGGTGCCGCAAAACAGTTTCCGCTGTCGCCAGGATTCCGCAGTTCAGGTGACAGTGGAGATATTACCCCAACGAATGCCCCCCGGCCCCCAGGTACAGGAACAGGCGCTAATCGTCGATAGTGACGCTGGGCAGGCGAGCATAGAGGTACGAGCAGAGCATGCAATACCAAAATTGGCCCTTCAAGCGGAGCAGATCGACTTTGGCCATGTGGAAAAGGGAGAAACTGGACAACGTGTTATCAACATAGGCAATGAGGGGAACGCTTTACTCAGAGGACAGATCCAGACCTCCCCCTCCTGGCTGCAAGTTCGTCCCGAGGCCTTTGGATGTGCCCCGCAGGACACTGTGCAGGTCACGCTGACCATGGATAGCGCCCATCTGTCCGATGGGCACATCCATGTCCCTCAAGCTGTGCGCGTGGAGACGAACGGCGGGACGAAGACGCTGATCCTGCAAGCGCACGTACACGCCCCGAAACTGGTGATAGACACTAAAGAACTGGCCTTTGGCTCCCTGTTCGCGGGCGAGAACAAGCACCTTCATCTGCACCTGCACAATGATGGTTCCGCGCCCCTCTCAGCTCATATAGAACCCACGGTCGGCTGGCTTGCCCTTTCGCAAGATGAGATTACGTGTGAACCCGGCCAGGGAGTCTCAATCCGTGTGACGGCCGATGGCGCCCGCTTCGCAAAGGGCCAGGAGCTATCGGTTTCCGACGCCATAGTCATCTCCTCGGATTCGGATATTCAGGAGACAGTAGCGGCCTCCGTCCAGGTGTTGAAACCCTCCCTCTATATCGAGCCCACACGGGTGGACTTTGGCTACATAGACCCCGATCAACCCGAGACGCGGACCGTCCTCATCGAAAACAGAGGCACGGGAGATCTGGCATGGACGGCGCAAAAGGATGCCGTCTGGCTGGAAATTTCTCCCATGTCGGGCACCTGTCAAGCAGAAGAAACACAGAAGATCGAACTCACGGCCTATGGATTGGCCCTGGACCCCGATGCCGAGGCAGACTCCGGAACCCTCATCATCAATAGCGATGCCGGTCGTGCCAAGGTCCCATTGAGAGCGGCCCCGGCCTCGCCACTGATCTCCACCGACATCACCTTCCTCGATCTGGGAGTCAGCGTGAATCGAGAGGATATGCAGAGGTCTCTTCGCATCTTTAATCATGGCCTGGGAACGTTGCGGGGCTCCATTAGCACCGACAAGACATGGCTGGTGGTGGATCGCGTCTCCTTCGCGTGCGACATGGGACGCTCCATTGAAGTCGGCCTGGGGACGGACATGGAGGAATTTCCCACAGGTACCGATAAAGGCACAGGAATCATCAGCATCCAGAGTAATGGCGGATATACAGAGGTCCAGGCGGAGGTTGAGTTGCAACGGAAGCCCCACATCAAAGTACCCGAAACTATCCGATTGAAACGACACGCCCACAGTTCTCCCCCTCAAACTCGCTTCATGATAGAGAACTCTGGGCTCGCCACGGCACGTGTACATCTGCAAGTCGATGTATCAGAGGTCACTCTTACACGCCAGAGCTATGATATCAAGCCAGACAAGAGCGTTCCCGTCAAGATAGCCTGGCAGGGAGCTCCTCCAGACGAGGAACCGACACCTCGCCTTCACATCAAGACCGAGAATCAGGAATTCCACATACCGATAATTCTAGACGATGGAAAAATCGACGCTTCTGTTCCAGCATAGCTTCACCATGTAACCACTTTTATGGCAGATATCGGAGGGTCTCTTATGAAACTGTTGATGGCTATCGTGCGAAGCGAATTCGAGAGCGACGTCAACTTTGCCCTGAACGAAAAGGGGTTTACCGTGACGCGTATCAGCACCACAGGAGGATTCTGGAGACGCGGCAATAGTACGCTGCTGATCGGTGTCGAGGACAAAGAGATCGACGACGCCCTGGCGACCATAAACGAAAATGCCGGGCCCGAGATCAAGAGCGACCGCGCCCCCGAATCTCATCCGCCTCATAGAGCGACCATCTTTGTGCTGGATGTGGACGCCTTCGCCCAATACTAGTGACGACTAGATCTTCCCTTAAAAGGGCGAGATCCAATCCCCATGCTCGTCGAAACGTAGGGAAAGCGATCGCTCCACGATCTCCAGATCCGCGCGCGCCTCGGCCTGACGTGCCAGAGCAGGAGAGACCAGTAGCTGCCAAAGCCGTAACGTATCGCGAAAGCATACCAAGCGCAGCGCGTCCAGGGACGTGTGGCGCTCGCGAAATGCCGCCGCCTCCAGGGCCGCTTTGGCATTCTCGTAGACTAGGGGGAGCTTTGCTCGCTCGATATTCCCCGAGGTCATCACGTTGGCGCGCGTGGCTTTCCAGTCCAGTTTATCGACCAGACGCTGGGTCGTGAAATCGGCCAACCCCACCCCCACCCCATTGCCATGACTCGCCTCTGTAAGATCGAGCACCACTAAGGAATTTATCTGGGGAGCCTCCGGCCACTCGGACTCACCGATGATGCGTTTGCGGCCGATGACGTAGCAATCCATCCCCGTACCACTTATATCCTTGCCCATACGCTCCACAAGCGCTATATCGATATCGCGAAAGGGAATCTTGGCACAGAGCTCTTTGGCGCGCACCAAAAGGTTGGGTTCTTGTTCCACGATCTCATCCGCCTGCAGGCCAACGAGATCGGCCATACCACCCCGGGCGTTCTCGATGATCGCCAGCCCCGCCAGGACGTTCGCTTTGGAAAAGGTCACCTGCGCTATCTTGGGAATAAAGTTCCTCAAACCCGGGTTCCCGTACTGATGCACCATCGAGGCCTGTTTATGTTTGCCCATGCCGATGACCGCCATCTTGCACAACCCACTCTCTATGGGACCATCATAGTTCGTGTGCTTTTTCACGCGATTCACCACGATAATACCTTCCGCTTGTGCGGCCATCGCATCCAGATAGACGGGAAGCCCCTCCTCTGTCTCTCCGATGCGCACCACCTCCATGGTCGCCCTGACGGGAGCCCCGATCGTCTCCTCCGTGATGCCGAGACCGGCCAACAGGGACTCTTGTCCCTGGGCTGTTCCACCACCATGGCTTCCCATGGCCGGGAAGAGAAACGGGTCCCCTCCCCGCTCCCGAACGGCGGCGACGATGGCACGCAGCACTTTGGGTATGGATGCGATGCCCCTGCTCCCCGCCGTGATGGCGATCTCGTCGCCACCTCGGATGCCATCCAACGCCCCCAGACGCTCCAGTTCCCCTCGCACCGCCGGGGCGATATCGGTGATATTCGGTTGATCCCACCGCTGTCGGATCATCGTCATCTCCACATCATCGAGAGATCGACGCGGCTCTATCTCTCCCCTGCCCGATGTCATTCTGTTATGTCCTCTCCTCTAAACCTATCCTCTTCAGTTCCCTGCTTATAGCACGCTACATTATACACATTGTAGTCCAAGATCACACCACAGGGCAAAAGGACAGACAGTTCAAGATAAGGTCGAATCGACCTTATCTACCATATCTCGCCGCTAATTCATCTGGATTCAGCATGATTTCGCCCGCAAAAAGGACAACTGAGACGCAATTCTTGGCGTCGGAGCCGGCTGTGAAGATGAACATAAAGTTTATCTCAAATTGTCTGGCAAAAGAAAGAGGGGCAGGATGACAGCGAGTCCCATGTATGTTAAAATCTCCTCGCAAGCAACAAGTACATTCACACCAAAGCGGAGGATCGGATGATTCACATCACAGCAGAACGGCTCGAAAACGTGGTCCATAAAGTCTTTGCGGGGGTCGGCGTGCCCCGCCATCGCGCGCGTCGCGTGGCGCATTCCCTTGTGGAGAGCAATCTGGTCGGGCACGCATCACACGGTGTCCTTCGGGTGGGCTCCTACGTAGAGATGATAGAGGATGGCCGTATAGATCCCCATGGCGAGACGACGGTCGTACGCCAAAGTGCGACGACCGCATTGCTCGATGGAGGCCAGAACTTTGGCCAGATCGTGGCCCATGAGGGCATGGAGCGCGCCATGGCCAAGGCTCGTGAGCACGATATGGGCATGGTCGCCATACACCACACGGGCCACACGGGCCGCCTGGGCGAATATGTCGCGCACGCCGCGCAACAGGGATTCATGGCCCTGATCTGCGGCAGTGGCGCGGGCCAAGGAGGGGCGGTAGCGCCATATGGGGGCACTGGCCGGGTTTTCAACACCAACCCCATCACGTGGGGCATCCCCGCCGCTAAACATCCTCCTGTCTTTCTCGACTTTGCCACCTCTGTCTCGGCCTGGGGCAAGATACAGGAAGCCATAGACGAGAAAAGCCCTCTCCCAGAAGGATGGATTCTGGACGACGAAGGGAATCCCACTACGGATCCCATGGCCCTCCAGGAGGGGGGCGTCATGCTTCCCTTTGGCGAACACAAGGGCTATTGCCTCTCCTTTCTCGTCGAAGCGGTCGCCAACGGCCTCATAGGCAATAGCTGTGCCCCACTCCCCGACCATGAAAGGGATTACGCTCTGGTCATGACTGCAGTGAACATCAGCGCCTTCCAGCCCTTGGACGCCTTTTGTAGAACGGTCGACGACCTTATTGTGGCCACGAAAAGCGCCCGCAAGGCCGAGGGCGTAGAAGAGATCCTCGTTCCCGGAGAATACGAGTGGAAGAATCGCTCACGACACCTGGAGGAGGGTCTGGATCTACCGGACGCCACCTGGCAGCGCATCGTGGATACGGGAGAAGAATACGGTGTGTCGGTCACGCTGCAAGAGTAGACTCTGATCAGTCCCCAAAATTATGTCAATCTAAGGAGAGTGCTCATGCGCCAATCGCTTGACCTCATCATAGGGCATGATCCACGGCATCCCTGGGTCACGCCACGCTGCAAAGGCCATGGCTATCGCTTTGTGCCCTTTGGAGAATAGAGTACCTCCCGTCCCACCATCCACTATACATTCACAAAAGCACAATTGCGGAAGGAGTAAGCGAATGAGAATCTATATCCTGACCGACCTGGAAGGCATATCCGGCGTCGCGCGTTGGGATCAGACGGGCCGCGACACCCCGGGCTATCCCAAAGCCGTGCGCCTGATGACCGAAGAGTTGAGAGCATGCGTCGAGGGCATCCAATCCGTGGATGGCAACGCCGACATCTGGGTCTGGGATGCCCATGGATGCGGCTCCATCGACTTTGAACGCTTTCCCTCAGGGGCCAAGATGATCAACAACGCCCGCATCGATCCCCCCTCTTTTCTCGACGAGTCCTTTGATGCCCTTTTCTTCCTGGGGCAACACGCCAAGGCGGGTACGCGTGACGGCAACCTGGCCCACAGCTATTCCTCAAAAAGCATCGAGTACCTCAAGATCAACGATGTAGAACTCGGCGAATTTGGATGCCGGGCTGCCTTGGCTGGAAGCTATGGCGTGCCCACCATCTTTGTGAGCGGCGACGACAAGATGATCGATGAGGCCCAAGCCCTCATCCCCGAGATCTATGGCGCGGATGTCAAAGTTGGCCTGGGCCCCCAGGTTGCCTTGCACCTGGCGCCAGAGGACGCCCGGAATCTGATCCGTTCTGTGGCCGCCGAAGCCGCAGAGAACATCTCCGCCGTCCCTCCCTACGAGATTCCCGGACCGCCCTACAGACAAGAGATCCGCATATGGGGACGCACGGATCCCGTCGATTATACATCGCGGGGCTTTGAGCAGATCGACGCACGGACCCTGGTCAAGGAATCCGATCGCCTGGAGGACCTCCTCATCTAGTCCGGGGAGCACCTCGTGCCGGAGAGACTCAGTATTCCAGCTCGGGAACGTCCTCCAGCTCTAGATCAAAGTCGATATCCTCATCTAACCAGTCCATACCGGTCGCCTCGGGCGTCACGTCCTCGCGCTCACAGAGGGTGCGGTAGTTGCATCGCGCACAGAGGCGACGCTCCTCTGTACGTCCAAAGGCTTCGGGGGGCTGGTTGGCGATCTCGTTCACCAGACGACGCAGTTCCACATCGTCTCGTGCGAAATCGGCCCGAGAATACGAAATCCTCGCCGTCTGCTCCGGATAGTTGGCGAACCAATACACCATCTCCGCCCGCTTGGGGTCGATGGGCGTCCCTCCCGTCAACACTTGCCCGGCGCTCACCAGAGTGTACAGATAGACCCGCGTCTGAACGCGGCGCTGCAGCACATCCCGTGAGGGGCGAAACTCCAGCGTCTTCCAGTCCACAATGACCGCATCCCCCCCAACATCCAGGGCCATATAGTCATAGCGCGCATAGAGACGGTACTTGCCCAGGGGAATGACGATGGGCAGCTCCGCCTTTCTTATATCCTCGGGTAGCAGGTCGCGGTCGAAATCCTTGGCCGCGCCCCACCAGCTTTGTAGCTGTGCATCCTGACAGGCGGCAACGACGGGTTCAATATCCAATCCCAGGTGGTAACGCTCCAGCCACTCGTGAAAGATACGTCCCCGCAACAGATGTTGCTGATAGGCACGGGGATCTTTTTCTTCCGGCGTCGGCCATGGTCGCTCCTCCACATACTTGAGCAAAAAGCGCCGCGCACAACGCTTATAGGTGTTCAGGCTATGCTGACTGAAGAGGTGGCCTGGACGCACAAGATCGGACATTTGACTACTCCTCCTTGATCAATTGCAGGAGCGCTCTGGCCATCTCCACGGAACGGCTGCCGTTCTCCTCGCTCCACGTGAAGGCCAGATCCCGTTTGGCCCGCGTGATACCCACATAGAGCAACCTGAGTCGCTCTGCGATATACTCCAATCGCGCCTCCATCACCAGTGAGCGATCGCGGGGAGGTGCAAAGCGCGTGTTCCCCAACTGCTCTAGTCGCTTGCGCGCCTCCACCGCCGGAGCACGCCCGGACATGAAAGACAGCTCGTCGCGAAAGAGGTCGTCGCCGCTGCTCGGAAATTCCAGACTGTCCACACACATCAGATATACCGCATCCCATTCCAGCCCCTTGGCTCTGTGCATGGTGGTCACCACCACGTGCCCAGGGCGATCCACATATCCCGCGTCGGTCAGTGCAAAGCCTCCAAAATTGCGGCGGTTGCTGGCGATCTCTTGCAGATCGGCGGCGAAATCGGGCAGCCGCCAGGTGGGGTGCATGCCCGCCGTCCCCCGCAGCCCAGTGGCCACCGTATGACAGATGGCCAGGTCGATCTCCTCCACGAACAGATCCTGAGCAATGGTCAGCAACAGTTGATCTATGGGCAGCGAAGAGGCCCGTACCCACCGGCTCACCAGGGAAGCGTAGGATTCAAGAGTCGCCACATCTGCGGAATCGACAGAGATTTTGTCCGGTAGCAACTCGCGCAGCCCCACAGTAGTGCGTGGAAAGAGCAATTCGTGGGAGGGCATGCTTCGTAGCAGGGTCTGGTGCTTGCGAAGGTCTTCTCCCGCCGTGGGAAGGTATCCCGCCTCCACCAAAGTCCCATAGAGACGGGATAGGCGGCGTGCGGACATGGGATACCCAAGATAACGGCAGGCCGCCGCCAGAACGCCCGTCACCTGGCGCATCTTGGGTGTGGAACGCAGCATATCCTGATAGGGAATCGATTCGGGCATCTCCTGTAACGCCTCGATCACCTTACCCCCCTGCCAGTTCGCCGGACAGAGCACCGCCACCGTACGGGCGGGAAACCGCATCAAATAGTCCGCGGCCCATCGTGCCACCCCGTTCGCCTGGACCGTCACATCCAGGAATGGCTCCTCGCGGACATAGATGTGACTCTCTCCCACCGGCGGATTCTGTTGCTCGTCATCGGCATCCGTCGGCTGTATCCTTTGCTGCCGGAACGTTCGCGTGCGAATGGCCTCCTCAGGATGACTCTTACACGTCCACTGCACCAAGCGGTTTGCCAGATCCATGATCGGCGGCGCCGACCGCCCCGAAGCCAAAAGGGACAACGTCCGGACTCCCTCCCGACGCACGAAATCCCGAAAATAACGGGGATCAGCCGAAGTGAAGGTGCTGTTGATGGCCTGGTTGGGATCGCCCACACGGACCCAGTTACCCCCCTCCCCCGCCAGGCGGTCGAGGATCTGTTCCTGCAAAGGCGAGCTATCCTGGGCCTCGTCCTCCAGAATGTAGGGCCAGCGCTGACGCAGATTGGTGACAAAGGTGGGATCCTGCTCCAAAGCCGTGATCGCCCGCCAGATCAGATCGTCAAAGTCGAGTCCCGAGCGTGCCTGCAGATATTGCGCATAACGATCGTACAGCCCCAGACCGATCCTGAGAAAATCGTTCAGCCCCCCCGCTTCGATACGCTGTGTGTCCATCACTGTGGGGTCACCCAGAGTATCAAACTCGGCCACCAGTTCCTGCCCCGCCTCGGGAGATAGACGGAGGTGTTTACACAACTTGGTAACCTGCCGCCCGATCTGCTCCGTCTCCCGGCGCCAGAGCTGTTCCAGATGCTCCCGTTCCCTGGCCGTCGCCCGGGGCAAAAAGCTGCGCCACAGATC
>CAZMOW010000068.1:8193-13496 GCA_964567975.1 uncultured Anaerolineales bacterium | reverse complement strand
TCGGCCCCCATATGCACGCGGGAGGCGACGACGAGGCCCTGCGTCGCGCCATCGCTTGCGCCCACGGGGCCGGCCTGGAGATCTGGCTGCTGGGCGGCGCGTGGACGGCCAACGATTTCGACGTGCTCATGTACTGCCCCAGCCACGAGGGGGTCAACGCCTGGTACGAGGCCGTCTATACGCACCTGGCCACCGCCTATGACGTGGAGGGGGTGGATATCACCCACGCCCGCTTTCCCATGACCAGCTATGCCCGGGGCATGTTCCTCTGTGCCTGCGAGCGATGCGCCCGCGAGGCCGCCACAAGGGGCTATGATATGGAGCGCATGAAAGCGGACATACTGGACGCACGACAGCGTGTACGGGAGGCAGACGCCGAACGCCTGGCCCAGGTCTACACGCGAGCCATGGGCCCCTTTGACGCCCTGCAGCTGCTGGGCCTGCGACAGGGCGTCGTGCAGTGGTTCGCCTTCCGCTGCGAATTGCTGGCCGACAAATTCGGCGCGTTTCGGGAGGCCGTCCACAAAGCTGCGGGCGAGGAATTCATCTTTGGCACGGACACCTATCCCGCCTCCCTCTCCCCCTTTGTGGGGCATGACCACACGCGGTGGGATACCTTTTCCGATTTTGCCAGTCCCCTCCTCTCCCACGTGGACATCTTTCCCATGCAGACCATGACGGCCTGGGCCGGGGTCCTGAGGGACCTGTGCCCCGACCTCGGCGAATCCCGGGCCCTGCAGGTGATCTATCGTCTTGTGGGATACGACGATCTGGGGATGCCTCACACCATCGAGGAATTCGCCCTGGGCGCCCCCGACTGCGAGTTCCGCAACGTGCCCCTCAAAGACCTGGTAAGCCTGGACATGGCCAAGGCCCGGCTCTATCTGCCGGCGGATATCCCCTCCTATCCCATCATCCAGGGAGGCGGCGCCCCCCATGATTGGCCGCGAGAGACCATCGAGGAGCTAATGGCCGCGGCCGAGGAGACGGGCCACCAGGGCATCATCTTTCAGGGGGTGCAATCGCTGTTGGACGTGGAGGAATGAGAGGATCGGCAAGACACAACGAACTCCATTAACGCGAACCTAACACACATAAAGGAGACCCTTGCTACTACCCTTTGACACGCACGTACACACCTATTATTCCCCTTGCGGACGCAAGATGGACGAGGACAAACAGCCACTGGCAACCCCTCAACAATACCTGGATCGCGCCGAGGCGCTGGATCTCCAGGGCATCATCTTTACCGATCACTTTTACGAGTGGCCCCCCGACCCTGCCGCTCCCCAATTTTACAAAGGATCGGGCATCGCCATCATTCGCAACCTACAACACGAACTGGAACGTCTGGAAACACCCCCCGGATGTCGAATCTATGTGGGATGTGAGACGGAGACGGTCTCCGTGGATCAGGTGGGCATCGACCCTCGGACGGCGGCCGCTTCGGACTTTGTGCTGGTCCCCACGACCCATTACCATCTCTCAGGTGTGGCCCAACCCAAAACCTTCAAGCCCGAGGATGTGGCCGACCACATGCTCACCATGCTAGAGTCCGTGGTGCGTAGAGAGTGGGTGGACGCCGTGGCCCATCCCTTTGCCGAAAAGGAATCGCTGATCGGCAACCTGCAGCGCATCTATGGGGCCATGGATAAAGAACGACTGCAGGACATACTGGGCCTGGCCGCCGAGAATGGGGTGGCCCTGGAGGTCAATGGCTCCAGCGTGACTTCTGCAGACCTCCCCCATTATGGGGATATGTACAAAGAGATCGTAAAACGAGCGAAAGCCCTGGGCGTTCGTTTCACCTTTGGCTCCGACGCCCACGATCACCACGACCTGGGCATGTCAGTCGAAGCAGAGACCTGGATTCGGGACGCCGGCCTGGCGGCGTCCGATTTCCTGACGCCCGACGAGTTGCGAGCCAGGAGACGATAGTTTGGCGCGCAGCGGGAGACGCCCCTTTCCACGCGTTGCCCGCTGCCTCACCATTTTTCTTACATACGCCCAGCAGACGATCATCGGGGTCTAATGGCTGTGCGCCTGTATAAACACGTGATAGGCCCGGCTGTAACTGATGATGGCATCCAGATAAGCGGCGGTATTGAGAAAAGCGACGGTGACCTGCGTTGTATACCCCGCGATCTTGGTAAAATCCCCGGCTGTGAAGCCGAGTCGCTCCCGCAGATGCAGGGCGATAAAGATTACCAGAAATTGACTGCCCACCAACGCGACACGGCGGATGTAAAGAAAGATCTGGCTTTTGCACACAAGGGAGGTCAGAACCTCTTTTCTCTCCCGCAGGGCCCCGCTGAGCTTATCCCGCGAGGCCACGCTGCCCTTGTCCGCGATGGCCTTTACCCCCGCCCCCGATGCCCTGCTGATTACAGAGTACTGGGCATCCCGAAGGACGCGTAGCCTGTCGTTGAACAACAACGTCATCAGGAGGGGAACGCTCAGACTGGCGAGATAAGCCACCCCTATCGATCTACTGTAGGCAAGCAGGCTCCCAGAGACGATGACGATCTTGATGATGATGGGAGTGAAACTCCCCAACACGTGATAGGTGGCATTGGTGATGCCAGCGGCCGCGTTAGTGGCTCGCGTGTGTGCCGTGCTCGCCAACTCCACGTCATCGTTCCCCGAATGACCGGCCTCCTGCAGCGTCAGTTCCACCGTCTTCTCAAAGTCGGTCTCGTAGAACATCCTGTGTCGCAGGATGATGTTGCCGCGCATCACGGCGGGGTGCAGTACGCTGGCGCCCATAAAGAGCCAGACCACGTATCCCACGTCACCGGTCTGCAACCGATCCACAAACTGTCCCAGCAGCGTGACGGGCCAAAGGGCGACGATCTCCTGAAAGATGGTCACGAGCAGGATGGCGAGGCCGTACATCTTGTACCTCCAGATCAACCTCGCCACATCCCGCACAAAGAGCCAGTTGGGGTTCAACCTCATCCGGCTCTCTATACGCGCAGCGATCCCTCTCAGCCTTCCCCTAACACCCTGCAAGCTCGTCGCCATGGTGCCCTCTTTTGATCATACGCCACATGTTCACTGACTGGGCAATTGTAGGCACTATCGCAAACTTGTCAATACCTCGACGTGATTTGACAGACCCATGCAGAAACGAATAGTATGACGCGGCAAGACCTAGATGACGACAGTATTAAGAAGGAGAGGACGGTTGATGATCGACGAAAGGCGTGTAGGCCGCTACGAGCGTATCCATACACAGTTGCAGGCTCTCATCGCAGGACAATCCCCCAACCTGCTCGCTGCCATGGCCACCACCTGCGCGGTGCTCCATGCCAAGATGCCCCATCACCTGTGGACGGGCTTTTACTTTGTGGCCGGCGACGAACTGCATGTGGGACCCTATCAGGGGGCCGTGGCCTGTCAGGTACTGGAGGGGGGAGGCGTCTGCCTGCGGTGCGCCCGGACGGGACGCCCCATCATCGTGCCGGACGTGGAACATTTCCCCGGCCACATCGCCTGCGATCCCCGGGCCAGGAGCGAGATAGCCCTACCCGTGATGGCCGGCAAACGCGTGGTGGCCGTCCTCGACATCGACGCGGACAAACCGGCCCAGTTCGACGAGGATGACGTTCCTCCCCTGAACAAGATTCTGGATCTCTTGATCCCCTATCTATAAGGAGCGAGTCCATGCTACGTAACGGCTACGGTCATATGGTCCTGGATACCTACGTGCGCAGGCTGCGCGAGATGCGCGGGGAACGCGCCGCGCGCCTCCGCGCGCTCTCCACAAGACGCGAGGCCCTGGCCTATCAGGAGCGCGTCCGTACGGCGATCAATGACGCCTTTTCCCCGCGTCCGGCGAGAACGCCCCTCAATGCCCGGGTGACGGGAACCATCGATCACCCACGCTACCGTATCGAAAAGATCGTCTTTGAGAGCCGCCCCCAATTCCAGGTGACAGCGAATCTCTATCTTCCTCGCACACTGGAGGGTCCAGCGCCGGCAGTCCTCGGCACCTGCGGGCACAGCGCCCAGGGCAAGGCCTATGACCTCTATCAGGGCTTCTGCCAACGTCTGGCCCACGCGGGATTCGCGGTCCTCATCTACGACCCCATAAACCAGGGCGAGCGCGACCAGTACGCCCCCCTCGAACATCGGGAGACGGTTAAAAGCTGCACCAGGGCACACAACATGATGGGCAAGCAGTTGGAACTGTTGGGAGAGTGGTTTGGCATGTGGCGGGCCTGGGACGGTATCCGCGCCCTGGATTATCTTCTGTCGCGCCCCGAGGTCGATCCGCAGCGTGTGGGGATCACGGGCAATTCTGGCGGCGGCACCATGACCACCTGGCTATGGGCCATCGAGGAGCGCTTTACCATGGCCGCCCCAGGTTGCTTTGTGACCACTTTTCTCCACAACCTGGAAAACGAACTCCCGGCCGACTGCGAGCAGTACCCGCCCGGCGTGCTCGGGGCAGGCCTGGAGATGGCCGATTTTCTGATCGCCCGCGCACCCCTGCCCGTGCTCATCCTGGGACAGCACTATGACTATTTCGATCGACGGGGACATCGGGAGGCGTGTGATCAGGTGCGACGTTTCTACGAACTGCTGGGAGGCCCCAGGGAGAACGTGGCCTGTTTCCGGAGCGACCGCCCCCACGGCTACTGGCGGGAGAACCAGGAGGCCATGGTGGACTTTTTTGCCCATCATGGGGGCCTGGGCGACATGGAACACCCCGACGAGACGGAGCCCCTCGAAGAAGAGGCGTTGTATGCAACGCCCCCCGGGAACGTGGTCAAGGCCGGGTCGACCCCCATCTACCAGTTGATCGCCGAACGGGCCGACGAACTGACGCGCCGCCGGCCATCGCTCTCAGGTGAGACGTTAAAGAGCAAACTGGCCGAGTTATTGCACCTGCCAGCAGAGCGAAGGCTGCCCCATCACCGTAACCTGAGACCCATAGAGATGAACGACGAGACATACGCCCGATACGCCATCGAGACCGAGGGCAACATCCGCGCCATACTCCGAAAAAAGATGGAGGAGCCAAGCCACGCCCACTCTTTGGACGTGGAGGAGACAGTTCACCTCTTCCTCCCCCACTATGCCAGCGAAAAAGAGCTGCAAGACGATGCGCTGGCGCGCGCCCTAACAGAGGACGTGCCGCTGTATGCGTTGGACGTGCGGGGCCTGGGAGAGTCGCGGCCCGATGAGGAGGAATGCTTCTGGCAACCCTACGGCATGGACTATATGTTCCACGGCCACGGCCTGCTGTTCGGCGAGAGCTATTTGGGGCGGCGGGTACTCGACGTGCTGCAGACCAT
>CAZMOW010000068.1:0-8093 GCA_964567975.1 uncultured Anaerolineales bacterium | reverse complement strand
ACGATACCGCTGGCGGCAAACACGAGAACGAGCACCTGAAGTATCGCCAGCACGGCGTAGATGGTCTTCTTATCCCGCACCAAAACGGGGATGATGGCGAGATAGCAGATGACAGTCACGCTGGCCAGAAAGGCGATACCCACAAAGTTGAGGAAATCGGCGTACCGCAGCATGCCCAGCCAGGCCCAGCCCGTCTCTATCTCCGCCGCCTCGATATACTCACTCACGCTCAGCGACCAAAAGTCATCAAGTTCGGTCGGAGCGATATAGGGGTCCAGCAATCCCGAGATATAGACGATAAAAGTCAACAGGAGCAAGATCAATCCTATATATACGCTCCACTGCTGCACGTGACGGTAAACGACAACCTCCGTCTCCTGATCCGAAAACGATGACACGTTCTCGCCCCCTTGATCCCTAACAGGTCTCGACATCGACTCGATACTAGATGCCCAATCCCTGTAGAAAAATCCTGAGCCCAGAGAAGGCCAGGATACCGATCACCACCCAGCGCACAACAGCCGGCCTGGTCACCCTGAGCAACCGCGCTCCCACATTGCCCCCCAACATGATACCCACCAGGGAGGGCACCAATATCATGGGGATGACGGCCCCATTGTTCAGATATACCCAGGCAGCCGCCGTGTCGGTGATGGAAAGGAGAAAGCTGCTCGTGGCCACGCTGATCTTTAGGGGAGCGCCCATGATGAGATTGATCGTGGGCACGCTGGCCCAGCCGCCCCCCATGCCAAACATGCCCCCTACCATACCCACAAAAATAAAGAGCAGCAGCCCCTGGGGAGTTTTATGAACCCTCCAGGTCACCCTTTCGCCAGTACTTCGATCACGATAAAAGCCCTGAATCCTAAGAGCCGCTGACAGCCCATCCAGATGGTCCACATCGGGATTACGCGACTTTTTGGCCGTGAGCATAAAGACCGAGACGCCCATGATAGCGATCCCCAGACTGATTCGAACGACATTCGTGGGCAGCGCCAGCCCTATCATGGCCCCCACGATAGAGGCAGCGGAGCCGATAAGGGCGAGGGGCATGGCCAGCCTCAAACTGGCCAGGTTAAAGCGTAACAAGCTAGAGCCCGCCGATAGAGAGGATGCCAGAGCCATAAACAATCCGGTCGCACGGACAAAATCCAGGTGAAAGGGAAAAAAGGAACCCACGACACAAACGAACAGGGAGCCACCGCCTATACCGCCCATCACCGCCAGAACCCCGATGACAAAGCTAACAATCAGCAACAGCAGAGGCCAGTACCACCACGGGCGACCATTTACCACCGAATCCGATGGGGATGGGTCAGTTTGCTGAGCCAGAACGGGGACAGAAAAGAGGAAAAAAACAAAAAGAAAACAAAGTACGACACACGCCAGCCGAAATGACCGTTTCATCCCTGCTCCTTCCGGATCCAATACATCGAAAAGAGAACTCCCCAGCTATCTGGCAGGCCCATCCAGAACAGAGACAAGATAACCCATCGATGAAACGGATACAGTAACGGGACACTCCGCGGATGGGCGGGCCCCCATTGCCTGCTGCAGAACATTATAAACATTCTAGGAGGATATTTTCCCCTGTCAAGTCTCAGAATCCCTTGATCCCCATGGATTTTTTTGTTGCCTGTCCCCTGTAGCTAGGAGTGGTAGAAGCAGCCCCTCTTATGGAGTGGGCTTTGAGGCCAGGCGCGTGAATCTCATGGTCATGGGCGACTGGGAGGACATACAGATCGAAGTGGGGTTGTCGGACCAGCTTTGCTGCGCAAAACTGCCTGGGGAAGAGGCTTTGCGTCTTCCCCAATTGCTTTTCCCGCCCCAACGCCTACAATGTTCCCAGGTACTGGACGACACGGGAGGTAGATAGTGGGCTACGATTTCGACGATTGCATCGACAGACGGGGTACGGACAGCCTCAAGTGGGGACGCTACGGCGACGACGTGCTGCCCCTCTGGGTGGCAGACATGGATTTCCGTTCACCAGAGCCCGTGATCCGCGCCCTGCAGGAACGGGTGGCCCACGGCGTGTTCGGCTACGGCATGGAGCCGCCCGACCTGCGCGAACTGATCGTGGAACGTCTGCGGCGCCTACACGGCTGGACCGTACCTCCCGAGGCCTTCCTCTTTATGCCCGGTGTGGTCACGGGCTTTAACCTGGCCGCCCTGGCTGTCGCCTCCCCCGGCCAGGGCCTGCTGCTGCAGACGCCCGTCTATTTTCCCATGCTGTATACGGCGGAAAACGCCCGCCTGCGCTGCGACGCCATGGAACTCACCCGGCAGGAGAACGGACGCTATATAGTGGACTATGAGCGGATGGCGGAGGCCATCCGCGAGGATACCCGGGTCCTTTTGCTGTGTAACCCCCACAACCCGGTGGGGCGCGTCTTTCGGCGGGATGAACTACAGCGCATGGCCGAGCTCTGCCTATCGCACGAGATGGTCATCGTCTCCGACGAGATCCACTGCGACCTACTGTTTGAGGGGCAGGAGCACGTACCCATGGCCTCCCTGGCTCCCGAGATCGAGGCGCGGACCATCACCCTCATGGCCCCCAGCAAGACCTACAACATCGCCGGGCTGCACTGCTCCATGGCCATCATCCCCAATGCCGACCTGCGCAGGCGGGTTGAGGATGCCTATCGGGGGCTGATCAACAAACCCAGTGTCCTGGCCTACACGGCGGCCCTGGCCGCCTACCGCCACGGGGACACCTGGTTGAAGCAGGTGCTGCACTATCTGGAGGACAACCGCAACCTGGTGTTCGAGTTGGTCAGTCAGGAGATGCCTGGCGTCTCCATGACCAGACCCGAGGGCACGTACCTGGCCTGGCTCGATTGCCGCCACACGAACATCGATGATCCTCATACCCATTTTCTGCAAAAGGCCGGGGTGGCCCTCAACGACGGCGCCTCCTTTGGCCTGGGCGGCGAGGGGTTTGTAAGGCTAAATTTCGCCTGCTGCCGTTCCCTGCTGGAGCGCGCCCTGAAACGGATAAAGGGCGCCCTGCCGGGTTGATCGCTTACCTATTCCTCCCGACCTCCCAGTTTCTCCAGCACCAATTCGGCCAGCGAATCCTGCAACTGGATGGTCAGGCCGCCATCTACCATGAGCGCGTGGCCGGTGATGAACGAGGAGGCATCCGAGGCCAGAAAGAGGGCCGCCTGGGCCACGTCCATGGGGTAGCCCGGGCGCCCCACGGGATAGATGACCTCCGCCCGCCGCACGGCCTCGGGATGCTCCTTCACCCACTCCTCGGCCTTGTTGACGATGATCCAGCCCGGACAGATGGCGTTGACGCGGATGCCATCGTGACCGAAATCGACGGCCATCTGCCGCGTCAAATTGATGATGCCCGCCTTGGCCGCCTCATAGGGGGCATAGTTCCGGGCGGCCAGCACGCCGTGCACGGAAGAGATGTTGATGATGACGCCCCCACCCCCGTCGATCATCTTGGGGATGGCGAACTTGCTGCCCAGATAGGTGGCCTTGAGACTCACGTCGAGGAGGGCGTCCCATTCCTCCTCATCGATCTCCAGCACGGAACCCAACCTGCCCGACCAGGCGTTGTTCATCAGGATGTCCAGCCGCCCGTAGGTATCCACGGCATGCTGGACCAACCCCCTCAACTCGTCGCTCTTGCTCACGTCGGCATAGCAGTAGCTGGCCACACCGCCCTGCGCCTCGATTCCTTCCACCACCTCACGCCCCAGGGCGCGACGGCGGCCGTTGACCACCACGCGAGCGCCTTCCTGGGCGAACAGTTCGGCTGTGGTGCGCCCGATGCCCGACGTGGACCCCGTGATCACGGCCACTTTATCCTGCAACCGTTTTATCATCATCGTCTCCCATAAAAGTAGGTCGGAACGCTGTTCCGACCAGCAGCGAAGCGTCGCTTCGCTGCTACATACGAAAAAACCCCGCCTCTTTACGAGGCGGGGCACCAAAAATGCAAGGCTCCAAGTGATCTATCCCTTCACTCCCATCATCCGTCTCGTTTTTATGGAGTGTCTCCTCCGTAAATTCGGCTTGGCGCTTTTCATCACCTGCTACAGCGACTACTTTGCTCCGACTTCCCTGCGATCATCTTTCAACAACCACACTCACATCAGATGACGGGCTACCAAGCTTCCGCTCAGCTTTCCGTTCGCCTTACCTTGCTTCTTAATGAATGATCGGTAGCGAGAGCATCGACCCCTCGGAACCTTGCACCATTATAATAGCACATCCTGCATCATTTGTCAAGCATTTTTGCAGGAATTTACGGATAGAAAAGGGATAAAGGGCACTCCCGAAAGCCACCTGGGAGCGCCCCCGTACTTTTATCTATTCGTGTCTCTTCAAGATCTCGATATCGGGGTCGGCCAACGCCTCATCCGCCTTTTCCTGCATGATGTCGATGAACTCGTCGGGCGTGATCCGATTGGTCAGAAGCTCGCCCATACGGTTGTCCATCTCCTCCGAGATCTGCGAGACGCCACCATAGAACGGAGAGGCAAAGGTCTCTTCACCGGCCTCATCGGCCGCATCGACGGCGGATTTCATGCCAGGACTCAGGCTGGCATCCTCGGTGGCCTCCTTGACGGGCATCATGGAGCTCACCTCTTCCGCAAAGTAACGGGCCGATTCTTTGCTCAACAGTATACGCAGGAACTCCATGCCGCACTTGGGATTCTCGGCCTCGCCGGGCACAAAGTAGATCTCGCCCGATGCCGTCTCCAACGCCTCATAGGAGCCCTCGCCGCCTTCCACGGCGGGCACCGGCTTCACTACCATATCGAATCCCTCGGGAGTGACCGTCTTCATCTCGTTCTCCAGCCAGCTACCACAGGGCACAAAGACGGCCTTCCCATTCAACCACTCTGCCTGAGCCTCCGTGTGCGTCAACCCCGCCGTGCCCGACATGATATAGTCGTTGTCGGCCAGCTCATAGACCAGCTCTGTGGCCTCCTCGACCGCGGGTTGACGGAAGCAATCTGGCTCAAGATCATCCACGTTAAAGATGGGCTCAGAGCCACCGATCTTGTAGATCAACGGGAACCAGACGCCCCAGGCCATATAGCCGGGGTATTTGCCCTGATACGTCCAGGGGGCCATATCGGTCTCTTCCTTGATCATCTCACAAAAAGAGAGCATCTCATCCCAGGTCTTGGGATATTCCCAGCCCCGTTCCTCAAAGAGGCTCTGGCTGTGCCAGATACCATATACCGTGTAGGCGATGTTCAGATTGTACTGTTTACCTCCATATACGCCCGTATCCTGGGATCCCGGGAAGAGGGTATCCTCGAAGGTCGTATCGGACGTATCCAGGGCGGGGGCCTCCATGAGGGGTGCCAGATCTAACAACTGCCCCTCCCTCACGAGCGCGACCGTATCCAGGTTATCCGCGCCGCTGTTGTCCACCACATCGGGGGGATTGCCACCGATGAAACGGGGACGAAGCTGATCCGCCACGCGCTGGATGGGCTCCACCGAGACCTCGTTCTCGGGATGAAGGGCCTCAAAGATGCTGGCAGCATACTCGATATAGTCGCTACCATAGCCCCCGGCAAAGAACACGCCGTCGACGGTGACCCCTTTTTCGATGTCCAGGGGATCGACGGCTTCCTCAGGCACCTCGATGCCAAACTCCTCCAGCGTCACCGGCCCTGCCACTTCTTCGGGGGTCGGCGTGGCCTCGCCCTCGGGAGTAGCAGCGGCCTCCTCAGTAGGGGTAGCCTCGGAAACCGGTTCCGGGGCACAACTGGCCAAAACCGCTCCACTGCCCAAAATCAAAGCATGTTTTAGAAATCCTCGACGGTCAAGAGCTTTCTTATCCTTCACGATGTACCTCCTTATGATAACGTACAACGAATTTGATTTCTACTTGGCGTTCCAAATTCCCACCTTCCCCTATTTTTCCGGTCGGTGGAAAATCCTCTATATACGCCAAGATGTATCACAACACTAACCCTTCAAAGCGCCCACCGTCAGCCCCTGCTGAATCTGTCCCTGGAACAGGACGTAGACTATCAGCGTGGGCACCATGATCACCACGATGGCGGCGAATAGGGCGCTCCAGTCGTTCAGGTAATACTGCTGATGATTCATATAGGCCAGCCCCTGTGTCAAGAGATACTTTTTGCTGTCGGACATCAGGACAAAGGGCAGGATGAACTGATTCCACATACCCAGAAAGTTGAAGACGCCGATGGTGATCAGACCAGGCTGAGCCAGGGGCAACATGATGGAGAAAAAGATGGTATACTGATTGGCCCCATCGATGATGGCCGCCTCGTGCAACTCCGAAGGCAAACTCCGGAAGAATCCGGTGAGAAAAAAGATGGAGAAGGGAAGGGAATATCCTATATACACCAGTATCAGCCCCGGAAAAGTGTTGAGCATATCCAAAGTCCGAAGCAGGAAGAACAGGGGCACCAATCCCAGAAACACGGGAAACATCATACCAGCTATGAACAGGTATAGGAGCACCCGGTTGCCGGGAAATGGGAAGCGAGCCAGAACATAGGCCGACATGGCCGAGAGAAGCAGCGTGAGTATCAGGGAGGGAACAACCACTACAAGGCTGTTGAAAAAGTACCGCCCGATATTCACCTCCATCCAGGCCCTGACAAAGTTATCCCACTGTAACACCCGGGGCAGGGACCAGGGACTGAAAAATATCTCCTGATCCGTCTTGAGTGAGGTGTACAGCACCCATATCATGGGAAAGATGACGATCACGGCCCAGAACCCCAGAAAAAGATGCATCAGCGCACGGAAGAAAAGCGCCTTTATCCTTTCCCCCCGACCCGAAGGGAGGGAAGTATATCCTGTAACCGAACGCCCGCCAGTATCTTCGATAGCCATATTAGTATTCCACTGCCTCCCGTGCGGTAACGCGCATGACGAGGATGGAAAGGGCCAGGACGAGTATGAACAGGGCTACAGCGATAGCCGTAGCATAGCCGAAACGGCTATGGGTAAAGGCGTTCTTGTACAAGTAGATGGACAGAACCTCCGTCGCCCGACTCGGTCCTCCTTCCGTCATGGTCTGCGTGATGGTGAACATGTTAAGTGCGCCCATGGCCAGGTACACCAGGGCCACGCGGGTATTTTCCCACAACAGCGGCAGGGTGACCCGCCAGAACGTCTGCCACCTGTTGGCGCCCGCGATCCGTGCAACCTCGTAAAAGGTTTCCGGTATCGACTCCATACCGGCGATAAAGAAGACCATATAGAAACCTACCGACTGCCACAGCACTACGACCGCCACCGCGGGCAGGGCCACACTGGGATCACCCAGCCAGGCGGGCGGATTTTGAATCCCGATCAACGCCAAAAAACTGTTTAAGATGCCGATGGTGGGATGGTAGATAAAGCTCCACAGGACGCCGACAGCCACCGCGGACATCACCTGTGGGAAAAAGAACACGACGCGGTAAAATTTGGCCAACCCCACACCCCGTGTTATCACAAAGGCGAAAAAGAAGGCAAGAGTTATGACAACCACAGGCAAGGTCACCAGGTATATGAGGTTGTTCTTGAGAGCGTTCCAGAAATATTCGTCGCGCAAAAGCCGGCCAAAGTTGCGCAATCCCACGAACTCTTTCTCAGCGGTCAGCCCACTCCAATCCGTGAGGCTGATATACATGGCCTGCCCATAAGGGTACAACACGAAAAGCCCGTAGAGGATCAATGCGGGCAGCAAAAATGGTATGATCAACTTGTATTTTCCACGATACATGACGTCTCCGTTCTCCAATGACGACCATCCGGAAGCGCGATCAAAAGGGACGATGGAACCCGCCAGTCAAATGCCACGCTATTGGCGAACACTCCCACCGCTAACAAATAATCGCCGGTCAAACCATTGAACCATTGTAGCATGATGATAATATATCCTGAGCCCACTGTCAAATGAGCGATAGCGGAGGGTGCACGCAAATGTTGTAGGTTATTAGCCATTGCTCGTCCGCGCAGGCGGACGATTGGCCGTAGGCCTGTGCAAAGAGACTTCAGTCTATGCACCACCTGGGCGCCGGTGGCCAACGGCCAATGAACTCGGGCGCGGAGGCGCTGCGCGCCGGGCGTCGACCTGCGTCGAC
>CAZMOW010000067.1:0-13561 GCA_964567975.1 uncultured Anaerolineales bacterium | reverse complement strand
CGCGCCTATGCCACCTCCGAGTGGGTGGCCATGTTCGAGGCCGCCGACCTGAAGGTGGAAGGTATGGAGGAGGTCATCAAGGAGCACGCCTTTCTGCCCTGGGCCCAGCGGCAGGATTGTTCAGAAGAGATCATGGAGCGCCTGACCGCCATGGTCCGCGAGGCACCACCCGCCGTCGTGGAGTGGATGCGTCCCCAGGGCTTTGGGCGTGCCAAAGCCACGTTCATCAGCCACCACCTCATCATCGCGGGCCGCAAAGGGACGACGTGAAACATCTTTCGCCAGATACGATGGACGATATGCATTACGATGACCTGGCATCCGAGTACGCCGCGCATCGTCACGCGAATCCCGAGGTTCTCAGAAGGCTCGTCACAGTTGGGGAAATCGATGGCCGCTCCCGCATCCTGGAGGTGGGATGCGGCACGGGGAACTATATCGTGGCCCTGCAGGCCATGACGGGCTGTATGGCCTGGGGTGTGGACCCCTCACCGCACATGCTCGCCAGGGCAGGTGAACGCTCCCAGAGCGTCACATTCCGGCTGGGCGACGCGGAAACGCTCGATTTCTCGGCGGAGTATTTCAATCTGATCTTCTCCGTGGACGTGGCACACCACCTGTCGGACCATGCCGCCTACTTTCGAGGGGCGTACCGCATGCTGGCCCCGGGAGGCAGAATCTCCACGGTGACGGATTCGGCCCAGATCATTCGCAAGCGAGAACCCCTAGCCACCTACTTTCCAGAGACGGTGCAGGTTGACCTGAAACGCTATCCGCGAATCCCTCGGCTCCAGAGGATCATGACGGCCCAGGGGTTTTGCAGGATACAAGAGATAAACGTGGAATTCCCCTATCTGCTAAATAGTGCCGAGATATTTGCCGCCAGGGCCTTTTCCTGCCTCCATCTCATATCCGACGAGGCTTTTGCACGGGGCATTCATCGCCTGGAGAAGGATCTCCAGGGCGGGCCCATACGATGCACGGCGCGCTATGTGCTCCTGTGGGGCACAAGACCGCTTCACAAGGGGTAACGAACGGCACCTCACCATCCGTGGAACACCTTTGTCCCCATCACAGGCGAATTGTCATAAGCCTCCCAGGTAGGAAATCGCAAAACGGTTCCTCCTATGCTAGAATAGGGACAGGTCACTGGAAATGAGAGGATCGTCATCGAACATGCCTATTCGCGTCTTGCCCCCCAACGTGGCCGCCAAGATCGCCGCCGGCGAGATTGTGGAGCGCCCCGTCTCGGTGGCCAAAGAACTGGTGGAGAACGCCATCGACGCGGGCGCCGATGACATCCGCGTCCAGATCGTCGACGGTGGACGCCGTCTCGTGCAGGTGAGCGATGACGGTGAGGGTATCCCCGCCGATGAGATAGAATTGGCCTTTGCCCGCCACGCCACGAGCAAGATCCGCTCCGCCGACGACCTCTACCAGATCCGTACCCTGGGCTTTCGTGGCGAGGCACTGGCCAGCATCGCGGCCGTGTCACAACTGACCCTCTCCACGCGCACGCGACAGGAGAACGTGGGCACATCGGTGCGCTTTGAGGGGGGAGAGCTCGCCCGTCGCGAGTCCGTGGCCCGTCCCCCGGGTACCCTTATAAAGGTGGAGAACCTCTTTTACAACACGCCCGCGCGCCTCAAATTCCTGCGCACCGAGGCCACCGAGGCCGGACACATCTCCCGCCTGGTCAGCTCCTACGCCCTGGCCTATCCCGAGAAACGCTTCACGTTGCAGAATAACAAGCGCATGAGCCTGCGCACCACGGGCACCGGCGATCAGTATGACGTGCTGGTGACCCTCTACGGGCTGGACGTGGCGGAGCAGATGCTGCAGATAGAGCGCTCCCAGGACGAGGCCCCCATTCGGGTGTGGGGGTATATAGGTGCGCCCGCGCTGCACAGATCCAACAGCCGGGATGTCATCCTTTTCGTCAACCGACGCTGGATTCAGGACAGATCCCTCTCGTACGCCGTGAACGAGGCCTATCGCACCCTCATCCCGGAGGGCCGCTATCCCATGCTGCTGCTCAACATCCGCGTGCCGCCCCAGGAGGTGGATGTCAATATCCATCCCACAAAACGGGAGGTGCGCTTCCGCAACCCACGCGAGGTCTTTAGGGCGGTCCAGCGCGCCGTGAGAAGCAAACTCATGTCTCAGCATCCGGTGCCCAATGTGCAGATGCCCACAGGGCGCTCCGTACCGGGGCGCCATGGACGCGACGCCCTTACGGCAGCCCAATCCCGACTGGCCCTGGAACTCCATCGCACGGCGGAGATGGACGGGGAACGCTCCTCCTTTACCCGTCCCGCCTCGAAAGCGCGCCTGCCCATGCTGCGGGTGGTGGGACAGATCGCCCAAACCTACATCATCGCCGAGGGGCCCGGCGGCATGTATCTCATCGACCAACATGCGGCCCACGAACGCATTCGCTACGAGGCCCTCAAAGCCCAGCAAGCAGCGTCCGAGATCGCCTCCCAGGAACTCTTGGAGCCCGAATCCATCACGGCGAGCCCCCAGCAGACCGAGCTATTGAGAGATCACCTGGGAATTCTGGAAACCTTTGGCTTCAAGGTTCACCCCGCCGAGGATAGCACATTCTCCATCGAGCGCGTGCCAGCCAGTCTGCGCGGCGAGGATGTCTCTGCCGCCCTGTGGGAGATGGTGGACGCGGCCATGGAGGGAAACGAGGGCTTTTCCTGGGAGGATCAGGCCCTGATCACCCTATCGTGCCACACGGCCATCCGCGCCGGTCAGACCCTCTCCCTCGGAGAGATGCGTGATCTCGTACGACAACTGGAGCAGAGCGACCTGCCCCATTCCTGCCCTCACGGCCGTCCCACCATGGTGCACCTCAGCCAGGCCCAACTGGAAAAAGAGTTCGGACGACGCTGATGACCATCAACGTTTCGATGTCGGGGACAGATGAAAATACGAAGAAAAGAGGGCAGAGAACGTGCCCTGCGTATGCGCTCCCATCGCCATCGGGGCGGTGATGCTGCTTGAGAAGATGAGAGGAAAAGGATAATGGAAGAGCGAAAGCATCGAGAACTGTTCTGGCCGCTTATGCTGATCGTGATCGGCGTGATCCTGCTCCTTCGACAGTTGGGCATCTGGGAGTTCTCCTGGGCCCGCCTGTGGCGGCTATGGCCCCTGCTGCTCATCCTCATCGGCCTGGACATCATCCTCAGTAGATCCCGGGTGGGAAGTGTGATCTTTTTGATCCTGGCCACAGCGCTCATCCTGCTGGCCATCCTCTTTCTGCCCACCTCCCTTGGGGAAAGGACGGCACCCGATCACCAAATCTTTGACCATCCCGCCCGAGGGTTGGAGGCGGCCAGCATCTACCTGGACATGGGCGTGGGAGAACTAGACGTGCATCCTCTGGAGGATTCGGGAAAGCTTTTTGAGGCCGACGTCTCTTACAACAGCGCGCGCGTCCGGGCCACTTCGGACGTGGACGTGACCGACGACGAGGCGACAGTACGCCTGGAATCGAAATCCACCACCGGCAGCTGGGTCCCCTTTGGAGACCAGGGCGAAAACGCGTGGAATGTAGGTCTGAATACCAGCGTGCCCATGACCCTCCACGTGGCAGGTGGCGTCAACAGGACCTCCCTGGATCTTGAGGGGCTGGCGCTGCAAGAGGTCCGCTTGCAGATAGGTGTGGGGCAGGTCAAAGTCGCCCTCTCTGAAAAAGCCCCCTACAAAGTGGCGGTGAAGGGCGGTGTGGGTCAGCTAGAACTACGTGTACCCCCACAGGTCGAGGCGCGCATCCGCGTCGAGGGCGGGCTTGGCGCCGTCGACGTCGCACAGCGATTCCAGCGCCGTGGCGAGTACTATATGACATCAGGTTACCAAGAGGGTGAGGGTATAGAGATCGAGATCGACGGCGGCATCGGTTCCGTAGACATAGAATAGAAACCGCCAGCGCCCAGAAAAAAACCCCGAGAAACCTCGCATGCCGGTTTCTCAGGGCTTGACAGATTTGGGATCGGCTTTACGCCACGTCAGTCGTACCGTCCCACCTCTTTGACCAGTTCCACGATGCGGCTGTAGGTCTCAAAGGGCACGCTGTCGGGAATGCTGTGGTCCGAAGAAAATATATACCCGCCATTCTCCATCATGAGCGGCAACTTGGCCCGTATGGCCTCCTCCGCGTCCTCGTACGCGTCCCAATTACGCACGTCAAAGCCCCCACGAAGGAGGAGATCTTGTCCGAATTCTTCCTTGATGCCCAAGGGATCCATCCCCGCCTTGACCTCCATGGGGTTGAGAGCGTCGAGGCCCATATCCACCAGGTCTGGCACCAAGGCCATGATGTTGCCGCAACTGTGGAGATGGGCCTTGACGCCATGGGCATGGGCCCATTCGATGGCGCGCACCTGGTAGGGCCTGACCATATCACGCCACATGGATTTGGAAAAGAGCAGCCCGTTCCTGTAGCCCATGTCGTCGAACCACATCAACTCGTCAAAGACGTACCCCTCCTCCCAGACCATATCCAGGAGGGCCAGGGCAAGATCACACATATGACTGAGCATGTCCACGACCCATTCGGGCTCTGCCGCCATGGCCAGCAACAAGGTCTCTGTCCCCACCATCCTGGCGTTCACGATGTCGTAGCCGAACCAGGGGGCGACACCCACCCAGCCATCCGCGTCGCGCAGCGCCCTGTACTGCTCATCCAGCAGGTCCCAGTCGATGCGATCGCGCGTGGGCGTCATACGCTCCTTGGCCCCCTGCCACGTATCGGCATCCTTGATGGCATGCTCCATGCTGAGGGGCGTCGTGCTGACGGGCTTGAAATTCTTTTTCGTCAACCCCCATCTATCCCGATCGATGATATAACTGTCCGTCTCCTCGAGGACCTCCTCTGGAAAGCGAGGACTGGTATCGATGCCCCCCAGATAGCCGATATCGTCGAGGGCGAAATGCTCTTTCACACCCATGCCCTCGGGCAGACCCTCGCGCCGCCAGCGGACCACCGTCGATTCCCACGGACCGGCCATCATGGGCACCCGATCCGCCTCCCGATGCGCGTACATCCTGGACACACGTTCATGTGTGGTCAGGGACACCATTGACTTACCTCCTCATCGCAGACGATCATCCATGTCCCAGAAACACGGTTGACAAACCTCATCGCCACATAAAAGTATAGCGCTCGCTGGGTAAACTGATGGGCACCCCCTCTGTCTCCTCGTCCGGGCGCACCACCACGGTCACCTGCCAATGGATGGCGTTCAACACCCCCTGTCCCGGATACATCTCGGGCGGCACACGCCACGAGGTGGTCTTGGTCCACTCCACCAGGGGCTCATCCTCCTCGGCAGGCCATAGATAGAGCCTGTACCACTCATCATCAGCCAGGACGCCCACAGATGTCCAGTTCAACACCACATCCTCATCTTTTCCTTTCACCATACTCCCATGGGGAGGCGCCAAAAGTTGTGGTTGCCGATAGGGAAGGGTGGGCGTCGGCGTATCGCCACGTGTAGGTGTCGGGGAAGGCGTGTCCGTGACCCTGGAGGTCGGTGACGGCGTGGAGGTGGCTCCCGGCGTCGGCGTGGGCGCAAGGCCGGGGATGATCAACTCCTGGCCGAGTTGAAGAAGGGCGTTCAGGCGCAGGTCGTTGGCCTCGGCGATCTCTTCCGTATCCACGTCATAGAGGACGGCGATGGAACCCAGGGTATCTCCCGCCTCTACCGTATGCACCAGCAGGGCGGGGATCTCTGTGGGCGTCGCCGTCGGCCGCGCCGTGGCCTCAGGGGTCGGCGTGGCGGATACCCCGGTATCATCCTCGCTCGTCTGGGCTAGGGGGATGATCAGTTCCTGGTCGATCTGCAGTAAAGAATCGGCGTCAATGCCATTGGCCTCGGCGATGGTCTCTGTCTCCACGTCATACAGGACGGCTATGGAGCCCAGGGTATCGCCCGCCTTTACCGTATGCACCCGTGTGGCGGGCGTCGCCGTCGCATCCTCTGCATCCCCAGCTTCCTCCCCTCCCTGAGGCGGCGGGATGACCAGTTCCTGGCCGATCTGCAGCAAGGAATCGATCTCTATGCCGTTGGCCTCGGCGATGGCCTCCACCGTCCGATCGTATTGTGTAGCAACAAGCCTGAGATTATCCCCCTCCTCCACCACGTGCATCACCGGCGTCGGAGATGGACCGGGAACGGGCGTCACCCTCGTCGAGGGATCCTCCATCCAGTTGGGGCCACCCAAAGCCCGCTCCCAGTCATCTCCCTTAACCAGGGGATCATCCGTCTCAGAAGCACTTTTTTCCGCCTCGTTTGCTGGTGACACGCCCTCTTCTGTCGGGGTAACGGTTGGTGAGGGAGACTCTGTCGCCGTCGCCGACGGGGTGGCCGTGGGGGCCAGGGGCGGCGTCGGTGTGGCCATGGTGGAGGGGGAGACGGAAAGGTCGGAAGCCGTTCGCCCCATACCGTCCGGTTCACCGCCGGTCCACCAGAGGATACCGCCAGCGGTCAGGACCAGGAGCGCCCCCACCACAAGAACCGGTAGCCAGTCCATAATCCTCACCCCCTCAATCTCACGTTCTGTACCGCATATGGGACACGCGACTTGCGAATCCGCCACGAGTGCCCCACAGTTCGGGCACTTTTTCGCGTCCTTGCGCACTTTTAATTCATATCCGCACGAGGGACAGAGGACCGCATCACGCTCCAAGGGTGCGCCACATGCCGGGCACCTGTTCCCTCCAACAAGATTTACCATGTTTTTGGTAGCGACAACGGGAGACCTAATCCCGCTCACCGGCGAGACCGAGCTCGTCGGCTATGGACGTCATGGCGTCGATCACCAGACCAACGTGCTCCTCGAACTCCACCCCCAGCTCCTCCATGCCCACCTCGATATCCTCGCGGTTCACGCCGCTGGCAAAGGATTTGCTGTCCCACTTTTTTTCCACCGACTCGACTTCCAGGTCGTGGATGTCCTTGGTGGGACGCACCAATGCACAGGCCACGATAAGCCCCGTCAACTCATCCACAGCAAACAGGGCCTTGGCCATGCGCGTCTCGCGTTCCACATCCAGATAGGGCGCGTGGCCCTTTACCGCCTCGATGATCTCCTCCGGCCAGCCCCGTTCCTCCAGAATCCTGGCCCCCGCCATGGGATGTTCCTCGGCAGAGGGGTGTTCTTCATAGTCAAAATCGTGGATGAGGCCCGTGACGCCCCACAATTCCTCGTCCTCGCCATACTTTTTTGCATAGGCACGCATGGCCGCCTCGACGGCCAGGGCGTGCTTGATTAGGTTCTCTCGCTTGGTGTGTTCGTTGAGCAGTTCCCACGCGTCCTCTCGTGTAGGCCTCAATCTACTCCCTCCTTCGTCCACATCAAAACAGATCCTAGACGCTTTATGTCAAAATTTCCTGTTGCTTGGCTAATAACTCGGCGATCCCCATCTCGGCCAGATCGAGCAAGGCCTGCAATTGCCCTCGCGAAAAGGGAGATCCCTCCGCCGTGCCCTGTACTTCCACCAGATCACCGTCGCGGTTCATCACCACGTTGAGATCCACCGCCGCCCGGGCATCCTCCTCGTAGCAAAGATCGAGGAGTGCCTCGCCATCGACGATCCCCACGCTCACCGCCGCCACCGGCGAGATGAGCGCCCCCTCCTCGACCATATCGTCCTCCACAAGTCGTCGCAGGGCGAGGGCCAGCGCCACAAAGCCGCCGGTGACCGAGGCCGTCCGCGTACCACCGTCCGCCTCGATCACGTCACAATCCACGATGATCTGCCGTTCTCCCAGGGCCGACAGATCCACCGCGGCGCGGAGCGAGCGGCCGATGAGCCGCCGTATCTCCTGGGTGCGCCCCGAAAGCCCATGGATGGGACGGGATCGCCGCGTCTGCGTGGCGCGGGGCAACATCCCGTACTGCCCCGTCACCCAGCCCCGCCCCTTTCCCCGCAGCCACGGTGGCACCTCGTCCTCCACGCTGGCCGCGCAGAGCACCCTGGTATGTCCACAACTTATCAGCGCCGAACCCTCGGCATAGCGAAGATAGTGTGGCGTGATGGTCACCGGACGAAGGGCGTCGGAGGCACGGCCATCAACGCACATCTGCCTCCTCCTCACACAATTCCTTCCATCGACGATCAATCATCCGCCAGCACAACATCTTTTGTCTGCTCCTGTCGTTCCCACATCTCACGCCGCCCCTCCTCCTCGGCATGATCATAGCCCAGGAGATGCAGGCAGCCATGAACGACCAGCAGGGCCAACTCCTCCTTCACCGAATGCCCCACGGCCTCGGCCTGGGCCTCCACCCTGGGATAGGAAACGACGACATCACCCAAGTATATCGGAAAACCCTCGGGTATGACAAATGGCTCCCCCTCAGAGCCCCCAAAGGCCAGCACATCGGTTGGGCGATCCGTGTCCCGATATTTCCGATTCAGATCTCGAATCTCCTCGTCGCCCGTGATGAGCAGGGTGACCTCGGCACCCTCGGGCTGCTCCTCCGCCCGTAACGCGGTCTCCACCACCTCCCGCAGCCAGTGCGGTGAGACGTCATCGGCAAAGGCCGACCTGACCCTCACCTCCACCTGATAGAAACTCATGCCCCCATCTCCCGCGACTCTGCAGCGGCGATCTGCTCCCCATAAACCCCCCGGTATTCCTCTGGAAGCAACAGCCCCAGGCGAACCATGATCAGATCGGCGAATTCGTGTAATTTCTCGCTGTTCAGTTTCCCCGCCGCCACCTCTGGCAGGCGGAACGCCCCGCCGATCACCACGCGGCACGTGGGCCGCCTCAGATTTCTCCATGTGCCGAGTTTCTCCACCCCCGCATGGGCGATGGGCACGATACGCGCCCCGGTGCGGGCGGCCAGATAGGCCACCCCACCTTTGGCGCGCTGCAGGCCGGCATGGTCACTTCGCGTCCCCTCGGGGGCGATGGCCAGCACGCCGCCGCCGCGAAGCACCTGCAGACAGGCGCGCAGGGCTTGGCGGTCGACCTCGCCCCGCCTGACAAATATCACCCCTGCCGCGCGCAGGAACCAGCGGCTGAAGGGCCTCCTGCGCCACTTGTCGGCAGCAAGGGTCACCACTCTACGGGGCACGACGGGGGCTATGACGCCGGGATCCAGCAGATGAAGGTGGTTTACCACGATGATGACGGGGCCCTCTTGGGGAAAGGGGGCTAACCTGACTACCTGATACCGATACATGAGGCGCATCAGGAAGGAGATGATGCATTTCATGATCCCGTAAATGATGGGATGCCCCTGATAGTCCTCAAGGGAATTTTCCCGAGACGCACCTTCTACGGCGGATGCCGCTCCACTCCTTTGCAAAGGGCCACTTCCTCCATCCTCAGTACCAACACTGCCATTGTACCATACTCCCCGCCAGGGACAAAGGCCGGTTCGCCTCCCCCCCTTTTTTGACACGGAACGCCGTCCCCATATACTCTATTTGAAAATTATTTTCGATAAGCAGAGGCCATGATGGACTGGGAACAACGGCTGACAGATGCTGGATACCGCGTCACAAAGCCGCGTCGGGCCATCCTGCGCGCGCTACAAGAGGCCGAGGTTCCCCTCACCCCGCACCAGATGCTGGAGCGGGCAAAGGCCCATCACAATGCCCTGGGCCTGGTCACCGTCTATCGCACCATGGACCTGCTGGTAGAACTGCGCCTCGCGCGCCTCGTCCACCGACGCAGCGACTGTCAGGCCTACCTGCTGGCCTCGCCGGGACACCACCACGCCGTGGTCTGCCGACGATGTGGACGGGCCATCGAGTTCGCCGGCGGGGAGGAACTCGACGCCCTGATGGAGCGTGTCGAGGCCCAGACACACTATCGCATCGCCGGGCACCTGCTGCAACTCTCCGGCGTCTGTCCCGAATGTCAGTGAACACCGCCTTTCCCAAAAAAAAAGTCCTGGAGGCCTTTATGAACCGACGCAATGGTCCCGAAATTACAGTTTTGATTCTCAGTACAATAAGCACCATATTACTGCTGATCGCCTGCCGCCCGGCCACCCCGGCCCTAGAGGTGGAATCTCCCTCTCCCGATACACCTTCCGAGACAGCACAGACCCCAGCCCTCAGCGTCACGGTCAGCATCCTGCCCCAAACCTACTTTGTAAGGCGTATCGGACAGGAAAAGATATCTGTGCAGGCCATGGTAAAACCAGGGGCCAATCCCGCCACTTATGAGCCCAAGCCGGAACAACTAAAAGCCCTGCAGGCATCGGCAGCCTATATGCGCATACGGGTGCCCTTTGAGCAAGCCTGGATGGAGCGCATACGGGGCGCCAACCCCGAGATGCGTATCGTGGACACGACGCAGAACGTCGAGCGCATGCTCATGACCACGGACCATGCCCATGATGATGAAGATGCCCACAACGATGAACACGACGACGAGGAAATACACGACGAATCAGCAACCCAGGAGAACCTCGATCCCCACATCTGGCTCTCGCCGCGCCTGGTCAAGGCGCAAGCGGAAACCATGGCTCAGGCCCTCGGCGAACTGGATCCAGAAAATCGCCCCTTCTATCAGGCGAACCTGCAGGACTTTTTCACGGACATCGACGAGCTGGATGCCTATATTCGAGAAAGACTTCAGGACCTGGAAAATCGCAAGTTCATGGTCTTTCATCCCTCCTGGGGGTATTTTGCCCATGAATACGACCTGGAGATGATAGCCATCGAGGTCGGCGGACAGGAACCCAGCGCCAAAGAGTTGGCGGCCCTGATAGAAAAGGCCAGGGAGGAGGATATTCGCGTCATCCTTGCGCAGCCCGAATTCAGCATAAAAGCCGCCGAGACCATCGCTCAGGAGATCGACGGCGAGGTGCGCCTCATCAGCCCCCTCGACCCCGATTGGCCAGAGAACATGCGCCGCGTCGCCGACACGTTCGCCCAGGTCCTGGGAGAATAAAAAATGACGGATACGGACAACAGACGGAGCGCTAGAGAGGTCATATCCGTCCAGGGACTGTGGGCGGGATACGAGGGCGACATTGTGCTCGAGAACATAGACCTCTCCGTCCACAGCGGGGATTTTATCGGCCTCATCGGCCCCAACGGCGGGGGCAAGACGACGCTGCTCAGGGTACTCCTCGGCCTCCTATCACCCCTGCGTGGCACGGTGCGCGTCATGGACGAGCCCCCACGTCAAGGACGCCGTCATATCGGCTATGTGCCCCAGACCCTGAAACTCGACTACAACTTTCCCCTGAGTGTTCGGGAGGTGGTCCGTATGGGACGCCTTGGAGCGCGCTCCCTGCTGCGGCCCTATACGGAACGGGATGATCATATCGTGGAAAAGGCCCTGCGCCAGGTAGAGATGCTGGACCTTCACGCGCGCCCCATCGGCGAGATCTCTGGCGGGCAACGGCAGCGCGTGTATATCGCCCGCGCCCTGACAACAGAGCCCGAGATCCTGCTGCTCGACGAACCCACTGCCAGCGTCGATCCCCAGGTGCGCAGCACCATCTATGAACTCTTGGAGCAACTCAACGAACACGTCACCATCCTCCTCGTCTCCCACGACATCGGGGCCATCGGCTCCCACGTCAAGACCGTGGGCTGCATCAACCGCCACCTCTTTTACCAGCATGACGAGAAACTGGACCCAGAGATGATGGCCGAAGCCTACCAATGCCCCATCGACCTGATCGCCCATGGCGTCCCCCATCGCGTCTTCCCGCAGCACGGAGAGGAGTCCTAGACTATGCTGGCTTCCATGATCGAGGCCTTACAATTTGGCTTTATGCGCAACGCCCTCATGACGGGCATCCTGGTCAGCATCGCCTGTGGCATCATCGGCACCTTTGTGGTCGTCAATCGCATCGTGTTCATCAGCGGAGGCATCGCCCATACCGCCTATGGCGGCATCGGCCTGGCCTATTTTCTGGGCTTTAACCCCGTATGGGGTGCCATCGCCTTTAGCCTGCTGGCGGCCCTGGGCATGGGAGCCGTGGAACGCAGGACGCGCGAACGCTCCGACACCGTCATAGGGGCCATGTGGGCCATCGGCATGGCCCTGGGCGTCATCTTTGTCGACCTGACCGAGGGCTACAAGGTCGACCTGATGAGTTACCTCTTTGGGAGCATCCTGGCCGTCCCCTCCACCGACCTGGTGATCATATTCCTGCTGGATGTCATCATCCTCACCGCCGTCATCCTGCTCTACAAGGAACTGGTGGCCATCTCCTTCGACGAGACCTTTGCCACCGTGCGCAACGTGCCGGTGGACGCCCTCTACCTGATACTGCTGACCATGATCGCCCTGACCGTGGTGATGCTCATGCGCGTCGTGGGCCTGATCATGGTCATCGCCCTCCTCACCATACCCGCCGCCATAAGCGGCCAGTTCCTTGACGACATGAAACACATGATGCTGGCTTCCAGCATACTGGGCATGTTTTTCACCACCACCGGTCTTTGGTTCTCCTACTTTTTCAACTTTACCTCTGGCGCCACCATCATCCTCGTCTCCGGCTTGTGCTATCTGCTCAGCCTCGGCGCCAGGACCCTCTGGAACGCTTCCCAAGAGACAGTATAGCAACACCTCACCTTCCTTCTCCCCATCTCCCAGGACCGCACCCTTGTTGGGGTGCACGCGTAGTAGACTTCGGAAGTCTGCCTGCGGAACCTTTCGCGACTAAAGGGGTGCTGAGAGATCGGGTGGGCAGGATGGTAAGGTGGTCGGGAAGACTTCCGAAGTCTAAACAAGTGCCCTCTCCCCTCGGAGTGGCGTGTAGAGACGCAAGATTTTGCGTCTCTACCCCACCTCACCGATTGGCGGCCCTAGCGTTCAGGTGCCTCAGGTGCCAGGCACTTTGGAAGTGCCTGGCACCTCAAGATCTTGCGTCTCTACCCCACCGCCGAACGCAGAACCCTTGCAGACTTTTGCAAGGGAAAGTGCCGGCTCCTCCCGCAGCCCGGGCACCTGGCAGAAGGGCAGGGGACAAAAGCCCCCAAGATGCTCGGCCTAAATCCCAGTGCTGAGGCTCCCCGAGCGCAGCCTTATTGCGTCCATTTGCAACTGGGGTGAAATGCAGGTAATATAGGGGGCAGAATCAACCGTATCGGGAAAGGAAAAAAAGTATGTGCTGTGAAGCGTTCTTTTTGCGCAAACTCCACCAACAGGGCCTCCGGCTCACCCCCCAACGCGAGATGGTCCTGGACGTCCTCCACCACATGCAGGGCCACGTGACCGCCGAGGAGATCTATGCCCGCGTGCGGGAACGCAGCGCCGCCGTGGATATCTCTACCGTCTACCGCACCCTGGAACTCCTCGAGGAATTCCACCTCGTCGGCGTGGTACGCTGCCAGGATCAGGTGCGCTACGAACTGCTGAGTGTGCACGGCCACCACCACCACATCCGCTGCTCCCGCTGCGGAAAACTGACGCGCGTGGAGGAAAAAGAGATCCAGCCCCTCATCGACCACCTGAGCCAAACCCACGGCTTTGAGGCCCGGCCCGAACACCTCATCATCCCCGGCCTGTGCGAGGAATGCCGGGAGGCCGGGGCGGACCAGAGCGAAACCAGGGTAGCATAA
>CAZMOW010000066.1:2318-14107 GCA_964567975.1 uncultured Anaerolineales bacterium | reverse complement strand
CGCCTTGGGGAGGAGCACGAGCCGGGTGAGGAGGGCCCCATGGGCCGGGGAGGTCATGGCGGTGGACGTGTCCCCTGGGAAAATGGCGAGGGAACGGACACGGGCGTGCACTCCCGCGGCGGCAGCACTGTTTTTGGGCAGTCTTTGTAAGGGCTTGTGATCACTCGGTAAGCGAATAGAGGATACGTTTTATCAATAGTGCTGTTCCCTTTTGCACAGCGCCGCGGGTCTTATGGTTCGCGGCGCTGTGTGCGTTGGGGAGGTCGATGGCCGGACAGAACTCCCAGAAGCAAACCACCTTTGTGACTTGGGATGAGACGATTGCTACTTCTCTCTTATCACGCTATACTATGAATGCGATGGATGAATCGGATGCGATCAACAGGGAAGCGGTTCTACTGTATCTGCGAGGCGCTCGTAGGGCTCTGCGGAGCGCACGATACAATTTTGACGGGACTTTTTATGGCGTTACCGTCAACCGTGCGTATTATGCTTTCCTTTATGCTGCGACGGCTTTGCTTCTGACCAAAGATCTGACGCGCAGTAGACATTCGGGTGTGTTGGCCGCTTTTCGTCGGTACTTTGTTCGAGAGGCGATATTCCCCGTTCAAGATAGCAATGCGTATGGAGAAGCTTTTGAGTTGCGAAACGTCGCCGATTATGAGATGCTGGGAACAGCTGACAAGGCCCAGGCACGGACGGTCATGGAGAATGCTGCACGTTTTGTCGAGGATTGTGAGAGCTATTTGAGCGGAAGGGGCTATCTATGAACCCTCGGGCTATGTCCCATCTGACACCCCAAGATCGAACAGCGCTTGCAGAGTATATTGCCGCCATACAGGATCGCTTTCCGGAGCGGATCCTCGACGTGATCCTGTTCGGTTCCAAGGCGCGGGGTGATGCCGATGCCGAATCGGACATCGACCTGTTGGTCGTCGTGGATGTTCAGAATATAGAGGATAGGGGCTTTAACGAGGTGCGCTCCGAGCTGTGGCGCATAGCGTCCGAGGTCTCGTTGAGGCATGACGTGGTGATATCCTCCCGGGTGTTCGATCAAGACCGCTGGGCCAGGGCAAAGCGCATGAGACTGCCTCTGTATCGGGCCATTGTGACCGATGGCATCTCCCTCCTTCCCGAGCGCCTCGCCATGTAGTGCTACAACCCAATCCCCAGCGCCTGCAGGACACCGGTGACGATCGGCGCGGTAAGAGGGACGGACGACAGGTTGGCTGTAAGAAACCCTCGATCCTGTCTGGGCAAAAACCCTGGCCAACATCTTGCCAGTGGTCGATGGAGTCAGAAGCGAAGACAGAATCAGCAGCTCATTCTGGTCGCGTGGTCTGTGATGTCTGTGGTACAACTCGGAAGGATCGCCCTAGGGGATGGAATTCTGATACTTCTTGACGATCAAGCTTTGCTCGAATCTGCTCAAAAAGGCTAATCGTCTCTTTGGAGTAAAACCTCTCACCACAATGCAAGCAAACCTCGGCTTGTACTCTGATTACCGCCGTATTTACCCCTCCCCGCAACAGTTTCTCCACTTCCTTTCTTACCACTTCACCACCACAGACTGGACATTGCTCAAATGGTAGCATCTTTCGGTCTCCTTTCCCGCCAATCAATCCAGCGCCCAGGGTCTGGACGATACACAGTGATTAGAACAGCCCATCGGTTTTCCTGATTGTAACCCCAGACACTATGCACTGGCTGCCCGCTGAACGTCTCTCCGTAAACTAGGCAGCTCGGATATGGCCTATCGATTGGGTAGTCTTCGATGATCTCTCCACGGGTCTTCGATCGAGGGCGCTGGGCCAGGGCAAAGCACATGAATCTGCCTCTGTATCGTGCCATCGTGACCGATGGCATCTCTCTCCTTCCGGAGCCACTCACTACCTAACCCCTACAACCCAATCCCCACCGCCTGCAGGACGGCCACGACAGTCGGCGTGATGAGGACACCGGGGACGGCGGTACCTCCGACGAAGGCGCAATCGTCTTGGCATAGCCTGTGAAGCGGCCCCACTACATGGGTTGAGGCGACGGTTGAGTGCAAGATGAGGTTAGGCAGCTCCTTTCTGGTGTTCGTTGATAGCCTCTGTTAGCCTGCGCATAGCTTCGGCCAGCATGCTTTGCGGACAGGCTATGTTCATCCTCGCATACCCGCTTCCTTCTCTACCAAACCAGTAACCGGGATTGAGCGCCAACCGCGCCTCTTGCGCCAGGAACTTGGCCAGTTCTTTCCTGTTCAATCCTAGCTCCCTGAAATCGAGCCACACCAAATATGTGCCCTCGGGTTCGACCAATTTCACCTGGGGAAGCTTCTCTTCAAGATAGGAGCTCAAAAAGTCAATGTTGGATTGCAGATACACCAGTATGTCATCCAACCATTGACCTCCTTCACTATAGGCAGCTTCGATGGCTGCCGAGGCGAACACATCTGTCCTGTTTATATGAAAGCGATGTGCAAAATCGTGAAAGCGTTGCCGATATTCATCATTGGCGATAACTGTCATTGCATCTACCATCCCCGCAATGTTGAAGGTCTTGGCTGGAGAAAGGCAGGCAAAAGAGATCTGTGCTAATTCGCTCGAAATGGAAACGAATGGCGTGTAACGATTGGTTCCATAGACAATATCGCCATGGAGTTCGTCAGAAATGATCAAAACGCCATGCTTTTTGCAGATCTCGCCGGCACAGGCTAGTTCTTCCCTCGTCCATACTCGACCGATGGGATTATGCGGATTGCAGATAACCATCATCTTGTTCTTGGGGTTCGCGGCTTTCTCCTCCAGGTCCGCCCAGTCCATCTCGTATCTGCCATTTTTTATCTTGAGGGGATTCCTGACTATACGCCGACCATTGTTCCTGATCACCAGACGGAATTCAAAGAAGACAGGTGGCTGAATGATGATTCCATCACCTTTCTCTGTATGTTGATTTATCAGAACAGCTATCGCACCCAGTACGCTGGGACAGGATTCGATCTCCTCTTGGTCAATCGACCACTGGTGTCTATTCGCGTACCAACGAATGAGCGCGTCAAAGTAGCTGTCCCTCTTGTACTCGTAGCCGAAAATGCCGTGTTCCGCGCGCTTGCGCAGACTGTCAATCACCGCCGGTGGTGCCAGGAACTCCATATCGGCAACCCACATAGGTAGCAAGTCCTCACTCCCAAAGTGTTCTTTCAACGAGGACTTGTTCCACTTGAGCGTGGGATATTCACTTCTGTCAATTACCTGATCAAGATTCATAATGTATCGATCCCTTTTCGCTAGAGTTCACAGAGGTACTATCACCTTTGCCGTCTTGTCGTAACTTGCAAGTGAGGGGTAACTGCCCGCGTGAAATTTGAGACAATCTCCCATGTAGCCTTTCGCTCAGAGCCCCTCACCACCTAACCCCTACACTCCAATCCCCAGTGCCTGCAGGGCGGCCACGATGGCCGGGGCGATGAGGAGGGCCGGCAGGAGGTTGGCCACGCGGATGCGCTTCAGATCCAGCAGGAGGAGGCCGATGGCCAGTATCAGCACCCCGCCGGTGGCCGACATCTCCGCTATCATGGGGTCGGTGAGGGCGTTCTGGGCCAGGCTGGCCAGGAGAGAGATGCCGCCCTGATATACGATGAGGGTGATGATGGAAAAGACCACGCCGATGCCCAGGGTGGAGGCAAAAGCCAGTGCGGCAACGCCGTCGAGCATGGATTTGATGGCCAGCAGGGAATAGTCTCCCGTAAGGCCATCCTGGATGGCCCCCAAGATGGTCACCGGGCCGATGCAGAAAACCAGACTGGCGGTGATGAACCCCTCGCTAAAGTGCTGCAGCCCATGTGACGAGAGGCGGCCGGCCAGCCTGTCGCGGAGCCAGTCGCTGAACGCTTCCAGGCGCGCGTCGATGCGCCACCATTCCCCCAGCACGGCCCCCAGCAGGACGCTGCCCATGACGATGAGGATGCTTTGGGTCTCCATGGTCAGGTGGATTCCAAGGGTCAGCGTCACCAAACCTATGCCCTGGAGGACGGTCTCTCGCACCCGCTCCGGCAGCCTGTCCCCCAGGATGGTGCCCAGGCCGCCTCCCAGCAGAACCGCCACCACGTTGATCAGGGTGCCGATCATGCGAGACCTCCTCTATCGTCCCGACCGGCACCCGACCAACGCCCACATGTACTATCCTTCAAAGAAGGGCAACTCCCGTTCGTCAAAGTACCACTTGCCCTCATTGGTCAGGAACTCGTGGGTCTCCTGCAAAAAGGTGTAATGGTGATCCTCGGCTTTGGCCAGGAACTCCCATACGGCCTTTTCCTGGGGATCCTGGGCGGCCTCCGCTTCCTGGCGATAGAGATCGTAGCCCTTTTGCTCGAACTCCATGGCCATCTCCAGGGCCTCCTCATCGGAGGCGTCCTCGGGGATCAACTGCTCAGCGCTCGCGGCCTGGGGGAAAATCTCTGTGGGGCCGGCCGCCTCGGCCACGGTTTCCGCTTGCTGTACCGAGATCCACCTGTCAGCGATCCATTCTTCGGGCTCGACGGATTCCGCCATCTCCCGTGCCTCCTCCGCCGAGATCCAGTCCCCCTTGCCGGCCAGGGCCGCGTACTGGCCCCGCAGGATGTCCAGATGGGTATTTTCCTCCACGACCAGGCTCTGAAAGATCTTTTTTCCGTCCGCGGCCTCGGTGCGGGCCACCGCCTGCTGATAGAAGCGCCTGCCCCAGATCTCGGTGCTCATGCCCTTTTTCAAAGCCTCAAGTGCCTTATCCATAGCTCTCCTCTCATCATATCGAATCTCTTCTCACGAATTGAACTCAATCCATACGTACGGGGACACAAAAGGGAACCAGGGATAACTGAAAATCAGTCCCCGGTTACACATTTCAATAGCGCTTTCATATACCCGATGCCATAGGCCCTGCCCCGATGCCCCCAGCGCGTGTCGCCCACCATGCCGGGAGTGTGATCGACCACGAGGACGCGATCGTAACCCGACTCGTGGTAGGCGCACATGGCCTTCAGCATATCCACCTTGCCCTCGTCGATAAAGGTCTCCTCGAATTTGGGCACCACACCGCGCACGTTGCGAAAGTGCACGTGGGAGATCTTACCCCGGGAGGCAAAGTAGCGGATGGCCTCGTACACCTCCTCCGGCGTCTCACACCACTCTGCGACGGTGCCCTGACAGAACTTGAGTCCATTGCTGGGGCTGTCCACGATCTCGGTGGCCCGCTTGTAGGCCTCAAAACTGCGCAGGATGTTGGCTACCCCCTGAATGCTCTTCATCGGCGGATCCGAGGGATGCAGGGCCAACATCACGCCCTCCTCCTCCGCCACCGGAATCACGGCCTCGAGAAAATACGTCAAACTTTCCCACTCTTGCTCGTCGGTGAAACTGCCGATATCGGCCACGGGCGCGTTCTCCACCTGTGCGTGGTCGTACTTGGTCACATAGGCCCCACCGCGCCCCGTGGGAGAGAACTCGGTGCGATAGGCGACTCCCAGGAGCGCCCAATTATACCCCAGCGTGTGAATCCCCGCACGTCCAAGGTTGCGTATCAGCCTGTGCAAGTTTTCGATCTGCTCGTCACGGCCGGGCTTGCCCTGCATCACCTTATCAATAAAGCTCATCGGGAGACCATCGATACCGAATAATTTGAGCCCCATGGACTCCACCCGCGTGCGCATCCTGAGCAGATCCCTGAAATGCCAGTAACCATCGCCGGGAAGATGGCGGGGCGTATGGACAATGAGGTTAGGAACCCCTAACTGCTTGGCAAACTGCAGTATCTCCTCGTCGATCTCGTTAAACGCTCCCAATCCAAGTTGCATCGCCCCCGCCTTTCTATCGCTGGTTTTCCTATATCTGGTGTAATCTATATCCCCTGCTTTTTGGGCGAACGGCTATACCCAGCCCCCCATATTGACCTGTGATTCATAATTGGCCATCAGCAGGTTAAAGTGGGTCATCTCTGCATCGGCCAGCCACATATACAGCGTCCTTCCACCCTCATCTTCCGTCGCTTTGGCCGCGTCGGTGTAAAGCTTGTGCGCTCTCATCTCGATATCCAGGGCAAAGTGCAGGGCATCGAGGACGCTCGGTTCATCGCCAAGCTCGGCCTGGCGCGCCTCGCGCTCGGGCGGAAAGAGTTTCTCGCCGAGATCGATGTCCGGCGCCTTGATGCTCGGTAGCGTCTCGTATTGCCCCAACTCCTGAATGGCGCGCATCTGGCGCTCGATCATGGCGCCGTGCCTTTCCTCGTCGTCGGCGAGGGAGGCGAACATGGCTCTACCCTTCTCGTTAAAGGTCTCCTGAGCGGCCTGATGATAGAACGCCTGTCCCCGCCTTTCCAGCTCCAGGGCCTGGGTTAACACTTCCTGTGCTTTCTTTATGTCGACCATCGTTTCCGCTCCTCAATTCTGTTCTATACTGAGAACTGGACGGCCTATGTTCGAAGCGTCGTCTCCCGTCGTCGTTCTCCGCGCATGTACGTCAGGGGGACGGGCTGCCCCATTGCCAGACGGGATACGGTGCGTTCCAGATCCGAGGCGTCCTCCACGGGGCGATTCGCCAGGGAGACGATGATGTCCCCCACCCGGAGGCCGGCTCGCGCCGCCGCGCTACCCTCCCTCACCCTCCCCAGATAGGCCCCGTGGTCGAGGGCACAACGGCCCTGAGCGGCCATCCGGGCGGCGTCCGCCACGGCGGCCCCCAGTTTTGGGCCCTGCTCCTGTTGCAGCAGTTGCTCGAGATGACCTGGATCATAGCCCACCACGGCCTCGCCATCCACGACGGTCACCGGCACCCCCCGCTGCCCCGAGAGGCGTACCATCTCTGTGGCCGCCTGGGGGTCCCGCGATACGTCGACCTCCTCAAAGGGAACTCCCCGTTGTGAAAGAAACTCTTTCACGTGGTGACAATAGGGTCAAGTTGGTGTGGTATAGAGCGTCACGTCCATCAGCGATTCCTTTAGATGAATTCCTGCAAGAGCTCGTTATAATCATCCATGGGGCGCGTGTGCAACGGCTGTTTCACCAGGGCTTCTTCCTGCAGCGTGGGCAGCTGTTCCTCGTAGCTCGCCTCCGACTCGCTGCGGTAGATGATGCCCATGGGGATGCGGTCTCCGCCGGGAAACTCGAGGGCCCGTTCCATGGCCGCCATACGGTCGCTCGGATCGTGATCCTCGTCCTCCACATAGTACCGGCGTTCCCGGTACCACTCGTAGCTCATGGGACGCATAAAGGTCACACATGGCTGCATCACGTCGAGGAGGGCATAGCCCCGATGTCCTAACGCCTCGACGATCAGGGACGCCAGTTGATCGATATCCATAGTGAATCCCCGGGCCACAAAGGTGGCCCCCTGCGATATAGCCAATGCCAGTGGGTTCACGGGTTTTTCCAGCGCCCCCTGCGGCGATGTCTTTGTCTCAAAGCCGGAAGGGCTGGTGGGAGAGTACTGGCCCTTGGTCAGGCCATACACGTGGTTGTTCTCTATCAGATCCACGATGCCTATGTTGCGCCGGGCGGCGTGCAAAAAGTGGTTGCCTCCCTCGCCATAGCCATCGCCGTCGCCGTGCACGCAGATGACCTTCATGTCCCGATTGGCCAGCTTGAATCCGGTGGCCACGGGCACGGGCCGGCCGTGAAGCGCATGCATCCCCGTGACGTGCATATAGTCGTTCATCTTGCTGCCACAGCCGATACCGGTGACCATCATGACCTCGTGGGGCGCCACGTCCGCCTCCGCAAAGGCCCGCTTCAGGGCGTTCCAGATACCATAGTCTCCGCAGCCGGGACACCAGGTGGGGGTAACCTCAGTCGCGTAATCCTGTACTGTCACCATCCTATGCTCCTTCCACGTGTTCCATGATGTACTCTGGCGTGAACGGTCTCCCGTCGTATTTCAGGATCTTTTTGTCCACCTCGATGCCCGTCTGACCATAGAGCAGGGAGGCGAACTGGGCCGTTCCATTGCCCTCCACATCGATCAACGTCTGGGCACCGCCCAGGATCTCTTTCGTCTCCTCCACGGGAAAGGGCCACAGATCCACAAAATGTACCATATTGGCCGACGTTCCCCTCGCATTGCAGCGTTCCGTGGCCTCGTGGACGGGACCGTAGCTCGATCCCCAGCTCAAGAAGGTGATCTCTGCCTCGGACGGCCCGTAGGTAAAGGGTGCCCGTATCTCGCTGCGGGCGCCGTCGAGTTTGCGCATGCGCTTGTCCAACATGGCCGCGCTGATCTCCGGGTCCTCTGTGATGTGGCCGTTCTCGCGATGCTCGTTGCCCGTGGCCAGATAGACGGCCTGGGGATGGCTGCCAGGAACTGCCCGGGGCGAAACCCCATCGGGCGTCATGGCATAACGGTGATAGACGTCCATCTCTTCCAGCGCTTCCGCGTCGAGCATCTTCCCTCGGTCGATCTCCATCTGCTGCGGGTCAAATTCTTCCGCTTCTACGGACCAGAGCGAGGTGGCACTGTATTTGTCGGATAGGACGATGACCACGCACTGGTACTTTTCCGCGATATTGAGCGCCCGCTGACCGCAGCGAAAGGCCTCCTGTGGCGTGTGGGGTGCCAATACCACGCGGGGATACTCGCCGTGGGAGGCATAGAGGGCCAGATTGAGATCGCCCTGCGCCGTCCGGGTGGCCAAACCCGTGGCCGGGCCGGGTCGCTGGGCGAGATAGACAACCACGGGCGTCTCGGTCATGCCCGCCAGGCTGAGCCCCTCGGTCATGAGGTCGAACCCGCCTCCCGACGTGCAGGTCATGGCCCGCACGCCAGCGTGGGCGGCTCCCACGCACATGTTGACCGCCGCCAACTCGTCCTCGGCGTGCTTTACCACCATGCCCCAGGGATCTGCGTGTTGCGCCATATATTCCAGCACAGAGCTGGCCGGCGTCATGGGATAGCCAGCGACGAACTTGCAGCCGCCCATGAGGCACCCCATGCCAAAGGCGTGGTTCGCATCGATGCTCAGGCGCTCGGGCGTCTCTCGCGCCTCGACGCGCCAGGTGGAGAGATCGGCAAAGTCCTCCTCGGCAAGAGCGTAGGCGTTCCTTGCCACCTGCTCGTTGGCCCGGACGATCCCCTCTCCCTTGGCAGCAAAGTTGTCGGCGATGACGTCGAGGATGTATTCGAGATCAAAGCCGACGACGCCCGCCGCCAGGGCCAGCACGGCGGTGTTCATCATCACGGAGCTGCCGTGCTCCTCGGCGATGTCCACCAGAGGAGCCTGCACCAGATGCACCGCCCGCGTCCCCAAAAGTCCCTCGGGGACCTCGATCCCCTCATCGGCGATGATCACCCCGTCGGGGACCAGATCATCCACATGATGCAGTATGGTCGTCTCGTCAAAGGCCAGCAACAGGTTGATCCTGTCCTTGATAGCGTACACGGGCTCATCGCTGACGCGAATGGTAAAAAAGTTATGTCCACCACGAATGCGCGAGTAGTAGCTGGGCGTGCCAAAGACGTGCAGGCCCCCTCGGGTCATAGCTTGGGCAAAGCCCGCCCCGCTGGACCGAACCCCCTGGCCCGCCTCACCTCCAATACAAAAAGTGACGTCGGTGGTAGGCATGAAACCCCCTCTTTGTTATATTTTCTTTTTTCGGTCGTGTATCAGACCCTATTCGATCACACAGATAGCGCCCGGCCGCTTGATGCGCAGAGCCAACGTCTCAAATATGCGGAACCGGTGATCGATGCCCTCGTTGCCCAGATAGGCGGTCACCGCGTCCTGGCCCACCACGAGATCGACGTTCCACGAATGGGGACTCACGACGAGGACCTCGCCCTCGGGCAGGGCCGTGGTCTCAAAGATGCCCGCCTCGGCTATCTTTTCTACCATCTCTATCTCTCGCCGACCCTGTCGCATCAGGCTGGCCAGTCGCGCATACATGTTCGGATCCATGATCAGGGCAAAGGGCGCGTCGAATCCCGAGGCCCGCAGCTGGGCCGTGGCCTTGGAAATGAGCTCAAAGGGGCCGCCCAAGGTGTCCCAATCGGTCATCTCGACGGAACTCTCGGCCGCCTCTCGCAGGCCGCCGATGACGATCTCTTCCTCGGCGTCGGCCAGCTTGGTGGCCGCCAACGCCACGGCCCCCAGATCGAGGGCAAAGGGGGTGTCATCGGCTATGGCCATGTGCTTGGCCCTGAGCATGAACTCCTGGGCGATCTCTTGCAACCGCAGGTACTCGCCCGTCTCTGTGGCTACTGCTGCCCCCTCCTCTTGCGCAAAGCCAAAGGTGGGCGCCACCTCCACACCCCAGCCCAGAGGCCCTACGAGATCGATGAATCGTCGGCCCTCCAGGTTCTTTTTCATGACCGTGACGACCATGTCGTCTATCTTTTCCCAACCTTCCTCGCCAAACGGTGCTCCGTCGCGCATCAAATAGCTGTCCATGATTCCTCCTAGTCAAGTATTTTTCAGTCAGTGGATGTTTTATGCGAGAACTATTTTTCTCCCATGAGGCTGCCGATAGAGGGGATATCCCGTGAGGGTGATTCCTCCGCCTCATCCTCTTCTTGCTCCGGTTCCGATGGCGCTTCTTCTGCCTCCTCCTTGACCTCTTCCAGAAGATCTTTGAACACGGCCTCATGGTATATCTCGTGATCGCGGATGCGCTCCACGAGTTTTCTCAGATCCTCTTCCTTAATTTCGGAGAGTTGACTGGAGTAGGCCTCGGTCACCTCGGCCTCCACGTCGATATCCGCCAACAGGTTCTTGACCATGTCGTGGCTCAGCACCAGGTCGCCGTGGGAATAGTCCGGACCACTACCGTGTTCATACTGTTCCTCTGCCAGCCAGCCCATGTGCTGCATCTCGTTGATGGCCGCGTTCTCCAGTTCCTCCGCCACCTCCTTGTCCTCGGCCAAAAAGGAATGGAAGAGGTACTGCAGGATCACGCTGTACTCGTGTCGTATGCCCTCGTTCATGATCTCTTCGAGACGCTGGGCATAGGCCGCGTTTCCCACGGCCTCGGCCTCTTCTGTCGAGGCCTCGTCTTCACCCTCGGCTGCCTCTTCGGCCTCCATCTCTTCGCGCGCCTCCTCGACCAGATCTCTGAACTGGCCCTGATGGGCCCGCTCATCGTGGACGATGCGCGCCAGCAGCCGGCGGATCTCGGGATCGTCGATGGCCTCCATGTGCTCCTGATACTGGTCGATGGCCACCTGTTCCAGATCCACGTCCTTTGCCAGCAGCTCATCGGGAGGCACCAGGAAAAAGTCCACGGGGTCGCGCTCCATGGAGGGGTCGCCGCCCATCTCCACGATCTCGTCGGCCAGCCAGTCCAGGTGCCGCATCTCCTCGCGGGCGATGGCCTCTATCTCACAGGCGATCTCGCCCTCTCCCAGGGCATAGGCGTGGTTCAGGTACTGGATGATGGCCTGATGCTCACCCCGCATATCCTTCCGCAACAAGTCTATGATCTGTTCCTTTTTCATATTCACCTCCGTACAAGATATGTAGTATGGTTCCCCACACGAAGCGGCGCATCAGCGATCTATCCTATGGACGCGGTCGCTTTCCATCGGCTGTCGGAGATCAAGTCCTTCCGGCAGCGACGCGGCATCGCGTTCAGAGATGGGTGCACCCCCCTCGACCAATCGTCGGATCCCCGCGAACCGTGCCTGGGGCAGGGTCGCTGGGATGATACCCCAGGCCCCCGCGATACGGTGTTTACGATGCCAGTCCCCAGCATGGGAGATGATGCGCTCTGGGGGGACGCCGCCGGCCACCACATCCATGCGGCGGGGACGGGGATAGTCATGATGGGGCTCTTGCGAATAGATGAC
>CAZMOW010000066.1:0-2218 GCA_964567975.1 uncultured Anaerolineales bacterium | reverse complement strand
CCCCGGCTCGATGCCCCCCTCCGGCACGCCCTTTTCGGGATCATAGACCCAACCACAGACGATGCATTCCCATTCGCTCATATCGCATCTCCTCATTTTAAATAGTATTTCAGAAGCCCCTCGCGTTGGCAAAAGGGCTCACAGACTATTGGCAATGTCCTAATTCCACTGGTAGACGACCTTCTCGTAGAGCGTCTCCACGCGCTTTTTGTGTTGGGCTTCCTGATTGGCCAGGAAGGTGAACAGGTTCTTTGTCTCCTCGTCGTCGGCCACCTTGCCCAGGGCGGTGTACAAGTCGCGGCTGGCCTTCTCGCGCTTTCCGGCCACGATAAGCACCTCCTGAAGGTCAGAGTCGGCATCCAGGGGCGTCTCCACCAGATAGTCGGTTATCTTGAGGTCTACCACTTTTTTCTGCTGTGCCTTGGAGATGGCGCGGAACCGCCCGCCCTCCAGCAGATTTTCCAGCCTCTCGCGGTGCCCCACCTCCTGGGAGGCCAATTCTTCCAGTATCGATTTGGCCTCCGGCCGCTCCACGTTTTGTGCCGTCGAATGATAAAGATTGTAAGCGTCGATCTCTCGCTGAATTGCCGTCTGTAGGATCTGTTCCATCTCGTTGTCCATAGCAGGCATGATCGCTACTCCTCTATCGGTATAATTTGACGTGATTGTAAAGAAATCGTCTGCCCCCGTCAAGCCAGATGGGGGTTTTGATGATGCTGGCATCCAACCGCTCCCAATACTTGATATATACTATATATAAACAAAGGTTTTGGCAAAAAGCCATTTTGCCATGGGCGGGGAGGGGGTTTCACGTGAAACGTACTTCCCAAGGAAAGAAGGCATGGAATACGAATATGAGACCAGAAGATTCATCCCGCCATAGCCTACCGAATGGACCTCACAACCAAAACCTACGAGATAAATCGGTGCCCGGCCCGACGGGTGGGTGCGAGCCGCGTCTGGTACAAGAGAGCTTATAGGCCGACATTCTACGAGACAAAAATGTTCAAATCATTTGTGTCATAGTCGAATAGCGAAAGAACCTTACAAGCACGACCGACTATGCCATTTGCGCTCAAGTTTGTCTCGGCGAATATTCCAGACGTGCCAATGCGCGCGGGACGTCGAAGTTCATTTGAATTCCGGGAGAAATGCAGGCGTTTGCGTCCTGTTAACTCCAAAACGTGATCAAATTCTGAAGGGTGCTTTTGGTAAACGACCTCACACACTCGCACCAAGAGATCTCGCCAAGAAGATACATAATATCGACGATTCTGAAAGGCAAAACCACTTGCATTCTGGCCGGTATAATCTTGATCAACTCCATGCCCCTCTTCTCCTGGTTTCGGCTGGTTTGTTGATATTGATTCTGAGAGCGTTCGACTGCGAAATGATTCTTCAGCAATGGTCAATTGCGATTGGTGCTTCCGCATAAATCGGGCCACAACTTCCCGGTCTATTTTGTATCCTGACAATCGTTCTGCGGTCTCTCCCAACAGTTCGATGAGCAATTCATCCGGTTCTTGAATCAGTCTATTCCATGCTTTCGGCAGCGACCTACGAGCAAGCTGGCGTTTCCGCTGGCTCTCGTGAATTTGCTTCGCGTGTTTTATGGCATCTCCGGTCTCAATATTCTCTCGAGATAGGAAATTTTGAAATCTCTCACAAATATCCGTGCTTTCTTGTTGCAAAATATCGATAGTATAAAATTTCCGTTGTTCCCAACTTCCCTCATTGAGCGGAAGATAAAACCACCAACTCACTCCATTTGTCAGTACCGCAAGCCTAACTCCTTCCTGAAAGGCGTAATTCAGAAGCTGTTCTTGATGTCTATCTAATTCTTCCTCGATCTTTTTTACTTCGATGAAGACCTTATTTGAATGGTGAAGGCGGAGCGCATAATCAATGCGCTGGGATGAGACAGAGTATTCGGGCGTCACTTCATCGATATCGTAACAATTCCAACCCAACAACGATAACAAGCGTAGGATAACGGCTTGCTTTGTTGCAGCCTCATCGAAGGCTTCCAACCGACGGGATTCTTTCAAATCTTCTATGAATGATTGCATTTGACTCATGTGATTTCCCCCTCATGTTGGATAAACGATCAAAGCCTACAGCTTCTGCCGCAACTAGCCCACACAGAAGCCAACAGTGCTTCTTGCGGGGTGCACGCAAATGTTGTAGATCATTAGCCGTTGCTCGTCCGCGCAGGCAG
>CAZMOW010000065.1:0-14187 GCA_964567975.1 uncultured Anaerolineales bacterium | reverse complement strand
ATTGCATCTGACCAGCCCCATTTGAACGGCATAGTCCAAAAGGCCCAGCCAGATCTTCAAGGTCTTTGCGACGTTTCTCCGGAGGCTATGCATTCCCACAGCTGGCGAGGCGTGACGATCTCCACATCCTCCACGTTTTCCAGTATCAGGAGATCCGTGTCTCCTGTGACCAGATAGTCGGCGCGGCCCACCAGGGCGTAGGCGATGAGGTAATCGTCCTTGGCATCGCGGGTCACGGCGGGAATCTCTATGGTGATGGTGGGGATATCCTCCGATATCTCGGACAGTAGGGCGACCAGTTCCTCCGCCTGTTGCGGGGAGATCCTCTCCGCCAGATAGGGTTTCTCGGGGATCTTTTTTCGAAGTTCGTCGAGTACCTCTTTGGGAAAGAGGAGGTCGATCTCCCCCAGGAAGGCGGCCTCCAGGATGTGGTGGACGGGGCTTTTTCGTTGAGGGCTCAGGAGGTGACTGATGAGCACGTTGGTATCCAGGAGGACGCGCATCCCCTAGCCTCCCTCATAGTTGATCTTGCCTTCCGCGATCATCTCCTCGACCATCTCCCGCCCAAGGCGTTCGGCCAGGGCGTCGGCCTCTTCTTTGGTCAGATCCCGGTTTCGCTCCCCGATATCTTCCCTGAGGGCCCTGAAGCGCTCCAGGAGCTCCCGTCGGCGCGCCTCCTCACGCCAGCGGCGCAGCCTCTCATACTCTTTGATGGGGATGACGGCCACCTTGGGGTTCCCCCGGCTCTCGACGATGACATCGTCCTGGGATTCGACAGCCCAGTCGGCCAGGGAGCCAAAGCGATTCTTCATCTCGGTGGCGGATACGGTTCTGGGCATCGTGCCCTCCCTCTACACGGGATTATTAGGTAACAAATTAGCTAACTATATGGATATTATATTGACTTTGTTCGTCCCGTCAATCCCAGAAAAAGTGCGAAGGGCCACTTTGGGGAGGAAATCGGCCTGAAAAAGGCGATGCGCTAGTAAACCGCCAACCAGGCGGCATAGTTTAACGCCGCCTGAATATCCTCGGGTGCCAGGTAAGGATAAGCGTCCAGAATCTCTTCCCGCGCCATGCCGTTGGCGAGCAATTTTAATATCAACGAGACGGTGACGCGCATTCCACGGATGCAGGCCCGTCCCCCCTTTATCTGGGGATCAAATGTGATACGCTCAAAATCTACCATGGATCATATCTCCGTCACGTCGACGATTTCGTATAAACGGAATATAGTCGACATCGAACACAACTCCAACCTCTCCGGCACCGCCGTAAACAGGCGGTGCCGGGGGCGAACGTCGCCTCTCACGTGGGGATGAGCCCGCGCAAATACTCGACGCTCTCCCGTGCCCAGGCCGCCTCCTTGTCCACCGTCTCTGCCTGTGTCTCCTCCGGCGGCGTCCAGAGCTCCAGGATGGCGTTGGGGTCCCGGCCCATGGCCTCCAGCTCCCCCAGCAGCCAGGGCACGTCCAGTCTGCCCTGGCCGGCGGGGCGCCCCTCGATGCCGAAGCCCATCAGGTGGCTGGCGCGAAAGATGTCGAAATCCTTGATGTGCACGTTCACCGTCCAGGGGCCCAGGGTCTCCACCACCACCTCGGGTCCCTCCAGGGCCCCAAAAGAGTTGACGGTGTCCAGACAGACGCCCACGTGGTCGCTGTCGATGCGGCGGAGGATGTCCGCCAGTTCCCGCGCCTTGAAGCGATCGTGGTTCTCCATGGCCAGCGCCACGCCCGCCCTCGCAAAGGCCGGTACCAGGCCCCTGATGGTGTCCACGATCTCCTCCTCCGATGGGCGATGTTCGGCGGTGTCGGTGACGATGCGCAGGATGGCGGAACCCAGCCGCTCTGCGAGTTCCAGGTACTTTTGCAGGTGCTCGGGAGCGACGCCTCGCGTCCCCACCTCTATATCCATGTCCAGCGTCTCGGCACGCTCCGCAAGGCGCTCCAGTTCGGCCGGCGAGAGGCGGTGCAGGGCCAGGTTGTCGGCGATCTGTACGAGATCTACGGACAGGGCCGCCGCCCTGTCCAGCAGATCCACGGCCTCCAGGGGCTCTGGGGGCTGGGGATGGCCCGGTACGCCGATGGCCCAGGCGTAGGTGTAGGAGCCGATGCCCAACCTCATCCGTCCTGCCCACCCTCCACGATGGCCTTGACCTGCTCCAGCACGTTCTCGGGCTCAAAGACCTTTTTCCAGTCGGACTGAAAGATCGCCTCTTTGCCCCGTCGCATAGCCAGCTTGGCCCCATCCGATGCCTCGGCATCGATAAAGTTGAACAGCATCCCCAGCGTCACGCGCATGTGTCCCAGGGCAAAGTCATAGGCCACCTCGCGGGGCACACCGCGCCGTATGGCCTCTTCCACGCTCTCCTTTATGACCGCCATACAGGTGAGGATCACCGTCTCCGCCATGGCCGGCTCCAGGATGGCCATCTGTTCCACGGTGATGCGGTGGGCGTTGAGGATGGGGGCGAACATCTTGCGGGCCAGCTCCTCCCCCTTGATGTAATCGTCCTCCGTGCCCTGCATCAGGGCGCAGACGATACTCTGCCTGGCCGTCCCGCCCCAGTAGTCGCTTCTCGCCTCGGGATCCACCTCGTCCCCTGCAAAGGGTGGATGGCAGGGGTGGACCACGAAATAGGCCACGTCCTCCCGCTCCGGCAGCTGGCCCGCTCGCGCGGCGGCCGGATCGAGGAGCATGACCATGGCGCCGCTCTGCAGTTGGGGTACGATCTCTGTGGCCACCGCGCCGATGACGGTATCGGGGATGGCCAGGATGATGGTATCGGCCCGCTCTATGGCCTCCTCCTGGTCCGTGGGGGTCAGACCCCGCTCGCGCAGGGCCGCCAGGCCGGCCTCGCCGGCCTCCACACAGAGGAGTTCCAGTTCCGGATCGTCCCATAGTTTGTCCACCACGCGCGCACCGACCTTGCCGGCCGCGCCAAATAACGCAACGGTATACATCTCGTTCACTCCTTTCCTCATCTGGCGGTCAACCTCCCCCCTGTAGGGGAACGACGGAGGCCGACCCTGACTTGTTCTTATCATCTAACTCTGTTATACTCCCTCCCAGTATCTACTAGACTGAGGAGAGACCAATGGCTTTTACTCTGGAGATTGGCGAAAAGGCCCCAGACTTTGAACTGCCGGCCACTGATGGCAAGACCTACCAACTATCCGATTTTGATGACGCCGACACCCTCGTCGTGTTCTTTACCTGCAACCATTGCCCCTATGTGTTGGGATCCAATGAGGTCACGCGTCAGACGGCGGAGCGCTTTGCCCCGCAGGGCGTAGAGTTCGTCGCCATCAACTCGAACAGCAAGAACACCCATGCCAACGACGACTTTGCGCATATGGTTGAGGCGATGGAAGAGAACGACTTTCCCTGGGTCTATCTGCGCGACAAATCACAGGATGTGGCGCGAGCCTATGGTGCGTTGCGCACGCCGCACTTTTACGTTTTTGATCGCGATCGCAAACTGGTTTACACCGGACGCGGCGTCGACAGTCCTGACGATACCAGCGAGATGACCGTCAACGATCTGGCGAATGCCCTTGAGGAGCACCTCGCGGGCAAGCCCGTCAGCACGCCGCTGACCAACCCCATCGGCTGCAACGTCAAGTGGGAAGGCAAGGATGCCCACTGGATGCCCGAAGAGGCCCACAACCTGGTATAAGCACTATATAAGACGTACCCCATGATCTGACGGCCCCGCCCGGGTGCAAGATGGGGCCGGGCGGCGGTGCCAAACGGCGGGCACCTCGCTATCTGGTGAGGTGTCCTACTGATTGGCCCAGCTGGCCCGCTCCCGTCGGGCGCGAAAATACACATGTTCCTCCTCCTCGCTGGGCTCAGAGACGTTGCCTCGCGAGGGATGTCTCTCCACGACCTCTTCCACGATATCCACGCCCAGTCCCGGCGTGTCGGGCACGATGATGTGGCCGTCCACGATCTCGGGGAGGGGGGTGACCACCTCGTAGCGCTGGGGCACGTCGTCCTCCAGGTGTTCCATGATCAGGAAATTGGGCAGGGTGGCCAGCAGGTGCAGGCAGGCGAACTCGGCCACCGGACCCAGGGAGCCGCTATGGGGCGCAAAGGTGATGAAATGGGCCTCGGCCAGGGCGGCGATCTTTTTCATCTGCATCAGTCCCCCGGCGCGTCCGGTGTCGGGCTGCACGACGTCGATGATCTCCCGCTCGATCAACTCGCGCACCCCATAGATGTGGGAGTGGCGCTCGCCGGCGGCGATGGGCAGGTCCACGGCCTCCGAGACCCTCGCGATGGCCTCCACGTTCTCCGGCGCCACGGGATCCTCATAGAAGAGGAGGTCGTACTCCTCCAGCGCCTGTCCTATGCGGATGGCATCCCGTGTGGTCAGCCACGGTGGCCCGTGGGCGTCCACCATCAGGTCCACGTCGGGGCCCACGGCCTCGCGGATGGTCCTCACCCGCTGCAGCGGCTCCTCCACGCCCCCCGTCTTGAGCGCCGAAAAGCCCTCCTCCACCAGTTCCTGGGCCCGCTCCGCCGTGCTGGCGTGGGCATAGGCCCAGATCCTGTCGCGGATCTTGCCGCCCAGCAGGTTCCACACCGGCGTGCCCAGAGCTTTGCCCTTTAGGTCCCAGAGGGCCATCTCGATGCCCGTCATGGCCCCGCTGCCCACGATGCCCGTCATGCCGTGGCCCATCATGGCCAGGAGCATCTTTTGCCACAGTTTTTCGATGTGAAAGGGATCCTCGCCCACCAGGAGGGGGGTCAGGTCCTTGATGGCCGTCTCCACCACCCGCGGCCACCCGCTGGCCTCGCCCAGGCCATAGATGCCCTCGTCGGTAAAGACCTTGACAAAGAGCCAGTTGCGTCCATGCCAGCCCTCGCTGGAGGATACCCGACTGGCGTCCATGAGATAGGTCTTGATCTCGGTGATCTTCATCTCGCTCCTTCTCCTTTCGCGTCGTGGGTATGTGTGTGATTGTGCGGGAGGCTTATACCGGCCGCTCCCATAGCAGTTTGTCGGTGATGTGACCGCCGATGGCCAGGCCCCGGGCCGGCAGTTTGGTGCATAGCAGATCGGCCTCCGCCGCCGTCATCTCCCCAAAGATGAGCAGACTCTTGGCCTCCAGGATCTCGGCAAAGATGGGCAGCAGATCTTTAACCGTGGGCGCATTCTCGTAGCGGTCCAGCGTGACGGAGATGCCGTCCAGTTCCTCGGTCTCCATCAGTTTCTCGCGGATGTGCAGGGTGCCCGCCGAGTGCAGGTCGATGAGGGATTTGTCAAAGGCTTTCATGATCTTGCGGTCGTGGGGCAGGATCCGTTCCTCGTACATATTCGGCGAGAGCTGGCTGGAGGAATCGGACTGGAAGCGCACCACGCTTCCGCTGCCCCACAGGCCATAGACCCACGCCGTTCGCCCGCCGTGAAAGAGGGGGATGACGTCGAACTGGGCCTTGGCTACCTTGATAAAGGCCTCGGCGGCCCGGGCCAGACAGGCGTCCACGTTGTCCGGATCGTCGTAAAAGGCCAGCCCCATGCGCTCATCGCCCAGGAGGGCGGACAGCATGTCGCTGGGGCCGCGCATCAGCGTGTGGGTCACCACGTAGGAACCGTCGTTGACTTCCACTAACGCCTGCGTCAGGGAGAGAAGCTTCGCCAGCCAGAGGTTGTCGTCGGCGGGGACGATCTCGTCCATGCCCTCATAGTCCGGCCCCAGGGCTGGCTCGGGCCACATGGCGTTCTCGGTGCCCGCATGAATGTCGCAGCCGATGATGGCCTCCATCCAGGGGATGCGCGTGAAGGCGGGCTCTGTACGCAACAGGTCCCCCTGTACCAGTTGCTTCCACACGTTCCGTTCGCCGATGGGGGGCGTCAGACGCTCCACGTCCAGCATGTCGGGGGACACATCCATGTCGTCAAAGCGGATGGGCTCCCGCTCGCGGGTCATCAGCCGCACCAGCGGCCGCTCGACCTCCTCGCGGTGCCAAAAGGCCTCGTGTCGCTCAAGCAGTGCCTGTAGATCTCTCATGGATCATCTCTCCTTATCAGCATGGGTCGGGATCACGAGGCATCCTCGCCCCCCGGCCCGGTGCCTTTTCAATGCTGTTGAAAAAGCGCATTGAGGTGCCGGCATTCTGGCGGGATGCCAGGCACCCAAGCGTCAACATTCGGCAGATGGCGCTGCTAGTAGGTGAACTCGTCCAGGGCCTGGGTCCTCCCATGTCCGGACGGTCCAAAGCGCTGTCCGAAATATCTCATGAACTGCACCCGCTCGTAGGCGGCGGGGTCCGCGCTGGCGGCCTGGCTCATAAGCCCTCGAAAGTGGTCCAGGTTCAGGTACTCGTGTTCCTCCATCCACTCTTCCAGCCCATCGAGCATGACCTGGATCTGGTCGGTGCCGTGGAGATAAAAGGTGGACACGGCCTGGGCCACCTGTGCGCCGGCGAGGAGGGCCTTGATGAGCCCCTCGCTGTCGTGGACGCCGGTGGAAGCGACCAGGTCGCACTCCACCCGTCCCGACATGATGGCGAGCCAGCGCAGGGGCAACGATATCTCGTCGGGCGTGCTCAGTACCCGCGAGGGCACGATCTCCAGATTCTCGATGTCGAAATCGGGCTGCCAGAAGCGGTTAAAGAGCACCAGGCCCACTATGCCCGTCTCGGAGAGCCGTTTGATCATGGGACCCAGGTCGGTGAAATAGTGGCTGATCTTGAGGCTGACGGGGACCGAGATCTCTTCCTTCACGCCGTCGATGATCCCGAAATAGGCCGCCTCCTGCTCCTCCCTCGTGCGATCGAACTCGCTGGGCAGGAAGAACATGTTCAGTTCCAGGGCGTCGGCTCCCGCCGACTCGAGTTCCTTGGCAAAGTACGCCCACTCGTGAGAGTATGTGCAGTTGACGCTGGCGATCACGGGGATGGATATCTTCTCCTTGCTCTCTCGGACCAGGTTCCTGAAACGGTCCAGTGTCTCCGCCCTGATCTGATAGTCAAAATAGTCCAGAGCCTCCACGTTGCCGCTGCTGTCCGCCTCTTCTCTGAGGACGTCGCGATATTGGTGCTCGATCTCCTCCTCAAAGATGGACTTGAGAACCACGGCGCCGGCCCCTTTTTCTTCCAGCTCCTTTACCTTTTCCGGCGTATCAGTCAGCCCGGAACTTCCGACGACGAGTGGATTCTTCAGGTCCAGCCCCAAATATTTCGTCGATATATCTACCATTTACGTAACTCCTTTGCTCAGATGAAACGACACGACAATATCATACTATGATTCTGCCTTTTATGCATCTGTGACCGAGGTCACAGTCGTTCTCGTGTCAGGCTATGGGGCAGGTGGGTTATTGGCTCTGCGAGCACGCAGAGTGAATAGGAGCGGCAGCCTGTCCGCGTATTCGGGCAGGCGGTACCAGCGTGCCGGCCCCTCTACCATGCCCGAAAACAGTTTGAAAAACAGGCGCTCGTACTCGTCAAAGAGTTCGATCTGCAGTCCCGCTCCGAGCAGCGCGCCAAAGATGTCGCCAAGGGACCACTGCCACTCGTAGGAGGGATGCTGCGGAACATAATCGCCGTCGGCATAGTCCCCGTCCAGGTCGTCCCACACCCTGGGCTCTGGGCTGTGAAAATAGGGATATGTGAGGCGCAGTTCGCCGTCGTCGTCCTGCTCAAAGCTATAACAAAAAGGATGCGCTTCCATGATGTAAAAGATGCCCCCGGGCTTGAGAAAACGGGCGATGATCCTGCCCCATTCCTCCAGGTCCCGCAGCCAGCAGAGCACCCCCCGCGATGTATAGACGATGTCGAATTGCTTGTCGACGACCGTTGGGAGGTCGTATATGTTGGCGCAGATAAAGGTGGCCTCCAGGTCGAGTTCTCCCTGCAGTTGCCGCGCCAGGGCGATGGATCGCGGGGAGAAATCCACCCCCGTCACCTGAGCGCCGCGCCGCGCCCAGGCCAGGGTATCGGTGCCGATGTGGCATTGCAGGTGCAGGAGCGTCTTCCCCTCCACCTCACCAATTTCTCGCAGTTCTATCTCGTCAAGGACGGGCTCTCCCTTTTTGAGGAGATCGACTCCCCTGTAAGCCCGGGCATGGACGGGAGCGATCTCGTCCCAGTAGGCCCGGTTGCCCCGTTCAGCGCGTTCAACATCGTGTTCCATCGTCATCTTACCTCCATCTCCATGGGCGCTATGCGCAGGTTCAGCCGCTATCGGGAAGGGCTGCCTCTGGAAAACGCCGCTTGTTCTCTTCCAATTCGGGGATGGGCTCTTCCAGGCCCAACGCGCGCAGTTTCTGGGGTGTGGGCCAGCCATAGGCCGGATCCCAGCCCCGTGCGGCATAGTATTCGTCCAGCAGCCGCGAGAATCCCGCCGCGTCGATCCAGGTGCCGTCGCTGCGGCAGGGCAGGGCGAAATGGGGCGCCAGGCCCTCTTCCATGCGCCGGCCCCGCCCGGCGCGGGCCAGCATCAGGCGCTCTAGGGTAAAGGCCCGCTCGGCCATGCGCTCCAGTTCCTCCCGCGTCTTTTCCACGCCCGTGACGGCGGCCAGCAGGCGGCGGTCGAGATCCAGGTCCCCCACCACGTCCTCGGCCTCGCGCCATTCCTGTCGGCTTTCCATGGGCCGTATCAACTGGGGGAAGGCGAAATCGCACAGGGGCAGGGAGTCGATGAGCATGTGCTGGTTCTGGCTCCACAGGGCCACGGGTGCCTTGTTGTCAAAGGTGGGCTCCAAGGCCTCCTCGTATCCCCACACCTCCCTGGATACCTTGCGGAACTGGCGCCGCGCCACCTCGCGATCGTCACAGAGGAAATCGGCCTGGATCAGCACGCTCTGATGGGTGCCGATGGTGGGGTCCCGGCTCTCGCTGGCGTGCATCATGGCCGAGATGACCCAAAAGGGCAGGGGCTCCCGATCCCTGAAACGCCCCTCGCGGTGGGCGATGAAACCGAAATCGAAGGTCAACTCCCGCCCCAGGGCGATCAGTTCCCGGGGTAGTTCGTCCGCCAGTTTGTCCATGGCCCACCGCAGGCCGTCGGCAAACAGGGTCCCCAGCCCCTCCCGGTGGGCCATCTCCCGCGTAAAGCGACGGAACCACTCCCCATCCTCGGGGGCGATGGAGTATCCGCGAATTTCCTCCAGGCCCAACTGCTGACAGCGGATGAGCCAGTTCTGTACCACCAACCGGAAGCAGAGATCGAGCCCCAGGCGATTGCAGTCGTCGTGGAAAAGGTGCTCCTGCTCCCTGTCAAAGGGCGTCCCCGGCGGCAGGTGTACGCCCGCCTCCTCATAGTCCCCCAGGCGCCAGCCGCCGCTCAGATAGAGGCCCCCGATACAGAACCCGGGCATGCGCCGCCCGTCGGGGCCGCGACCATAGTGGGTGACCACGCGGCAGTCAAAGGTGCAGGCCTGGCTGCAGATCGGCCTTAGCCCTGCCGCACCCCCCTCGCCCTCTTCCCTCAGGGCGGCGGGGCTGGGCGCCAGGTGAAAGGTGCCCGCTTCCAGCACCTCCTTCAACAGCGCTCCGGGCCTGGCCACGGGCACGGCGCCCGTCCCCCGCACGGCGATGGCCTTCAGGTTCTTGCTGCCCCACACGGCGCCAAAGCCGCTGCTCCCCGCCGCGTTCTCCTCGGCGTGCTGCACGGTGGCCAGCCGCACGCCGTTCTCTCCCGCCGGCCCGATGGCCAGCACCTGGGCCCCGTCTCCCAGACGTTCCCGCAGCTGGAGTTGGGTCTCCCGGGCGTCCCGGCCCCACAGATCGTCGGCTTCCACCAGGCGGGCGTCGCCGTCCGTTATCTCCAGATAGATGGGCCTGTCGGAAGCGCCATGGATGACCAGGGCGTCAAAGCCCGCGTACTTTAGTTCGGCGCCGAACCAGCCCCCCAGGGTAGAGTGAGTGTACCAGGGGTGGGGGTAGGTACGGGGAGAGACGGCCGTCATCACCGTGCGCCCGGAGGTGGGCGCCAGGGTGCCCGTCAGGGGGCCGGTGGCCACGATGATGCGGTTCTCGGCGTCATAAGCGCCGGCGTCCGGCGGGATCTCTTCCCAGGCGATACGCGCGGCCAGGCCCCGTCCGCCAAGATAATCGCGGGCGTAGGGTATGGTATCGCGTCGCTCCATGCGTCCGCTGCTCAGGTCCACGTCCAATATCGTGCCCATCCAGCCGCCTGCCATCTTATACCTCCTCTTCCACGGGGACGAACACCAGAGCACCCACGGGGCAGATCTCGGCGCAGAGGGGCCCCTCCTCGCGGCCCGCGCAGAGGTCGCACTTACGGTAGCGATCCTCGGGGGCATGGTAGAAGATGGCTCCGTAGGGGCAGGCCCGGGCGCAGGCGCCGCAGGCCGTGCATGCCGCCTCGTCCATCACCACCACCCCGCGCGCATCCAGGGACATGGCCCCCGTGGGGCAGGCCGCCAGGCAGGGGGGATCGTCGCAGTGGCGGCAGATGCGGATGTCAAAGGTGTAGGGACCCATCTCCTTGGTGACCAGCAGGCGCGCCACGGCGGGACCGCAGGCCCCCTCATGGTACAGCGAGCAGGCCAGGGTACAGGCCTGGCATTCGCGGCAGCGACTGGCGTCGGCGCGGATGGGTGGCGTGTGCATGGTGCAGGCTCCTTCAGGTAGGGTGCGTGGCTCAATTATACGATAATCCTGTGTGGGGCTCAAAGGGGCGAGGCCACCGAGCAAGACGCAAGGCGTCTTGCTTTAGCAGTTTTGCATAGCAAAACTGCCGAGGCCGGGACGCGGTATTTTTGTAGAGACGTCCCGGCGGGACGTCTCTACTCCTTCTCCTTGATCAGTAGCGTCCATTCCCCCTCCTGCACGGTCTCGTCCTCCTGGTTCAGCACCTCCAGGGCAAAGACCACCATCCCCCCGCCCATGCTGGGCACGGCGCGCGTGCGCTTTACCGTCACCTGCAGGCGGATGGTGTCGCCGATCTTGATGGGGGCCTTGAATTTCCAGTCCACGCCGATAAAGGCCTGGGCCGTGCCCTCTATGAAACCGGCCCGGGCCGCCAGGCCAGAGGCCATGGAGAGGCCCAGCAGGCCGTGGGCGATGCGTTCGCCATAGGGCGTCTCCCTGGCGAATTCGGCGTCGGTGTGCAGGGGATTATAGTCGCCGGAGAGGCCGGCGAACTGGACGATGTCGCTTTCCGTCATGGTGCGCGCGGGGGTCTCGATCTCCTGTCCCACGCTGAACTCGCTGAAATACAGGCCGCTGGTTGTCATTTGTGCGGATGACCCTTTCTCTCTAGTCCACTTCATCTACCAAAACACCGTGTGGGGCGGGTGGATGCGAGGTACGGCGGGTTTGGAGTCACTTTTTGCTACGGCGATAAGGGACTATAATGGAGCCAGTGTAACGTAAGTGCGTTGCACTTTTGGTCGGTAAGATACATAAGGTGTGAACGATGAAAGATCACTCCCAGCATGTGCAATGCGGCGGCATCCCATGGCGCCTGCTATGTTATGGTGCGGCGGCATGCGCCTTTCTGGCTGCCGTGCCCCTGTTTCTCCGCTGGTGGACGGATCGCCGCTACAGTGACCATGTCTATACGGTGGACGATGTCCCCGCCCGGGACGTGGCCATCGTCTTTGGGGCCGGCGTGTGGCCCGACGGCACCCTGAGCCCCGTGCTGGCCGACCGCGTGCAGACGGCGGTGGATCTGTACGGGGCGGACAAGGTGCACAAGCTGCTGATGACGGGGGACAACCGACGTGCCGACTATAACGAGCCCGCCCGCATGCGCGACTACGCCCTCTCCCTGGGGGTGCCCGCGGACGATATCGTGCCAGACTATGCGGGGCGCCGCACCTATGACAGTTGCTACCGCGCGCGGCGCATCTTTGGCGTGACGGAGGCCATCCTGGTTACCCAATCGTACCATCTGGACCGCGCCCTGTTCACGGCCCGCAACTTGGGGATCGATGCCGTGGGCGTGGCGGCGGATCGGCGGGATTACGTGTATATCGAGGCCTATTGGTGGCGCGATCTGCTGGCCACCACCCTGGCCTGGTGGGAGGTCAAGGTCACGCGGCCGGCGCCCATGTTGGGGGAGAAGGAGCCCATCTTTTGAGGGGATCTTTGTGGTAAGCGGCGCAGCACCGGCGGCGTTGCGGTGTCATCGTGTGTTTCATCCCGGTCCAAGGTGGTAGAGAGGGCGCATTTGGATTCCCCACCCGCACCGCCGTCAATAGGCGGTGCACATCACTGGTGGAGGATGGGGGGGGGAGCGAAAAGCGTCCTCTTGATTCTCCATGAAGATGAACCCGTCCTGCTCGCCCTCTGGGGCTGTTTCGGTTGCCTGATTTTGATTTGGCATACCGTATCCTTTCTCCTCACCCTGCTCATTTTCTAGAGCCTGTGCCCCTGGGGGGCGGCATTTGCGTTTTTGACGACGGCGGGACAGCGTATAATCTGTCAGTGGATTCTCTGCCAGCCGTTCTACTCGTGATGATAGCAGACGAAAGGAGCCGCCTATCTCCTGCAGGGGGAATGGGATTGGGAAGTTGAACGAGAACTCGTTGCATTTCGCCCTCAAGCGGTGGTACGCCCACCCCGGTGACAGGCTCGAGGCGCCCGTGGGTCCCTTTTTCGTGGATATCGTGCGTGACGATCTGCTCATCGAGATCCAGACGGGGAATTTTTCTTCTATCCGGGACAAGTTGCGCCGCCTGGCGGAGGCGCAACGCGTCCTGCTCGTGTATCCCATCGCCCAGGAAAAGTACCTCGTAAAACTCACCGCTGCGAGGGACGAGCTCATCAGCCGGCGCAGGTCACCCAAAAAGGGACGCGTCACGGATCTGTTCGACGAACTGGTCCGCATGCCCACCCTCATCGAGGAGCCCAATTTTTCTCTGGAGGTGGTCATCATCCGCGAGGAGGAAATTCGCTGCGACGATGGGGAGGGCAGTTGGCGGCGAAAGGGCGTCAGCATACTGAACCAGACACTGACCGAGGTTCTACGCACGGAGCGTTTTGAGCGGGGAGAGGATTTTTTGACCCTGTTGCCCCCGGATCTGGACGCCCCCTTTACCAACAGGGAAGTCGCCGAGGGCACGGGCATGCGCATCCGCACCGCCCGGCGCATGACCTACTGCCTGCGCAAGATGGGCGTCATCGAAAAGGTGGGCACCCGGGGCAGGGCCTACCTCTTTGCCGTCGTTGGGGAGGGATAAGCGGTCCCTCCGCTCCCCAACGATGGCGCTGATGCTCGATAGGGTCAGCCCCATCGCTTTGGGATGGGGCTGGTTATCAGGGTGTCAGGTCGCATAGCGCGGTTGCTTGCGGCGCGCGTGTGATAGTTTGCCCACCACCATCATCACGGCCACCAGAACCACCGCCACCCACGTTGCGGGAGCCACGATGGGCGTCCCGGCGTGTTTCAGGGCGATTCCCACAAGGGCCCAGATGATGACCAGCATGTAGGCGATGTCCCCCCGCGTGAAACTCACCGCTGAGGCGATGCCTGTGGCGACCAGCAGCATGATCACCGTCCACCATTCCGGGCTGATACCCCATCCGCTCCAGTTGATATAATCCAGGACCGAGGTCACGTTGGCGATGGTGGCCACGGTGATCCAGCCCAGGTAGAGGCTAAAGGGCACGTCCACAAGCCATTTCTCCGTCGTGGAAACGGAAGCTCGTCCGATATCCAGGCGCAAATATATGGTGATGAGGGTGAGGAGGAGAGCGAACATGGCCACCAGACTCAGGGCAAACAACTCATAGTGCCAGAAAAAGAGCCAGGCCATGTTCGCCAGGCAACTGAAGACGAACAGGTATCCTATGCGAGCGAGGCGTGGGTTCTCTCGCTGCGCGGGCAGAACCTGATAGACGGTAAAGAGGATGAGGGCCACATATATCAGCCCCCAGATGGAAAAGACGTAAGCGGCGGGGACGAAATAGACGTCAAAGCGGTCGGAAATATCTCCCGTCGTGAGTCCGTTAAAGGGCAGGGCGTTGGCCAGCCCGTTAACGACGAGCATGGCCATAAGCGCCAGGACATTCAACCACCGGATCAAGTTGTTCCTCTTCATGTGACACCTCCTGTAGGCAGATCTCGTGGAGCATAGAGTTGGGTCCCCCTGCTCGCGCCCATTATAGCAGAGGGAGGAGGGAAGCGAAAGCAGGCCATGCAACGTGTGGGGTGCACGCAAATGTTGTAGATCATTAGCCGTTGCTCGTCCGCGCAGGCAG
>CAZMOW010000064.1:0-14218 GCA_964567975.1 uncultured Anaerolineales bacterium | reverse complement strand
GCGAACTCGCGGATGGCGTCCAGGCTGGCGCCCATGGCACCGTCGGTCTCGCGCTCGACGATGAAATCGAGGACGGCGGGCTTGCCGCTCTCCACGGCTCGCTCAAAGGCGGGACGGATTTCCTCGGGGCGCTCCACCCGCTGGCCATGGGCCCCAAAGGCCTCGGCCAGCCGCACGAAATCGATGCCGCCGCCTTCATACGTCAGATCCACGCCGTACTGGTACTCGTACGCGTAGCGCTGGTTCTGGCGAATGAGACTGAGGAAGCCGTTGTTGATGATCACCACGATGATGGGCACGTCGTACTGGCAGGCCATGGCCAGCTCCTCGATCATGAATCCCACACCGCCGTCGCCCATGACGGCCACCACCGTGGACTCGGGGCAGGCCACCTTGGCGCCGATGGCCGCCGGTAGGTCGTACCCCAGGGTACCCGCGCCCCCTGAAGCCAGGTAGGTGCGGGGCTTGATCACCTTTTGGAACTGGCCCGACCATATCTGGGTCAGGCCGCAGCCGGTGGTAAAGATGGTGTCGGGCCCAAAGAAGGCGTTCATCTCGTGATACACCCGCTGGGGTTTGATGGGCACCTGGTCGTAATCGGTCCTGCGAGTCCGCCGCGTCCGCTCCTCAGGGATGCGGGCCACGCGCGGGGAAGCTTCCCGTTGCGCCGTGCGCTGCCTGGACTCACTCAGCAGGGCCTCCAGCGCCAGGCGCGCGTCGGCCACGATGCCCAGTTCGGTGGGCACGATGCGCCCGATGTGGGAGGGCTCGACATTCACGTGGATGAAGGTGCGGCCCTCGGTATAGACGTCCACGTCTCCCGTGTGGCGGTCGTTGAAGCGGCAGCCGACACCCAGCACCAGGTCCGAGTCCAGGAAGAACTGATTCCCAAAGGGCGTGCCCACCTGTCTACCTATGTGCCCCACGTGCAGGGGATGCTCGGCCGGGATGCCCCCCTTGGCCATGTAGGTGGTGATGACGGGCAGGGAGAGGTGCCCGGCCAGGGCCACGCACTCGTCCGTGGCTTCCGCCAGGAGCACGCCCCCACCCATGATGAGGACGGGCTTTTCCGCCGCCAGAAGCATATCCACGGCGCGGCGGATCTGCTCGGGTTCTGGGGCGCGCCTTTGGACGGGCAGAGAGACGTAGGTGTCGGGATCATAGTCAATCTCGGTCATCTGCACGTCCAGGGGCAGGTCCAGCAGCACGGGACCCGGACGCCCTTCCCGCGCCGTGTGGAAGGCCTTTTGCATGATATAGGGAACCTGGGTGGGCTCGGTGACGGTCCAGGCCGCCTTACAGACGGGCTCCACGATGCTGGCGATATCCACGCACTGGAAGGCCTCCTTGCCCAGCTGATCTCGCACGTTTTGGCCCGTGATGGCCATGAGGGGCATGGAGTCGATCTGGGCCGTGTAGAGACCGGTGACAAAGTTTGTGGCCCCGGGGCCCGAGGTGCAGATGGCCAGGGCCATGCGCCCGCTGGCGCGGTAGTAGCCGTCGGCGGCGTGCACGGCGCCCTCCTCGTGGCGCGCGGTAAAATGGGCGATCTGTCCGGAGGTGCCAAGGAACTCGTACACGGGGTTGATGGCCGCGCCCGGGATGCCAAAGGCGGCCTCGATTCCCTCTTTTTCCAGTATCCTGACCACAATCTCTGCGACACGCATGGTACCCTCCCTGTATTCTACAATCGATGCTCATGGAATGGGGATCAGAGTCCATACGCTTATTATATCCATGGGATGTGGCAGATCAACAAGGAGACGTCCATCACGCAAAACTACCCTCGTAGGATCAAGATATCGCGCAGGAATCGAATTCCCCGTCCGCAAGTGAACATGCGTAGCATATCTACCAACCACCCCATAAGGATACGTATCGCCTCCCTAAGATCGCAAGTTTGAACGGGGCATCAGACAGTGTATACTATGGACGCAATCGTGATGGGGATCATACCCCGTGCGAACGATTACAGGGCATTTTTCTTTTCCTTACATCCATGGTATAATCTATTATGGTAAGAAAGCTAATGTTGTACTCTGATTTGACTTTTGCAGTCGCCGTTGAAGCGGCGATGGGGGATGACGAATAGATGGATATCGGTTTACCAAAGAACGCTTTCGTTTATTTGTTGATAATGGTGGCAAGCATCGCCCTGCTCTACAGCTTTTTCTCCGTTGGGGACACTGTGGAGGAGATCGACCTGATCAGGGCGACCAGCATGATCCGCAGCGGGAACGTGGAGAGCCTCTCCATCTCGGATGATGGCACTATCAAGATAACGGCCATCGACGGCTCGCGCTACCGCACGCGCAAGGAACCCCAGGTGGGACTGGGAGAGACGCTGGCTTCCCTGGGCGTCGACCCAGAGGAGCTTCAGACGGTGGGCGAGTTGACTGTCCTAAGCCCCGGCCTGTGGGAGAATTGGGGCTTTTTGCTGATTCAAGCGGTGCCCATGTTGCTTATCCTGTTCTTCCTCGTCTTTATGATGCGACAGGCCCAATCGGGCAACAACCGCGCTCTTTCCTTTGGAAAGAGCCAGGCGCGCAGGGTCTCGGGCGACACGCCCACCTGCACCTTTGACGATGTGGCAGGGGCCGAGGAGGCCAAGCAGGAATTACAAGAGATAGTGGAATTCCTGAGGTCTCCGGAAAAGTTTGCCGCCCTGGGCGCCCGCATTCCCAAGGGCATGCTGCTGGTGGGCGCGCCGGGCACGGGCAAGACGCTCATGGCCCGCGCCGTGGCCGGTGAGGCGGGGGCTCCCTTTTTCAGCATCAGCGGCTCCGAATTCGTGGAGATGTTTGTGGGTGTCGGCGCCAGCCGCGTTCGCGACCTGTTCGATCAGGCCAAGCAAAACAGTCCCTGCATCATCTTCGTCGACGAGCTCGACGCTGTGGGACGCCAGCGTGGCGCCGGCCTGGGCGGAAGCCACGACGAGCGGGAGCAAACACTCAACCAGATCCTGGTGGAGATGGACGGCTTTGATACGGATACCAACGTCATCATCCTGGCCGCCACCAATCGCCCCGACATCCTGGATCCCGCCCTGCTACGTCCCGGCCGCTTTGACCGACGTATCGTCGTCGACAAGCCCGACCGCCGGGGGCGAGAGGGCATCCTGGAGATCCACGTGCGCGGCAAGCCGCTGGCGCCGGACGTTGATCTCACCGTGGTGGCCAAGGAGACGCCCGGCTTTACGGGCGCGGATATCGAGAACCTGGTCAACGAGGCCGCCATCCTGGCCGCCAGGCGCGACCGCAAGACCATCAGCATGGCCGAGTTCCAGGAGGCCGTGGAGCGCGTGATCGCCGGCCCCGAGCGCCGCAGCAAGCTCATAAGCGACCAAGAAAAGGAGATTATCGCCTATCACGAGGGCGGGCACGCGCTGGTGCAGCTCCAGCTGGAGCACTGCGATCCGGTGCACAAGGTATCCATCGTTGCCCGGGGCATGGCCGCCGGCTATACCATGTCACTGCCCGAGGACGACCAGTCCCTGCACTTTAAATCCAAGTTCGAGGACGACCTGGCCGGGATGCTGGCCGGTCGCGCGGCGGAGGAGATCGTCTTCTCTGACGTGACCACAGGAGCCAACGACGACATCAAGCGGGCGACCCAGATCGCCCGCAACATGGTCATGCAGTACGGCATGTCCGAGACGCTGGGACAGCGCGCCTTTGGCAAGAAGGACGAGATGGTATTCCTGGGACGGGAGATCGGCGAGCAGCGCGATTACAGCGAAAAGATCGCCTCGCAGATTGATCGGGAGATCAAAAAGGTCATCGACCGGGCCTACAGTCGGGCCAAAGAGGTTCTGGAGACGGAGCGAGATAAACTCGATGCCATCGCCAACCTGCTCATAGAGCGGGAGACCCTCGAGGCCCCCGAGTTGGAGGCCATCGCGGCGGGAGAGGTCCAACCGGCGGCCGTGTAACGGGCAAAGACAGCACAATAGATAACACAAGGGTCGAGCGTATACGCTCGACCCCTTTTCCTTGCATGGAGACATCTTCTACTGCCATTTTCGGTACTTTTCGCTAACGCCGCTGTATCGCTGCGCCCTTGGATTCTACCTTGACTATGCGCTCTCTTGAGAGGAGGTAGCGTCATCGTGACCTATCAGACTGCTCTCGTTCTTTTCATCATCGGCGGTTCCTTGACCCTCTTTTCCCTTGAACAGATTCCCAAAGATATCGTCGCTTTGGGGATTCTTTTGTCGCTGATCCTGACGGGGTTATTACCATCGAGCGTAGCCTTTTCCGGCTTTGGCAGCGACGCCGTCATCATGATCCTCGGGTTATTCATCCTGACCGCTGCTTTGGTGCATACGGGGGTCGTGGACATGGTGGGCAACGCTATCCTGGAGCGCACGGGCAACTCCGAATCCAGCTTAATCGCCACGATCATGGGCGTATCGGCCACACTGAGTGCTTTTATGAGCAACACAGCCACCACGGCTTTTCTCCTGCCCGTGACCATCAGCATGGCGCGGAAAACAGAGGTCGACGAATCGAAACTCCTCCTGCCCCTGGCCTTTGCTTCCATCCTGGCCAGCTCCGTCACGGTGGTGAGCACCTCCACGAACATCGTCGTCAGCGACTTGATGGGTCGCTATGACATGCCGCCCATCGACATGTTCGAGATGACGCTGGTGGGGATACCCATCGTGCTGGTCGGCCTGGCCTACATGTTCTTCATAGGGCGTCACTTGATGCCAGAGCGTGAGGGCACCGAGGAGCCGTTCGAGGAATTTGGCATCGAGCGGTACCTTACCGAGCTTCTTATCCTCCCCGACTCTCCTTTGATCGGAAAGACGTTGGGAGAGTCGGGTTTGGGACGCGACCTGGATCTCACCGTGCTGCGTGTGGTGCGGGACAAGCAGCTTTATCTCGCCCCCAGCGGGGATCTGACGCTGGAAGAGGGAGACCTGCTCCTGGTAAAGGGCCCGCGCGACGAGATCCCCAGAGTCAAGGACGTCGAGGGCATCGATATCGAGGCCGAGGTGAAACTCACCCTTCCCGACCTGCAGACAAAGGATATCACCGTAGTCGAAGCTATCATTCTGCCCAATTCGCCGTTGGTGGGACAGACACTGAAACAGGTGCGTTTTCGACAACGGTATCGGGCCCAGGTACTGGGTGTCAATCGACGGGGGAGAATCATGGCCCGCAAGATCAGCCAGATCCCCTTTAGGGCGGGGGATCAACTCCTTATCCAGGGGGACCGCCGCAACATCGTCCGATTGGACGAGAACAAAACCTTTCGCGTCATTGGCGCCGTAGAATATAAGCGTCCTAACGTGGAGCGGGCGCCTTTTGCCATCGCCACCTTTGCTGGTGTGTTCTTAGCGGTGGCCCTCGACATCCTCGCTTTGCCGGTGGCCGTGCTCACCGGCGTGTTGGTGGCCCTTCTCACGGGCTGCATCACGCCGGACGAGGCCTACCGCGGGGTGGAGTGGAAAGCGCTGACAGTGATCGGCTCCATGCTGGCCCTGGGCAGCGCCATGGAACGAACGGGCACGGCGGAGCTCCTCGCCACCGGGATCGTGAACCAGATGGGCCAAACACGTCCCATCTGGCTGCTGACGGGCTTCTTTGGCCTCTCCCTGCTGCTGACGCAGCCCATGTCCAATCAGGCGGCGGCCGTGGTGGCAGTGCCCGTGGCCATAGAGACAGCCGTACAGACGGGGCTGAACCCGCGCACATTTGCCATCATGATCGCTGTGGCCGCGAGTTGCTCCTACCTCACCCCCCTGGAGCCCGCTTGCCTCATCGTCTACGGCTCTGGCCGCTACCGCTTCCTCGATTTCCTCAAGGTCGGCGCCCTTCTGACCGTCCTCGTCTATCTCCTGGCCATCGCCATGGTGCCCGTGCTCTGGCCGCTGTAGGCGATGGGCTGCAATCCTTCTCCACTGACACATTGCCCTCTCCTTTCCACGGATATACAATGGTCCATGCGAAACGACTAAGAGAGAGGGAATTCATGCATATCATCTACATCTCGGGCAGCCCAAGACAGCGGAGCAACACGGACTATTTGCTGCATAAGCTTCTGGATCAGACGGGAGGCGACTTTGTTAAGCTGGCCGATTACGATATCGAGCCCTGTCACGCCTGCTGGGCGTGCCTACAAGAAGACAGCTGCGTCATCGACGACGACATGCGGAATACGCTAATGCCCAAAATTCTCGCTGCCGATGCCCTGGTTATGGGCACGCCGGTGTTCTTCAACAACGTCACGGCGCAGTTAAAGTCCTTCATGGATCGCACCTGGTCGCTCCGGGGAGCGTTGAGGAACAAGATAGGGGCCACGGTGGTTGTGGGCCGACGCTACGGCGCCGAGGGGGCCATCCGGGCCATCAACGCTTTTTTCCTCAAACACGAAATGTTGGTGGCCAACCGTGGCATATCCGGCCTGGCCTTCGAGGCCAAGACGATACAAGAGGATGTGGAATCCATGGAGGCGGCCACCAGGCTGGAGGATCGCCTCCTGGAATTGGGTGCTGCCCTCCACGCATTGAGGGGCGACGGCGCCTGAGAGCGGGCTTTCGGACTTTTGTGGTACGCTGGGCGTGATCGGCCCATCTTACCCTTGCGATGTGCCTTCTGGCCATCACCCTAGCATGCTCTGGTCGCTGAGAGACGCCCTGTGTGTTCTTTCAAATGATAATCTTGCCGGGAGTCAGGCCTTCCTCCTTTTATCCTCCTCTGCCAGTTGATAGATTCTGTTCAGTTTCTGATGAATGGACCTTTTTAACGCCCGCGGGTTGGCCTCCCGGTGCTGTTTTGACATGCCCCCATCCCTGGACTATCATCAGTCTGACTGCTTTGAATCCAGAGGAGAAAGAGGTGTATGGAGTGGCGCCACATCGAGGCGGCACGCCGCGTGCTGGAGGGCGAGACGGGAGCCATCGTCAGGGACTGGGGAGGACAAATTCCCCTGGCCCTGGCCTATCCCAACACGTATGCCGTGGGCATGTCCAGCCTGGCCATTCACTCTCTCTATCGCCTTTTCAACGATATCCCCGGCATCCTGTGTGAGCGAGCCTTTGCCTCGTTGAGCGGCCATCCCGCACCCGACGCCCCCCTGCTCACCCTGGAAACCCAGAGGGCCGTGCGCGATGTGGCCGTCCTCGCCTTCTCCATCTCCTTTGAGATGGACTATTTCAACGTCATTGGCATGTTGCGCCGCGCCGAGATCCCCGTGTGCGCGGAGGAGCGGGGGCGCTACGATCCCCTCATTATCCTGGGCGGGCCGGCGGTGTCGGCCAACCCCGAACCCCTGGGTCCGGTGGCCGACGCCATCGTGGTGGGTGAGGTGGAGCCCATCATCAGCGACCTGGTGAACTGCTTCCCGCCGGCGGGAGGCCAGGGCCGCCAAGACGCTCTGGCAGAGATGGCTGGCTTACCCGGCGTCTATGTGCCCACCCTGCACGAGGGAGAGAGGGTCCAGCGACAGCTGCTGCAGGACTTGAATGCTTATCCCACCACCACGAGTATCATCGCGCCAGAGGCCGAATTCGGCGACATGTACCTCATAGAGATCGCCCGGGGCTGTGGTTGGGGGTGCCGCTTCTGCCTGGCCGGCTACTGGTATCGCCCGCCCCGACAGCGGAGCGTGGAGCAGATCCTGTACCAGGCGCGGGAAGGGCTTGAATACCGCGACAAGATCGGCCTGGTTGCCTCGGCCGTCTCCGACTATGGAGAGATAGAAGCGTTGGTGACGGGGCTGCGCGATATGGGAGCCGATATCTCTATATCCTCGCTGCGGGTCAAGCCCCTGCCCTCCGTCCTGATGCGTGCCCTGGCGGAAAGCGGGGCCCAATCGATCACCCTGGCCCCCGAGGCGGGCTCGGAACGACTGCGGCGGGCCATCCACAAGGGGATAACCCACGACGACATCATCTCTGCCATCGAACTGGTCGCGGCCCACGACTTCCGCACCCTGAAACTTTACTTTATGATCGGCCTGCCGGGGGAGACAGACCAGGACATCGCCGCCCTCATACAGATGGTCGAGGAGATAGAGGAACGCTTTCCCCGCCACATCGTGGTCAACGTGACCCCCTTTGTGCCCAAGGCCCACACACCGTTCCAACGGGCGGCCGTCTGCCCACAGGACATATTACGGGCCCGCCAGGAGCGTATCCGGTCGACCCTTCACAGTCGGCGGATCGAGATTCGCACGGGAAGCGTGCTGGAGGCCCATACGCAGGCCACGCTGGCCCGGGGCGACCGCCGCATCGGCCAGGCTCTCATGGCCATGGAAACGCCCAGCCCGGGGCGATGGCAAAGCGCCCTGGAGGAACAGGGGTTGAATTGGCAGACGTACCTGCGAGAGCGCGACGAGGGCGAGGCCCTCCCCTGGGATTTCATAGACGCGGGGACCTCGCCAGAGCGCCTATGCGCTGAATATCACAAGAGTCAGGAGATCATGGAAACGATGCCCTGCTGTAACGTCCATGCTCATGAGGAGACAGCGTGATCCGCCTACAGGAGGGAGGGCTCCAGCGTTACGTCTTTGAATCCTTTCCCCGGAACAGCCTGATCCATGGCCTGTTCAACCGCCATGGCGGCCACAGCCGCGGGCCCTGTGCCAGCCTGAACGTGGGGCATAGCGTGGGGGACGACCCCGAGCACGTGGCGGCCAATCACCGGGCGATCTATTCCGCGTTACAAATAGAGGCCGGGGACGTGGTCAATGCCCAGCAGGTGCACGGCGCACGCGTGACCATCGTCGCGGCGGATGACGGGGGGCAAACGCTGAAAAGGACCGACGCGCTCATCTCTGATACGCCCGGGCTGACGCTCATGATGCGCGTCGCCGACTGCGTGCCGGTCTTCCTTTACGCGGCGCGACCCCCCGCCGTGGGACTGGCCCATGCGGGCTGGCGCGGCACGCTCAAGGGCATCGCCGCCAGGACGGCGGAAGCCATGGCCTCCGCGTTTGGCTATCGGCCAGAGGAGCTGGTTGTGGGCCTGGGGCCCTCCATAGGCCCCTGCTGCTACGAGGTGGGCCCCGAGGTCGTGTCTCGGGTGCGCGACGCCTTTGGCACGGGGGCGGACGAGCTTCTTTCCTCGGCAACCGGCGAGGGCAAGGCCTATCTCGACCTGTGGCGCGCCAACGCGCTACAGTTGAAAGAGGTCGGTGTAGAGCAGGTCGAGACGGCGGGGATTTGCACCTGTTGTCGCCGCGACGAGTTCTATTCCCACCGCGGCGAGGGGGGTCGCACGGGGCGTCTAGCCGCCCTCATCGGCCTGACGAGAATATAGGAAGAATACGCAAAGCAAAGTATCGCCTGGGGAGGTTTTCTACCATGTCAAACGAGAAAACGGTCGACATAGGAGCTAACCTGGAAAAAGTCAGACGAAATATCGCAGAGGCCTGTGCTCGTGCAGGACGTGATCCGCACGAGGTGACGCTGGTGGCGGTGAGCAAGACGCGCTCCATGGAGGAGATCAAGACCGCCTATGCGTGTGGCGTACGGGATTTTGGAGAGAACCGTATAGAAGAGGCCGAGGAAAAGGTACCGCAGTTGCGAGAAGCCTTTGCCGAGGATCCAGCCACCTGGCACATGGTGGGCCACGTGCAGAGCCGCAAGGCGGACCGGGCCCTGGGCTGCTCGGACATCATCCACTCGGTGGAATCGCCCCGTCTCATCCGTCGCCTGAACCGCTTTGCCGCTGATCAGGATACACTCTTCCCCATCCTGATCCAGGTCAACGTCTCGGGCGAGGAATCCAAGTACGGCTGGCCCGCCTGGAACGAGGAGACACGCGAGAAGCTGGTGGAGCGGGTGCAGATACTGGCCGACAAGGAACATCTGAAGGTGCGCGGGTTGATGACCATGGCCCCCTATGTGGAGAACGCAGAGACGGTGCGTCCTGTCTTTCGCAAGATGCGGGACGTACGTGCCATGCTGCAGGAGAGGGCACCGTTCTGTTCCTGGCACGAGCTGTCCATGGGTATGACCAACGACTATCAGGTGGCCATCGAGGAGGGCGCCACTATCGTGCGCATCGGCCGCGCCATCTTTGGCCCCGCAGAGTACTTTTGGCAGGAGGGATCTTGATGAACGCACTTGCTGACACACAGATCGCTTTTATAGGCGCGGGCACCATGGCGGAGGCCTTTATCCGCGGCCTGTTAGCCAAGGGCCTGGTTTCTGCCAAAGCCCTGACGGCCAGCGACCCGCTGGAGGCGCGTAGAGAGTATCTGACCCGGGAACTCGGAATCGCCACCAGGGCTGCGAACGCCGAAGCGGCGGCTGATGCGGATATCATCGTCCTGGCGGTCAAGCCCCAGGTGCTGGGCAAGGTAATGGATGGACTCGAGAGGCAGGTGCCACAAGGGACGTTGGTGCTCAGCATCGTGGCCGGCGCCCCCATCGCGCCCATCCGTCAGGCCCTGGACATCGCCTCCGTGGTGCGCGTCATGCCCAATACCCCCGGTCAGATCGGAGAGGGCATCTCTGTGTGGACGGCCACGCCAGAGACCTCCGAGACCCAGCGTGAACAGGCCCGCCTGATCCTCAGCGCCCTGGGCAAAGAGATACACGTGGAAAACGAGGACTATTTGGACATGGCCACGGCCCTCAGCGGGTCCGGCCCGGCATACGTCTTTCTGTTTATGGAGGCCCTCATGGATGCCGGGGTGCAGATGGGCTTCTCGCGGGGTATCGCCCGGGAACTGGCCCTACAGACCGTCCGGGGCGCGGCCATCTATGCCCAGAAGACGGGAGAGCATCTGGCCGTCCTGCGCAACATGGTGACCTCTCCCGGTGGCACAACAGCGGAGGCGCTTTATCAATTCGAAAAGGGAGGCCTGCGGGCCGTGGTCAGTGAGGCCGTGCTGGCCGCCTATCAGAAAGCAAAAGATTTGGGGGATTCATAAGCGGAATGCAAGCACTCTGTTTTTTCGTCATCATCCTGGCTCGCGTACTCAATATCGCGATATTGATCCGCGTTCTCTTATCCTGGATATCCCTTGGCAGGGATAATCAGCTTGCACTGTTGATTTACCAGATCACTGAGCCGATCCTGGGTCCCATCCGACGCGCCGTTCCTTCCTTTGGCGGCCTCGATATCTCCCCCATGCTTGGTCTCATCCTGGTCCAGATCATGCAGCGCGTCCTGCTTTCCATCTTGCCCTGTTAGCGCAAAGTGATATAAGACGCCGGGGCATCCCCACTGTGGGGCTAGGGGCCCCAATGGGGCGCCTGTTCCAGCATGTCGCTTTGGGTCACATTGCTTCGCTGGCCCGACTGCAGGTCCAGGGTGTAGATGTCCCATCCCCCGTCACGGTTAGAGTAGTAGGCGATGCGCTCTCCCGAGGGCGACCAGGCCGGACCATGATCGTTCGCATAGCTATCATTGCTCATATTTTGAAGTTCCGTTCCATCTACGTTGATGGCATATATCTCCATGTCCCCGTCGCGATAACTTTCCCAGAGTATACGATCCTCCTGAGGCGACCAAGCCGGCGACTGATCGGTGGCCTCGTCCTGGGTCAGCCTCCTCTGTTCGCTTCCATCGGCGTTCATGATATAGATATTCAAGCCTCCATCCCGGTCGGAGACAAAGGCCAACCTCTCGCCGTCGGGAGACCACGTGGGACTATAGTCGGCCAAGCTATTGCGCGTGAGGCGCCGCTGGTTCTCGCCATCCGCATCCATGACATAGATTTCCCAATTACCGTCACGAAAGGAAGCAAAAGCCAACCTCTCCCCATCGGGCGACCAGGCGGGCGTCCAATCGGCGGTCGCATTACGGGTCAGGTTGAGTTGCTCGTTGCCATCGGCGTTCATGACATAGATCTCGCGGTTTCCATCACGGCGCGAGACAAAAGCGATACGACGCCCATCGGGCGACCACACGGGGGCTGTGTCATCCACGTCATTGTCGGTCAGACGCGCGGGATCCGAACCATCGCTGCGCATGCGGTAAATGTCCCACGTATCCTCCGCTTTCTCTTTGGCCATATAGACGATATTGCCCGGCGCCACGCCCTTTTGCGGCGTGGGAAGCGCGACGGCGGGTGTGCTTGTCGCCATCACGGCGACGGCGGTGGGGGTAGGTTCCCTGGTCCAAAAGGCCTGCCTTTGCCTCGAACGCCACAGAAAGGCGATGAGAAAGACGAGCACCGCCGCCACGCCCCAAAGCAAAAGGGTCCCCCAGTCCACGCTCTCCTCACGCAGGGCAAAGCCCCGACGCACCCGTCTCCGTCGGTAGCCTTTTTGCTCCCGCATCACCTGCACAACGTCCTTGTTTTGCTTCAACCAGTGCCGAAAGAGATCGTTGTCGAAACGATAGATATCGCCGCCCATGCGGTTCAGGAGGGCGAGGGACACCAATTCCTCCAGCCCCGCTTCAACGTCCTCCTCTGGGATCTGAAAACCAAGTCGGGAAAGGTGCAGCGCCACGTCCGCCGCCGACCCCACTCCATGATGGCCCAACATCTCGGCAAAAGCGCAAAGCATCAGACGAGCCAGGGGGCCACATCCCTCCCACCGCGCCTCGAAAAGTGGCGCCGCCCTCTCCATGACCTCATCCACGCATTGTTCGGCTTCTGGCAAGCCAACCCATCCCACCGAGGCCCGCTCTTCAAAGAGGAGGCCGCCAAAAAGTTGGACCAGGAACGGTTCCCCCTCGGATAGGCGATGTATGCGGCGTATGGCTGCATAGTCATACGTCATGACTCCCCGCACCGGGGTCATAAGAAGCTCGTACGTACCATCCATGTCCAGAGGTTCCAGAACCAGGGAATAGATACCATCGAGATCGACTTCCACTTCCCTGGGGTGCTCGATGACCAACAGAAGAACCAGGTTCTCCACGCGCTCCAGGAGAGATAGAAAGACGCCAAGGGTACCCTCCCATCCCCGCCGGGAGTCGGCGGCGGACAGGGCATCGAGACAGATCAGATGTATGGTATCAGAACGCTCCCGCGATAGAGTCCTATCCGTTGCAGACGTCAGACAGGCTGTGAAATAGCGCTGCGCATAGGCCATGGGGTTCTGGGCATAAGCCTCCTCGTCCGGTGCCTCACACGCCAGGGCCCGGGCGGTAGCGACCATGCTCTTCCACAAGAGGTCCGCCCCCTCTGACGGTGCCCACGTCGCGCGATGCAGGCGATAATTCGCTGCCAGGCGCGTGGAGAGTTGGTTTACAAAGGAGGTTTTGCCTATACGGCGGCGACCATACAAGAGAAAGAGTCTTGGCCCCGCCTCAAGGTTCTCTCGAAAGCGACGGAAAGAGGATTCTCGATTCGTAAAGAAATCCCCTGGGGTCAGGGGACGGTCCGTTACATATGGGTTCCGCAAGGTGAGATCTCCCCGCTCAGCAAAATGAGATCAATACGTCAAGCGGGATACAGGATGCGCCCACAGCCATCGCATACGATAACCTGCTCATCCGACCGAATCCTCTGTACCTTGTGGGAGGGGACACGAACGCGACATATTTGACACACGCCATCGCTGACGGGTGCCAGGGCCTGCCCCTTTTTCTTTCTACGCAGCTCATCGTACAGAGCCAAAACCCCCGCATCGAACTGATCCCGAAGCGACTCGCGCCTTTCCTTGAGTTCCTCCAGACGCTCTCGCAGGGTACTGTATCTAACACGCAGGGATTCACGCTCCTCGCGCCACGCTTTTTCAAAGGCCTCCAGCGCCTCGCGACCGGAGGAGATGGCCTCCTCCAATTCATCCAAAGAGGTCATGTCCTCCAGAATGCGCTCCTCAAGTTCCGAGAGGCGTCTCTGTAAATACTCCAACTCTTCCTGCAGACTGCTCAGTTCCTTGGAAGAGGTAACGCGCCCTCCGTACAGTTCTTCCTTGATGCCCTCGACCTTTTCTTCCAGGCTATCGTACTCCAACTCGGCACTGCGCAGCCTCGTGCGCACCGAGGTCAATTCCTCCTTCTGCTGCTGCAGCGTCTCGCGCCTATTCTCTAACTCCGATCGATCCGCAAGCCGCTGACGGACCGACTTGTATATTTCGGCCTTTTCGTCCCACTCTTGATCAACGTCCTGCAACTTGCGAAGCGTCCGCAGCAGGGTCATGCACGCAGCCTCCAACAGATCGTGGGCGAGGGTCCGAGTATCCCCCGGACGCCCCGAGTATAGCATAGGGGCGACTCGTGGGCAAGTGCTGAGACGCATAGGGTACACGCAAAGTCTGTTAGAATCATTGGGCCTGTCAGAAAGAGGAGTCTGACGAAAC
>CAZMOW010000063.1:0-14258 GCA_964567975.1 uncultured Anaerolineales bacterium | reverse complement strand
GCAGGATCGATCGACGAGGAGACTTACCGAACTCAACTCGATACCCTACGGGTAATCGATGAACAGGGCCGAACGTGGATGCTCCAGGAGAGAACGGGTCGGTGGTTTGTCTATGATCAGGGGCAGTGGGTGGCCTCCACCCCTCCAGGCAGAGAAAAAGCACCACAGCCCGTGCAGCCTCCTCCCTCACATTCTGCAACAGAGGGACCATCGAGGCGTACCGCGCCAACACCATCATCGAACCGGCGCCCCGGCTGTTTCTCGATAACGTCGCGTATCGTGCTCTGGATGATCGTCTGGCTGGGCACGGCCTGGGCGGTGAGTGCTTTGCCGCGTCTCACACCGCGCTGGGCCTATTGGGCCGTGGGTCTGGGCGCCCTGGCCACCCTGGTGCTATGGGTCAGATGGATGACACGTCATGGACGTGCACGGCGCAGTCAAATGCAAGGAGGTGCCGCATGAACCGACACTCTTTCCCAATGCTGCGGCTCTTGCTGCTGGTCGCGATCCTTGTCGGCACATACGCCGGCATCGCGCGCCCGAACGTAGAGGCACAAGGCCCCGATGACGGCTCCGGGGGGTCCTTGGAGGAACGCGTGCTGGAGGAGACCGCCCGCAATCTGGACTGGCCAACTGCCGTGGAACGCAAACCGCTGCGCGCATCCAATGCCGCCGATGAGACGTTTCTCGTGCTATGGCCGGTGAGGAACGCCGTCCGTTACTTTAGCAAGCCAATGTACACCATCACCAACGGTGGCAGTTACGAGGATGAGACGATCCAGTATGCCCGTGTGCTCCCGATGGGGGACGCCGGAAGCCGCCACTTTATCGACACCATGATCGAGAATGGTCTGACCCATTCTTCCTATCAGGGACGCGAGGGCATCATCATGCGCGCCGGCGACGAAATCCGCAATCCCGGCGGCCTGCTCGGGCATCTGATAGAGGTTCTCTTAAAAGTACTCGCCGAGTTCTTTGAGGAGATATTCGGAGCGGATGCCGTTGACTCCGTCCTAGAGGACGACGTGTCCGCCGAGGCCGCTGCCGGCATGATCATGTGGACCTGTGGATCGCACATCTTTATCGCCCGCGATGATACCTGCACGGGCGCCGAGGATTCCATTGCCGCCGCCCTCTATATGGCCGCCGAGCGGCAGAGCATATGCGATCTGGGCGACACCCTGGTACTTATGGCGGGCACCGATGACGCTCCCAACAGACGAACCATCGGGGAGATGCAACAGATCGCCCAAGACGTCAACAGCTACTATGGACAGAACGCCTACGGTCGCGTGCTGTTATCCTATACCTTTTTGGATGCCGATGGCGACGCCGGCAAGGCCGACGGCTACAGCGTGGGACCCAATGTCGCCGCCTACGCTGGCAAGGAACGGGAATTCGCCATCGCAGCGGTGAAAAAGGCTTTTGAAGATGGTGCCCCGCGCGATGAAGTAGAGCTATCCCGTATCATTGTCGTCTACAGTGGAAGTGCCCAACAGGCAGGCTCAGACGACAGCAACTTTTCAACCCTTTGCTGTTGGCCCCGCAACCACCAATGGTTCGACATCGAGGTGGGCCCCGAAGGCAACAAGTCGCACGTCTACGCCGGCTCCATCATCATGGTAGGTGAGGAGGATGGCTTGGGCGCGTGGACGCACGAGGTGGGCCACTCGCTATACAGCCAATACACGATTGAGAGCGGCCACAATAAAATCAACGATCGCTATAATTACACTCAGCCCTGGGGCAAATATGGCAATATCAACTACTGGGGACTGATGGGCGCCGGCAACTGGTGGGGCGACCCCGCAGAGTCTTCTCCCGTGCAGATGTCGGGTTTTACCAAAGAAGCCGCCGAGTGGCTGACTTATCTAGACGCTGAGCTAGGCGAAAAGTACACCCTCACAGCCCTCGAAAACCAACAGTATGGCGACACCGTTCTACGCGTGGATGACCCAACATCAAACAATCCCAGAAGTTTCCTCATCCTGGAGGCCCGTGATAGCGGTGCGCCCTATGGCGCACCGGAAAGCGGCGTGGTGCTCTATCAGGTATCCTGGGATGGGGGTTACAAACACTATATTGTCAATGCAATCGGCGCGGCCGAAGGCCCTACCTCTGGGACCGGACCCCGTGATCGCCGATACCTGCGACCTACGTTGCGTGACCCTGGAGATGCCAGCGCTCCCACCGTCAAGCGTTGGCCGGCCGGCAAGCTAGAGTGGCGGATCGAATCGGAAAGCGCCGCTGATGGCTATTCGGCCGTTGTCGTGACCGACATCTACACGCCAACCAACATGGTCGGCGCCGCTGCGGCGCCGACCAGTCCGCCGGCCGTGCCGCCTCCGGCAGATGAAGACAACAACAGCTCTGGCGACAGCACAGCAAACTGCGGCCGCTATCTGCCCATGCCCGACATCGATCTGCACGCCTACGATGATCAGGGCCGTCATGTGGGCCTGGACTACGACAGCGGTCAATACGAGGCCGAGATCCCCGGCGCCGAGTTCTCGGGCGATCTCAAGGACGCCGAGGAGTGGATCTATGTGCCCGAGGGCACAGCGGTACGCTTTGAGGTGAGCGCCTACAAAACCGAGCAGTTCCTCCAAGAGAGCCCGCAGTTCAGGGCATCCATCCGCCCCCAAGAGTACGAGATCACCTACCAAAAGATCGACGACGAGGGGACGATCACCGAAGCCAGGGGCAAAAAAGGCGCGATAGAGGCCGGTGAACAGGCTCAACTCCAGGATCCAGATGACCCCAGCCTCAACTACAAACCGGCGCGTATGCCTGGCTATGGCCGCAATCTGCCTGGGAATATGTATCTGGTCATTCTTCTCATCACCATTGTCCTGATGGGTCTGATTGGCTGGGTGGTGGCTCTGGTACGACGCTAGACCACCAGGTGGTGAGCTTCAAAAAAAGGAACGGGAATCAAAGAAGGCATTTGACCGAAAACCACACCTGCAATACACTATATATCAGTTGATAAAATGTTGTGTTCTCCGAACCGCATAACCTAAAGGGAAATCCCAGGGTTGGCGGTCGCAGCGCCGCACAGGACGTGCGGTCAAAGGTTCGGTGGGAAACGGCCGGGCCACCCGTATTTGGAAAGGGGAACGTCGCTATCGATCCGAAAGGGCTGGCGTCCTCTTGTGCGCCGGCTTTTTGTATGCTAGATTTTTCGAGGAGACGAGATGAAGATCCACGCAGCGGTGATAACGGTGAGCGACAAAGGCTCACGGGGGGAACGGGAGGACGTGAGCGGGCCCCTGCTGGCTTCCCGCCTGGAGGTGATGGGGGCAGAGGTGGTGGAGCAGTTTATTCTGCCCGACGAACCCGATCAAATAGCGGCGGCCCTGGCGAAACTGGCCGATAGTGGCGAGATCGACCTGATCATGACCACCGGTGGTACGGGGGCGGCGCCCCGCGATCGCACCCCAGAGGCGACGCTGGAGATGATAGACCGGCGCATGCCCGGCCTGGTCGAGATACTACGCCTGGAGGGCTATAAAAAGACGCCCTTTGCCATCCTCTCCCGCGGCGTGGCAGGCCTTCGTAAGCGTTGTCTCATCATCAACCTGCCGGGCAACCCCAATGCCGTTCGCGACGACATGGACATACTGGACTCCCTCCTGCCGCACGCCATACAGATGGCCAGAGGAGAACACCTGGAACACGAAAGCGAGGAAGATGAGAGCTGAACGCCCTATCCTTTCCGTAGAAAAAGCCCGTTCGCGTATTCTGGAACACGTATCTCCCCTGGAACCACAGCAGATACCCATTCTGGATGCTCTAGGATGTGTGCTGACCGAGGACGTGGTGGCGCCCAATGACGTGCCACCCCACGATAACGCGGCCATGGACGGCTATGCCATCCACGGCGGCGATCTGCGGGCCGCTGGCGACACGCCCCGCCTGCGCGTCATAGGCGAACTCCCCGCGGGCAAGGTATGGGAGGGCGAACTTGGGACGGGAGAGGCCATTCGCATCATGACCGGCGCTCCTATGCCCGCCGATGCCGACACCGTGGTGCGCTTTGAGAACACGCGCCGCGAGGAGGACGTGGTTCTCATTGAAAAGATTCCCACACGGGGCCGCAACGTGCGCCGCGCGGGCGAGGACGTCCAGGAGGGACAGACGGTGCTGCCCAAGGGCACGCCCCTGCGCCCCCAGGAGATCGGCATGCTGGCTTCCCTGGGCTATGAGAAGGCCCCTGTGCATCGCCGCCCCCGGGTGGCCGTGCTGGCCACCGGCGACGAGGTGGTGCCCCTGGGCGCACCCCTCACGCCGGGCAAGATCCGCAACATCAACAGCTACAGCAACGCAGCGCAAATAACAAAGATAGGCGGAGTGCCCCTGCTGCTGGAGGTGGCTCCCGACAGGGCTGACACCCTGACCCAGCGCCTGCGCCGGGCCCTCGATCGCCAGCCCGATCTGATCATCACCTCGGGCGGCGTCTCGGTGGGCGACTTTGACCTCGTGAAACAGGTGTTGGCCTCCGAGGGACACATGGATTTCTGGTGGGTGAATATGAAGCCGGGCAAGCCCATGGCCTTTGGCACCTTGGATGATATCCCTCTACTGGCGCTACCCGGCAATCCAGTGGCGGCCATGATCAGTCTCTTTCTCTTTGGCCGACCGGCCGTGCGCAAGATGCTGGGCTATACTACCTGGGAGGCCAGGAGCGTCGAGGCGCGACTGCGCGAGGGCATGGGGCGCAAGGACAACCGCCGACATCACCTCCGGGTCAAGTTGTATCCGACCGCCGACGGTCTGGAGGCCGAGCTGACGGGAGAGCAGGGATCGGGCATCCTCATGTCCATGGTAGCAGCCGACGGGCTGGCCGTAATCCCCGAGGAGAGCGAGGAACTGCCCGCCGGAAGTGCCGTAAAAGTACTTCTCTTCGACGAGGCAGATCGTTTTGAGGAGCGTCAGCGATGAGGAATTTCGCCAGCGAGAGCCGCTATCCCATGATCCCCCTGGAGGAAGCGAGGGAGATCATGTTAAAGATCGTTCATCCCCTGCATCCTGTCTCTATACCGCGCGACGAACTGTTGGGGCGCGTCCTGGCCGAGGACGTGCGCGCCGAGGAGAACATGCCCCCCTTTGCCACGTCGCGTATGGATGGTTATGCCGTGGTCGCCGAGGATGATAGCCGAAGGCGACGGGTGCTGGGCGAGGAGGCCGCCGGCGCGCAGCTTGACCTCACCGTGACAACGGGCACAGCCATGCGCATCATGACCGGCGCCCCCATCCCCCCGGGCGCCAACGCCGTCATCCCCGTGGAGGAAACCAACGAGGAGGAAGGCCACGTCACCCTCTCCGGTGCCGTGCCAGAGAGACAGTATATACATGGAGAGGGACAGGATTACGCCGTGGGTGATCTCATCATCCCGGCGGGATCTCTGGCGGGACCGCCAGAGATCGGCCTGCTGGCCAACCTGGGACGCGCGAGTGCGTTGGCCCATCCCCAGGTTCGCGTCGCCGTCCTGGCCACGGGGGATGAACTGGTGGCCGCCGACGAGACGCCCGGGCCAGGCCAGATTCGCGACAGCAACTCCTACGCCCTGTGTGCCGCCGTTCGCGACGCCGGCGCCATCGCCCAGCGCGTCGATCGTATCGTGGACAATCGACGCGCCCTTTATGAGACGATACTGGAGGCTGCCAGCGAGGCCTCCGTGGTGATCACCTCGGGGGGTGTCTCCATGGGCACGAGAGACCTGGTCAAGCCCGTGCTGGCAGAACTGGGGACCATACATTTTGGTCGAGTGGCCATCAAGCCCGGCAAGCCTCTCACTCTGGCCACCATCGAGGGGGGTATCGCCTTTGGCCTGCCGGGGTTCCCCGTCTCCTCCCTGGTCAGCTTCGAGAATTTTGTGCGGCCTGCCCTGCGGGTGATGATGGGGCACAGGTCGCTCTGGCGTCCGGAGATCACCGCCCACCTGCACCACGACGTCGCCCACAAGCCCGATCGCACAGAGTTTCCACGTGCCGTCGTCCGTCAGGAGGACGACGGCACGTGGTGGGCAACCACCACCGGCTCCCAGGTATCCAGCCGGCTGAAATCGCTGGTCGGCGCGAACGCTCTGCTGCGCATTCCCCGGGGTGTGGGGGATCTCACGGCGGGGGAAAAAGTTACCGCCCTACGCATCGATCTTCCAGAGGAGCAACCCACGTGAACCAATCCCTGACCGACAAGTATGGCCGTGTGATCGACTATTTGCGCATCTCGGTCACCGACCGCTGCAACCTACGCTGCGTCTATTGTATGCCCGAGGGTGGTGTTTCCTCTCTGCCCCATGAGGACATCCTGCGCTATGAGGAAATCGTCAGGCTGTCGCGCATAGCGGCCGACCTCGGCACACGCACCATTCGCCTCACTGGCGGGGAACCCCTGGTACGCAGGGATATCGTCGATCTCGTGGGCATGCTGGCCGAGATCGAGGGGATCGACAGCGTGAACATGACCACCAACGCCACCCTTTTAGCCCCCTTGGCCCCCAAATTGGCTGCAGCGGGCCTCACACGGGTAAATATCAGTCTGGACAGCCTGCACCCCGACCGCTACGCAGCCATCACACGGCGGGCTAACCTGGACGATGCCTTGGCGGGGATCGAGGCGGCGCGCACAGCGGGCCTCTGCCCGGTCAAGATCAACATGGTGGTCATGGGCGGGGTCAACGACGACGAGGTGATCGATTTCGCCCGTCGGTCCCGTTCCCACGGCTGGCACGTGCGTTTCATCGAATGCATGCCCTTGGGAGACCAGGCGGATAATGCCTGGCGTGATTATATCTCGTCGGATGAGATACGCCGCACCATCGAAGAGGGGCTGGATACCTTGACGCCGGCCGAGATTGCGGGTCAGGGCCCGTCTCGCACATGGCGCCTGCCGGGTGCGGAGGGCACCATCGGCTTTATCAGCGCCATCAGCCACAAGTTCTGCGACCGCTGCAATCGCCTGCGGCTCACGGCCGATGGTCGCCTGCTTCCCTGTCTGCTCTCGGATGTGGAATTCGACCTGCGCGCACCCCTGCGCCACGGCGCAGACGACGAGACCTTACGCGACATCCTTTTGCAGGCCACGGCGGCCAAACCTAAAGGACACAGACTCCACCAACACGCCACGACTCGACATCAGATGTCTCGCATCGGAGGCTGAAAGGAGATCCCTGTGAAACTGTCCCACCTCGACGCGGAAGGCAATGCTCGCATGGTCGACGTCACCGACAAGGCGGCCACCGTCCGCCAGGCCGTGGCCGCGGGCGAGGTACATATGAAGGCGAGGACCCTCACCCTGATTCAGAGGGGAGAGATGCCAAAAGGGGACGTATTCTCCGTAGCACGGGTGGCCGGTATCATGGCTGCCAAGCGCACTCCCGACCTCATCCCCATGTGCCATCCTCTGCACCTCACCAACGTGGAGATCGACTTCACTCTGGACAAGGAGTCCTCCATGATCGGCATCCAGGGGCGCGTCAGGTGCAAGGGGGTCACCGGCGTGGAGATGGAGGCCCTCACCGCCGTGACCGTGGCCGCCCTCACCATCTATGACATGTGCAAGGCTGTGGATCGTGGCATGCAGATATGCCATATCCGCCTACAACGCAAGACGGGGGGCAAAAGCGGCGACGTGATCCTCGAACCCATCGACGAGAAAGTCTGAACTTCCCAGTACTTTTCACAGAGGAGACATCCTCACCTCACATCCTCCTCCCTGCTCAGGACAAGCAGGCGCTTGCCCGGTATCTTATAAAAGCCCCCTCCCTGACTGACGGCGAGGAGGGCACACTCGCAGATCGACCATCCACGATGCTTCCGCCACCTCCCGCACGTCCTACAGCAAGATATCCACAAAAGCCATCTAGCGCCTGCGCATCTCGATGTGTTTCAGACAATGCCCGAAAAAGATTGCCGGGAAATCAAAAGCCTCCCCACGACAGCGAACGCCATGGGGAGGCAACACATCCCATACCTCTTGTTCTAGGTCACGAAATTGACCAGCCGTCCCGGGACGTAGATCATCCGCTCGACCTCTTCTCCTTCCAAATGCCTCTGCACGTTATCGTCCGCCAGGGCGGCCTCCCTGGCCTCCTCCTCTGTCACTTGGGCGGGAACATCCAGTCGTGCCCGCAGCCGGCCATCGACCTGAACGATAAGCGTGATTATCTCGTCTGCGGCCAACTCTTTATCGTATACGGGCCAGGGCTGTGTATGCACGCTATACGGCCCTCCCAGACGCTCCCAAAGCTCCTCGGACACGTGGGGCATGAGGGGAGCCATCATCAGCACCAGATTGCGCATGGCCTCTTCCCACGCCTCGGTCCCGTATACCGGGGTACGCTTGGCCTTGAGCAAATAGTTGTTGTGCTTCATCAGCGATGCCAGCGCCGTATTGAACTTGAAGGCCTCTATATCCTCGGTGACTGTCCTGATGGTCTTGTGCGTCATGCGCCGCAGCCCCTCTATCTTTTCCTGAGACGGCGCCCTCTCGGGCTCTGATCGGGGCGCCACGATGAGGTTCCACACGCGGTTAATGAAGCGATGAACGCCCTCTATACCCGTGGAACTCCAGCTCCCCCCCATATCCCAGGGGCCGATGAACATCAAAAAGGCCCGCACCGAGTCGGCCCCGAGGGTGGAGACATAGTCGTCGGGATTCACCACGTTGCCCCGCGACTTGCTCATCTTTTCCCCATCCTCCCCCAGAATGATGCCCTGGGTAAAGAGACGCAACATGGGCTCGTCGAAATCGACCAGCCCCATATCGCGCATTACCTTGGTGAAGAATCGCGTATACAGGAGATGCATGGTAGCGTGCTCTATGCCCCCCGTGTACCGATCCACAGGCAGCCAATACTCGCCCTTTTGCGGATCAAAGGGAACGTCGCCCTCATAATACGGACTCACATAAGCGTAATGGTACCACGAAGAGCAGACAAAGGTATCCATGGTATCCGTCTCGCGGGTGGCGGGACCGCCACAGTCGGGACAGGTGGTATGCAAAAAGCCCTCGTGGTAGTTGAGGGGCGACTCGCCCGTGGGCATGAACTCGGCGTCATCGGGCAGACGCACAGGAAGATCCTCATAGGGTACGGGCACGACCCCGCATTCTTCACAGTAGACCATGGGAATGGGCGCCCCCCAGTAGCGCTGCCGGCTGACGAGCCAGTCGTGCAGGCGATAGTTCACCTCGTGCGAACCAATCCCCTCCCCCTCCAACCATTCTGTCACCACCGCCACGGCCTCTTCGCCCGGCGTGCCGGTGAATGGACCAGAGTTGATCATGGTCCCATGCTCTGCGTGGAAAAGGATATCCTGATACCATTCCACGTTATCCAGCAATTCCATCGTTGTGCGCGCCTCCGCGACCCCCTCCCAATCCCTATCGGCAGCGAGGGCCCGACAGCGCTGCAGTATCTCCTCACCGGCATCCACGGAATCAAAGGGGATCACCTCATCGGAGAATATGAACAGCCACGCGCCACCGACCACCTCGACCCAAGCGTCGGGCTCGACGTACTGACGCACCATATCCACATAATCGTCGATCTCCTCATCTCCCTGCAAGGTGACATGGAGGGCCCCCTGGCGCTTATGAAAATCGATATCGCCCTCCTCAAGGGCCGACTCCAGCCCCTCAAGCACGGCGTCCTGGCGCACCAGACTCTTGGCCACCCCATCTGGACGGTCGATCACGGGGATGATGGGCAATCCATACCTGATGGCGAAGGCAAAGTCGCGCTCGTCGTGCGAGGGCACGCCCATGATAGCCCCCGTACCGTAGGTCATCAGCACATAGTCGGCGACCCAGATGGGGATACGGGCATCGTTGACGGGATTGATGGCATAGGCACCGGTAAAGACTCCCGTCTTCTCCCTCTCTGCAGACAGGCGTTCCATCTCGCTCTGCCGTGAAGCCTGGTAGCAATAGTCCTCCACCTTGTCCTTGTATTCCGGCGTGACCAGCTTATCCACCAGGGGATGCTCGGGCGCCAGGACCATAAAGGTCGCTCCCCAAAGGGTGTCCGGGCGGGTCGTAAAGACCTCGATGGGATCGCCCTCTTCAGAACGAAATTTCACGGACGCCCCCTCGCTGCGCCCGATCCAGTTACGCTGCATGCGCTTGACCCGCTCGGGCCAATCGATCTCCTCCAAGCCCTCCAACAGTTCCTCGGCATAGTCCGTGATGCGGAAGAACCACTGTTCCAATTCCTTCTTCACCACCGGCGTTCCGCAGCGTTCACAGTGCCGATCCTCCCCCCACACCTGTTCGCGAGCCAAGGTCGTGTTGCATTTGGGGCAAAAGTCCACCGCGGATTCTTCCCGATAGGCCAGACCCTGTTCATAGAACTTTTGGAAGAACCATTGGGTCCATCTGTAAAATTCGGGGAGACAAGTGATGGCTTCCCTGTCCCAGGCCCACATACAGCCCATGGAACGGAGTTGTCCGCGCATACGATCTATGTTATCCAGCGTCCATTCTCTGGGATGTATATCCCGTTCGATGGCCGCGTTCTCTGCCGGCAGGCCAAAGGCATCGAACCCGATGGGAAAAAATACGTTATAGCCCTTCATGCGCATAAAGCGCGCCTTGGCATCCGAAGGGGCCATGGCGTACCAGTGCCCGATATGTAGATCGCCGGACGTATAGGGCAGCATGGTCAAAGCGTAATGCTTGGGGCGAGAAAGATCCTCAACCGTTCGATATAGTCCCGTCTCCTCCCAACGCCTCTGCCATTTGCTTTCGATCTCTTGTGGACTATATGTATCCGCCCTACACTCTTCAGTCATATCCGGCCTCCATAAACAGATCCACTACAGAATCCTACCTGCTGAAAGTAAAAGGCATTTCCCAGGAGTGCCGACCTAGCACAGCCTCCCGCACCGGTACGCTGGTGAGGGGCACCCCACGTCGAAAGACCCACTCCGATCTCGATACAGAAAGACAAACAAAAAACCCCTCCCCGTCCGGGGTGAGGGGTCCAAGCTGAGCTAAATCTCCGTAATCCTACCGTGCCCCCCTCCCAACCGACATCAGCTCCTCGGCAATGACGAGGAGCTCGGCTAGAGCCAGCGACACGACGCCACTTGTGAGGAAGCCCATATCAGCCACGCTATTCTTCACATCTCCTGAATCGGCCCAAGCATAGCACACGACAGCAGATATGTCAAAACCCCGACCTGTCACGGGGAGCACACAGACTTGCTGACGAGCAGCCGCCGGCCACCATCACAAAAAGAACCCCTCCCACCCAACGGTGAAAGGGGTTCGCATGCCTCTTGACGATAGATCAAAGTGGAGCTGAGGGGACTTGAACCCCTGACCTCCTGAATGCCATTCAGGCGCTCTCCCAACTGAGCCACAGCCCCTTGTTAGTCGTGAAGACTACCCTCTGACCGCCTTCACAGATATCTATCCGAAACTCTCTCTGATACCTCCGAGAAAGGCATCTTGTGGAGCTGAGGGGACTCGAACCCCTGACCTCATCAGTGCGATTGATGCGCTCTCCCGACTGAGCTACAGCCCCTCACTCCTCATAACAGTATATGAAAAAGAGCGTATGTGTCAAATGTGACCATGAGCACCCTCTACAGGTCGCTCGCCTCGCCTTCTATCATCTCATCCACCTCTCGCTTGAGACGCTCCAGATCGGCAAAGGAACGATAGACAGAGGCAAAACGCACATATGCCACACCGTCGAGTTCCCGCAGATGATCCATGACCATCTCGCCGATCACGCGGCTGGGAACCTCGGATTTGCCCAAATTGTATAACTCTGATTCTATGTGCGAGACGAGATCATGAACCCTTTCACTGGATATGGGACGTTTGGCGCAGGCCTTCCAGATACCCTCGAACAGCTTTTGGCGATCAAAGGGCTCCCTGCGGCTATCGCGCTTGACCACAAGCAAATTAACTTTGGCAACTTGCTCATAGGTGGTAAAGCGCTGCCCGCAATCCTTGCACTCTCTCCGACGTCGAATGCGATCGCGAACGTCCCGCGTGTCAACGACATGCGAATCTGATGATCCACAAAAAGGACACTTCATACACACTCCATCCTAACCTACCCAACGGCTCCATACATTCAACTGCCTGACCCCTCTGTAAAAGGCGACGATGGCAAAAAAAGATGAAAGAAGCGAAAAGAGCCAGGCAGTTCATATCTCTTCAATGCATCCACCCCATTCAAGATGAATTCCGGCGCAGAAAAGCGGGCACATCCAGATCGTCATCAAAGTTCTTGGCGGGAAACTCGATAGTCTTGCCAGCACCTTGCACCATCGACGACTCCGACGACTTTTTCTGCTTGGAACCATCAAAGCCGGTGGCGATGACGGTGATCTCCAATTCTGCATCCAGGGCCCCATCCACGGCGGCACCAAAGATGATATTCGCCTCATCGTCCACCATCTGTCTTACAACCTCTGCGGCCTCGTTCACCTCGAACAGGGACATGTCCTCGCCACCCTTGATGTTGAAAAGCACTCCCTTGGCCCCATCGATGCTCACGTCGAGAAGAGGGCTGTTCACGGCGTTCATGACGGCATCCCTGGACCGATTCTCGCCCTGACCGCTGCCGATGGCCATCAGCGCCGCCCCTCCATCGCCCATGATGGACCGTACATCGTTAAAGTCCACGTTGACCAGGCCCGTACCCGTGATCAGGTCGGAAATGCCCTGAATGCCCTGTCGCAAGAGGTCGTCCGCCTCCAAAAAGGCCTTGCTCACGGAAGCCTTGGGATCGACGACTTCGAGCAATCGGTCGTTGGGGATGACGATCATCGTATCCACGTGCTTGCGCAGAAGATCTATGCCCTCCAACGCTATTTTCATGCGCCGCGATCCCTCAAAACTAAAGGGCTTGGTCACCACGGCCACAGTCAAGGCCCCCAGTTCCCTTGCTCTCTCGGCCACGACGGGAGCCCCACCGGTACCCGTGCCCCCGCCCATGCCGGCGGTGACAAAGACCATATCGGCACCACGCAAGATCTCCTCGATCTCCCCGCTCGACTCCTGGGCGGCCTTTTCGCCGATGGTGGGATCTCCTCCGGACCCCAAACCACGCGTGACCTTGTCGCCGATACGCATGCGCATGGGGGCCTCCGATTTCATGAGCGCCTGTGCATCGGTGTTCAGGGCCACGAATTCGACGCCCTGCAGCCCCACCTGGATCATACGATCCACGGCGTTCGACCCTCCACCCCCCACGCCCACCACCTTGATCTGAGCCGTGTTGTTCAATTCTTCCATATCATAATCCATCATCTTATCTCCCTTCAAATTTATGCTCGAGGTAACAATATCCTAAGCCAATCCACAAGACGCCGATACCAACTCCCCCCGCCCGGCGCGGCGGATCGTTCGTCTCTGATTGCATCCTCTCGCTCCTTTCCCCAAAGCAACAATCCTACCGGTGTCGCATAGGCTGGACCACTGATAGCCTCCATCAAGCCCTGCAACCCCGTGGGCATACCGATACGTACGGGCAACCCCAATCTCATCCTGGCAAACTCCTTTACGCCGCGTAGGTTCGCCGTGCCCCCCGTCATCACTATGCCGGCCGGGAGCAGGCTATCAAGCCCCGAGCGCCTTATCTCACGGGAAAGCAGATCGAACATCTCTTCAGCGCGCATCCCCACAATCTCACATACATCGCCGCGCGACACGATGGAAGGATTCTCATCTCCAAAGGCAGAGATCTCGATCACCTCGTCATCCTCCACCGCAGAACGAGAAACGTGGGCATAGCGAACCTTTATATCCTCGGCTGTAGCAAAACTCGTCCCCAGGCCCACGGCGATATCTTTGCTTATGTGGCGCCCGCCCAGGCCGATGACCCCGGTCTTTACCACGCTGCCCTCGGCATAGATGGTCATATCCAGCGTTCCTCCTCCCATATCCAGCAAAGTCACGCCCATCTCCATCTCTTCATCCGTAAGCACCGCCTTCGAAGATGCCAGGGGTTGCAGGACGAGATCCAAAACCTCGATCTGGTTGGCCTGAATGCAGCGAATGAGGTTTTTGATACACGTCATAGCCCCCGTCACGATGTGTGCTTCCACCTCCAGACGGAATCCCATCAGGCCCAAAGGATTCCTGATGCCCCCCTGGTCGTCGATGACGAACTCGCGTGGAATGGCATGGATGATGCGCCTGTTATGGGGCATGGTGACGGCCCGGGCAGCCTCCATGGCGCGTTCGATGTCGCCCCGGTCCACGGGACGGTCCCCCCTACCGATAGCAGCCC
>CAZMOW010000062.1:0-14403 GCA_964567975.1 uncultured Anaerolineales bacterium | reverse complement strand
CGCGGCAGATGCTCAAAGGGCAAGCGCTCATAGTCCACCATGGCCACGCCGGGGGTGTCCAGGTTGATGTTGGCGGCCACGATGGGGTCGAAGGAGGCGCGGTGTCCCTGGTTGGATTTGACCACGACGATGCGCTTTTCCTCAAAGACGATGCCCGCGCTCTTGAAAAAGTCCCGATCCTTGCCCGTCCTGCCCCGGGAAAAGATCACGTCGATCTTGTCTCCCACACGGAGAACGACCCGCGGACCGGCGTCGATCTCACGGAAGGCCTCCCGGGTGACGACCTTGCCCCAGCCGCCGTGGGCGGGACCCGTGATGGTATAGTTGCCGTCGTCGACGGCCTTAACATAGCCCGTGACGGGCAGGGGCTGGTAGAAGCGCTGATCGACGCTGGCGCCCACCTCCATACTCAGGGTGGCGCCAACACCCGCCTCCAATCCCGCTTTCACCACGTTTTCATCGCGGATGGTCAGAGCGCAATCCCGCGCGCCGAGGCGCAGCAGGGCCTCCAGGACGGCGGGGCTATCCGCCGGACAGAGGCTGCCGGGGTCGTCGCCCAGGTCCACCAGGCATACGAGGCCCTCGTCCCGGCGCATGGCGATCTCGATGCCCTGATCGATGGGCAGGATGGGTCGCACGGTGCGGATCTCCTCGCGGCGGTCCCACAGTTGCCCGGCCATCTCCTTTGCCAGCCGCTCCGCCAGCGCCGGGTCGCCGTCGGTGGTGGCGATCACGCTCATGCCGGCGTAGGGGACGTCGGAATAGCCGTATCCTCCCTGGATGGTCAGGTTGAGGACGCCCGCCCTTTTCTCCCACTCCTCCCGCAAAAGATTCAGGTGATATAGCGGCAGCCGCATCTCGTCGCTGGCCAGATGTGACCAGGTACTCTGCCCCACGTTGGGCCCCAGGATGGGCACCCGCACGAAGCGCGTCACGGGCTCGATGTCGCCGGCCTGTATGCGCAACAGAAGATCGGCAGCCTCCATCCCCCGCTCGTAAGCGTCGATGTGGGGGTTGGTGTTCAGGGGCACGGGCACGGCCAGATCGCACTCCCCCTGGGCATAGTTGCTGTGGAAATCGTAGGTGGCTACAAAGGGGATCTCTTCCCCCAACACCCGCCGCGCCTGGCGCAGCAGATCGGCCTCGGCCTCCATGTAGGGTTCCTCCATGGCCATGGCCCCGTGCAGGGCGAAATAGACCCCATCCAGCGGTCCCGCCTCTCGCAGGCCATCCAGGAACATGTCGCGATAGTGGCTATAGACCTCGGCGGTAATGGTGCCTCCCCGCCCCCCGGCGACGAAATTCACATTCCCTATGGGCACCAGTTCCATGTCGGCCGCCTCTGCAGCCTCCTTGAAACCGCCAATATAGCTCTTGGGGTGGACCTCGGCCAGCACCTCCTCCCCCATCTGCGTCGGAACGTCCAAGGTGTCGTTGCGCTCCACGGCAAAACTATTCGTCTCATGTCGCATACCCAACACGGCAACGCGCATATCTCTCCCTTCTTTCAGATGTCCTCTCCGGCTGGTATCATACATGCTGCATCATACCATCACAAGTGCATCGGGACGCCCCGTCCTGAATAGATGGTAACGGACCGAAGCTCTCCTGACTACTGCCCCGTGAAAGGGGGCAGGAACGTCAAGCGGCGTCAGTTCCGTGTTCCTCCATGCGACCTTTGACACCTGCAGGGAGCCATGGGATACTATGCCCGTTCACACACCATCTTGGGAGGGCCTATGCTATCCATCGCCGGGCGGCGCTACGACCCGACATTCATCGTCTTTGATAAGGACGGCACACTGATCTCCTTCGACGCAGTCTGGCACGCGTGGTTCCGGTATCTCATGGGAGCCCTCGAGGTTCAGATTCCCCTGGACAGCCGCACGCGGCAGGAATTCGCCGCCACCCTGGGCTATGATCCAGAGACCGACGTATGGGATCCGTTGGGCCCGCTGACCCTGGCGGCCACCGGCGAATGCGTCCTGCTCATGGCCGGTCAGCTGTACCGTTGTCAGGATGTGCCCTGGAATCGGGCCGTGACCATCGTCTCTCAGGCGGAGGACGTGGCCCGGTGTAAGCTGGAGGCGCAGGACCTGGTGGAGCCCATCGGCGATGTGCGGGGCAGGCTGCAGCAATTAAAGGCACAGGGCATCCCCCTGGCGCTGGCCACCACGGACGCGCGGGCCATGACGGGACACAGCCTGGAGAAGCTGGGCATCGCCGATCTGCTGGAGACCACGGTGTGCGGCGACGACGAGATTCCCCTCAAGCCGGCCCCCGATATGGCGTTGGAGATCTGTCGACGGCTCGGCGTCGATCCGGGCGGGGGAATGATGGTGGGCGACACCGTCGGGGACATGCTGATGGCGCAGCGGGCGGGATATGCTCACCTGGTGGGCGTTGCCAGCGGGGCCCAGACTGCGGACGTCCTGGCGCCTCACGCCCACGTGGTGGTCCCCGATATCCACGCCATCGAGGTACTGTGATGGTGGGAGATGAGGCGCGAGACTATCAGGGCTACATATTCGATCTGGACGGCACGACCTATCGCGGCGAGGCGCTTGTCCCAGGGGCCAGGCGCGTGGTCGAGACGCTGCGCGCCCGAGGCTGTCGCGTGGTCTTTGTCTCCAACAAGCCCCTGGAGCCCAGCGCCCGCTACGCGGAAAAGCTGACGCACCTGGGCATCTCCACCGCGCCTGAGGATGTCATCAACTCCACCCAGGCCCTCATCTACTATCTGCAGGAACACCATCCCCGGGCCCGCCTCTTTGTCATCGGTGAGGAGGCCCTCCTGGACGAGTTTCGTGCGGCGGGCTTTGTCCTGGCCGACGCGGTGGACGAGATCGACGTGGTGGTGGCCTCCTTCGACCGCACCCTCGATTATGCCAAGCTCAACATGGCCCATCAGGCTCTGGTGTGCGGCGCACGCTTTTACGCCACCAACGCCGACAAGACCTGTCCCGTGGAGGGGGGCGAGATCCCCGACTGCGCCGGCGTGATCGCCTTCCTGGAGGCCACGACTGACCGCCAGATTGAACTGGTGGCCGGCAAGCCCTCGCTCCACATCCTGGGCGCAGCCCTGGAGCGCCTCGGAATAAGGGAAGGGGATTGCCTTATGGTGGGGGATCGTCTGGCGACGGATATCTGTATGGGAAACCGGGCGGGGATGGACACGGCCCTGGTGCTCACGGGGGTCACAGCGCGGGAGGATCTGGCCGCAGGCGACGTTCAGCCCACCTATGTACTGGACAGCGTGGCCGATATCCTCGACCTAGTAAAGGATAAACAATGATAAGCAAGGCAACTCCTGTCGCTGGCGGACGATAAAACCAGGCCCACCTCTTCAGGGTGGGAGGACGGGCTTCTCCTCACCTGAAGCGGCACATGCGATAGTCATGCAGGTGGCGAAATCCGAGATCCCCATAGGCTTTAAGGGCGGGCTCGTTGTCCACCTTTACCGTGAGGGTCACGCGTTCCTTGCAGTGCAATTCCTCCTCACAGAGGGCCGAGACGACGCCCCGAGCCAACCCCCGATTGCGATATCCTTTTCTGGTATAGACGGCGCCGATCTGGCTCAATTTCGGGATCGTGGCCTCGACGGCCGCCACAGAGACGATGCGGCCCTCCCGTTCGGCGATGAACGTTCCCCTCCTCACATATTTCTTGGCGATGTGAGTGCACCATGAGCGATTGATACGCGAGGGGGGCGTGCCAAAGTACTCGCGCTCAAAGGCAAAGCGCATCTGGGCGACGGCCTTTACGTCCCGGGGGGTCGCACGGCGGATGCCAGGTAATGGATGGGGGCGCAACATATCGGCGTCCATATAGTAGAGATAGTCCTTCTCATCATAGTCTATGACGAACCCCATGGGCCCTAACCGCGCCATGACGGGATCCACCACGCGGCGCACACCCAGGAGCCAGCGCACCCGCCTCTCCAGCATATCCTCCATCATGACGTCCAGCACCCCCTGGTCCACGTAATGGGGGAACCAGCGCCCATAGCGGTAGAAGGCCTGTACCGCCAGTAGCCTGTCCCGAACGCCATATCCGATGCAGGAGAGGGGATCATCCCATCGCCGGTCCGTGTCGCTGGAGTTCATCAGGTCACTGAGAACGAGGATATTCTCCTGGGCATGCGCGCGCAGGTAATCCTCGATCTCTTGCCCGTGCTCACTGCCAAGGCGTTGCAGCATGTGCGTCTCCATCTGACAAGAATTTCCTCGCTTTCAATTCTAGCCTTCCTACCGTGAGGGGGCAACCCAGATCGCGGGTGGGCAAGGGCCTGGGGAGCCAAAAGGCAAATTTGCCAAGGAAAAGGGCTTCCTATATATTATATTCCAGGTTTGGCACTCTCTTTGTGAGACTGCTAATGCTTTGAGGAGATGCTCGTAGATCTTCTCAATTGGTTGTTGTTTGAGTGTTCATAGTAAAAGGAGGTGCATCTCGATGTCAGTTAACATGAAGCCCCTTGGTAATAACCTCATCGTGGAGCCCATCGAGGGGGAAGACATGAGTCCGGGCGGCATCGTTCTTCCCGATACGGCCAAGGAAAAGCCCCAAAGGGGCGTGGTCTTGGCGGCGGGGCCTGGCCTTCGCCTGGAAAATGGCGGACGGCAGGAAATGGATGTGGAAGAGGGCGATAAGGTACTGTTCGCCAAGTATGGCGGAACGGAGATCGAGCAGGATGATCGTACGTTGATGATCCTCAGCGAGAACGATGTTCTGGCCATTCTCACTGAATAGAGGTTCTGTACAGTCGCTATCGAGTAAAATGGAGGTAAGTCAATAGTATGGCTAAGCAGTTACAGTTTTCGGAAGAAGCAAGGGCTTCGTTGAAGAAGGGTCTTGATAAGGTTGCCGAGGCCGTGGGCACCACCCTGGGGCCCAAGGGCCGCAACGTGGCTTTGGACAAGAAATGGGGCGCACCGACCATCACCCACGACGGTGTGACGGTGGCCGAAGATATCGAACTGGAGGAGCCCTATCAGAATATGGGCGCTCAGCTTCTAAAGGAAGCGGCGACCAAGACCAACGACGTGGCTGGCGACGGCACGACGACGGCCACGGTCCTGGCGCAGGCCATGGTGAACGAGGGCCTGAAGAACGTGGCGGCGGGGGCCAACGCCATGCTCCTCAAGCGGGGCATAGAGGCGGCCTCTGAGGTGGTAGTAGACGCTATCACGGACATGGCCCGTTCCGTGGATACCCACGAGGATGTGGCCAACGTGGCCTCCATCTCGGCGGCCAACCCTGAGATCGGCGAGTTGATCGCCGATGTCATGGATCGTGTGGGCAAGGACGGCGTTATCACCGTCGAAGAGTCACGCGGTCTGGAGTTCGAGACCGAGTACGTGGAGGGTATGCAGTTCGATCGCGGGTACATCTCTCCCTATTTCGTGACCAATCACGAGACGGGCGAGGCAGTTCTCGAGGACACCTACGTGTTGATCCACGACGACGACATCACGGCGGCCCAGGATCTGGTACCCATCCTGGAAAAGTTGAATCAGGCGGGCAGCCGCAACATCGTCGTCATCGCTGAGGATATCGAGGGCGAGGCCCTGGCCACGCTGGTGTTGAACAAGCTGCGTGGTGTGATGAACGTGGTGGCGGTCAAGGCTCCGGCCTTTGGCGATCGCCGTAAGGAGATGCTGCGGGATATCGCCATCCTGACCGGCGGCCAGGTCATCACCGAGGAGATGGGTCGTCAGCTTGAGACGGCACAGATCTCCGATCTGGGGCGCGCGCGCCGCGTCGTGGTCACCCAGGACGACACGACCATCGTGGAAGGCGAGGGATCGGACGCGGAGATCACCGGGCGCGTCGATCAGATCCGGGGGCAGATCGAGACGACGACCTCCGACTATGATCGCGAGAAGCTGCAAGAGCGGCTGGCCAAGCTTTCCGGTGGCGTAGCCGTCATCCGCGTGGGTGCGGCCACCGAGGTAGAGCTGGACGAGAAAAAGCACCGCGTGGAGGACGCCCTTTCGGCCACTCGTGCAGCGGTGGAAGAGGGCATCGTGGCTGGCGGCGGCGTGAGCCTCGTCAATGCCATCTCTGCCCTGGACGATCTGGAAATGGGGCTTCCCGACGAGAACACCGGGGTGGAGATCGTGCGTCGCGCCCTGGTACAACCCCTGAAGGGCATCGTGGGGAACGCGGGTATGGATGGGTCGGTCGTACTGTCCGACATCCGCCGCAAGCATGCAGAGACGGGCGATAACTCTATCGCCTACGACGTGATGAAGAACGAATATATCTCCATGTTCGAGGCAGGCATCATCGATCCCTGCAAGGTGACCCGTTCGGCCGTGGAGAACGCGGCTTCCATCGCGGCCATGATCCTGAGCACCGAGGCCCTCATCACCGACATCCCCGAGCCCGAGTCCGAGGCACCTGCGGGTGGCGGTGCTGGCGGTGGCGGCATGGGTGGCATGGGCGGTATGGGCGGCGGAATGCCCCGCATGTAACGCGTTTCATAGAGAAAAAAAGCCCTCCTCTTCAACGAGGAGGGCTTTTTGTATGCAGCAAAAGGAAGAGCTCCTCCGCAAGTTCTTGCGGAGGAGCTCTCGAAACGCTATCTATCTCGACGCTACTTGCTCTCGATCCTGATGGTCCTGGGCTTGGCCTCTTCCTGCTTGGGAATCTGCAGAGTGAGGATACCCTGATCGAAGGAAGCCTCCGCCCTATCCGCATTCACCGGTATGTTCAATTGCACACTGCGGTTGAAGGTGCCATAGGGCCTCTCCTGCAGGACATAGTCCACGTTCTCCAGTGGACCTTCGACCTCGCCTCGGATATTGAGGGTATTGCCCTCGACGGTGATGTCCACGCTGTCCGGATTTACTCCGGGAACCGCCATGGTGACCACCACTTCTTCATCTGTCGTGTATACGTCCATGGGAACGTTATAACGCACCTCTCCCGCTTCCCACTCTCCGCGAGGACGCACAAAGCTTTCCTCGAACAGACGATCCATCGCTTCGCGCAGCGTCATCATATCCCTAAAAGGTTCCCAGCGCATGAGTGACATGTTACCTCCTTTCAGCCGTCTTATCTACTGACAATTATCCTGCTACAGCTACTTGATCTTTACCTTGATCGCTTTGGGCTTTTGGTTTTCCCGCTTGGGGAAACTAAGAGTCAATATCCCATTCTCATACTCTGCTTGCGCGTCGTGGGCGCTCAATGTGGGCAATGTAAGACTGCGATAGAAGCGGCCATAGGCGCGATCGCGACGAAGATACTCCTTGTCCTTTTGCTCTTCGCGCTCAATTTCCCCTTTGATGGTGAGCGTATGCTCTTCCACTGTCACATCGATGTCGTCGGGGTCGATGCCGGGGACGGCGACCTTGACGACGACCTCCTCATCTGTCTCGTACACGTCCATGGCCGGTGTCATGCCCCCGCGGCCCCAGAACGGACTCTCTGTGAACGGGCTTGGGGAGCGCCCCATTTCAGGGAAGGATACCCTACTCTCTTCAGGCTCTCTCCTGATCAGACTACTCATAGTACCTCCTTTCAAAGGGTCAATGCAGATCTTTGAACATCCCTCATTTTCCGCCCTCTATTATAACACATTTAAAATGCTTTGTCAAGTATCATTCCATATATTCCTAAAGGAAACTTGATAATGATATTATCAGGGTGTTTGACAGGGAAGGAATAAAGTCGTATAATGTATGTGCATTATGGGAGATGGTTGATGACTGGTATCGATTTCTGTGGCCAGGTAGACGGAGCGGCTAGTATATGGAATATAAGGATTACTATAACATTCTCGGTGTGAGTGAGGACGCCTCTCAGGAGGAGATACGCAAGGCGTATCGGAGTTTGGCGCGAAAGTACCATCCCGATGTAAATCCGAACAACAAAGAGGCGGAATCGCGCTTTAAGGAGATAAACGAGGCCTATGAGGTTCTACGGGACCCCGAAAAGCGGAGCAAGTATGACCGCCTCGGGGCCAACTGGAACCGCTATCAACAGGCGGATGGCCAGGGTGGATTCGATTGGTCCCAGTGGGCCTCTCAAGCAGCGGAGGGCGGACGAGGGCGCACCCGAACCTATACCACCTATGGCGATATGGACGACCTCTTTGGCGAGGGGGGTTTCTCGGACTTTTTCCAGTTTATCTTTGGGGGTGGAGGTCCGATGCGGGGCGCTACACGTCAGCGCCAGCAGACTCCCTTTGCCCAGAAGGGGCGCGATGTGGAGCATCCCGTCGAGATCACACTGGAAGAGGCCTATCATGGCACAACCCGCGTTCTCCAGGTGGGAGAACGCCGTCTGGAGGTCAAGATTCCCCCTGGCGTGCGGGAAGGCTCCCGGGTCCGCGTGGCATCGGCCGGAGGATCAGGCCGTGGGGGAAGGACGGCGGGAGATCTGTACCTTGTCATCTCGGTGCGGGACCATCCCACCTTTGAGCGGGAAGGGGATAATCTGTATATGGAACTCTCCGTGGATCTCTACAAGTTGGTTTTGGGAGGGGAGGTCATCGTGGAGACCATGGATGGGCGCGTCTCCCTCACTATACCATCAGAAACAAAGGGAGGGCAGAGCTTCCGTCTGCAAGGCAAAGGGATGCCTCGCCTGCGTGAACCCTCCCAGCATGGCGATCTGTATGTGACAGTGCGTGCCGCCGTCCCCCAGAACCTGAAGGACGAGGAGAAGGAGCTGTTCCGTCAACTGGCCGGAATGCGAGAGTAGAGGGGATATGTTGCGAGAGAGGCGATGGGTTGTCCTGGCGAGTGTCATGCTCGCTGCCATCACAGTGGTGGCCTGTGCGGTGTCGACGCCCTCTTTGAGCGGCGCCGTCCTGTCCACTACAACGCCCAGAGTTGCTGCGTATCCTGCGGCTCATAGCCCGACGCCGCTGGCGGATCCCTCGAAAGTTGGCAGCGAGCCGGTCGCGGTCGATGAGGGGAGCTATTTTCATCCCATCGAGGCGCAGACCATCGATGTCTATGAGCGGACCAGCCCCTCCGTGGTACATGTCACCAGCCGCGTCATCACGCTGGATTTTTTCGGTGGATTGACTCCCTCTGAGGGTACGGGGTCGGGCTTTGTCATCGATAAAGAGGGGCACATCGTCACCAATCACCACGTCATCGAGGGGGCCGAATCCATAGAGGTTACCCTGATGGATGAGACGGTGGCCGAGGCGGAGGTGGTGGGCGTCGACCCCCTGAACGATCTGGCGGTCATTCGCGTCGATGTGGCTGCTGAGAAATTGCATCCCCTACAGTTGGAAGAGGGAGAGATCAAGGTCGGACAGCAGGCCATCGCCATCGGTAATCCCTTTGGCCTGGATTGGACGCTGACCGTGGGCGTCATCAGCTCCCTTGGCAGGCCCCTGGAGGTGTCGGAGGACCGCGTCATCTATGATGTGATTCAGACCGATGCAGCCATCAATCCGGGGAACTCGGGAGGTCCCCTGCTCAGTTCCAGGGGACGGATCATCGGCGTCAATACCGCGTTGCAGCGGGGAGCGGAGAATATCGGCTTTGCCATTCCCCTCTCGACGCTGAAGCGCGTGGTGCCAGAGCTTATAGAGAAGGGGAGATATCGGCATCCGTGGCTGGGAGTCTCGGGGTATACCCTGTTCCCGGAGCTGTCGCGTCGGCTTGATTTGCCCGTGGAGCGGGGTTTGCTCATCGCCCGCGTTACCCCGGGCAGCCCCGCCGCAGAGGCAGGGCTGCGTGGTGCGACGCGCCGGGTGGAATTGGGCAACGTACGCGTGCTTGCAGGTGGCGATATCATCGTCAGGATCGACGACGTGGCCATCGATAGCAACGAGACCCTCAGGGAATTTCTGGAGACGCGGACGCGCTTTGGACAGGAGGTGGAGGTGACGTTTTATCGGGGAGATGAAAAGATGAGCAGGCATGTTGTATTGGGCGAGAGACCTTTGTAGGCTGGTAGGATAGGGTGATGCACTATGACAGATAGTAGACTTTTAGACGACGAACCGTGTTTCGTTATCAGTGTGGCGGCAAAGATGGTGGATCTTCACCCCCAGACGTTGCGCTATTATGAGAAAGCGGGTTTGATCGAGCCTCATCGCACGTCGGGGCGTATGCGCCTGTATTCGCGGCGCGATATCCGAAAGCTGCGCAAGGTTGCCCGGCTGACGGATGACCTGGGCGTCAATCTGGCCGGCGTCGAGGTGATCTTGAATATGTCGGAGCGCATCAGGGAACTCCAGAACAGACTGGCCGAGGCGCGTAAAGCGGAAAACGAAAAGATCGGGGCGCTTCGCCAGCGCATCAAAGAGTTACAGAGGCAGGTAGATGAACGGAGGGAGCAAAAGAGGATCGTTATAGAAACGTCCGCTAGAGAGATCTCGGAACAGTCCGAGGATTCCGAATCCTAGACCAAAGGAGACTGTGTCATGGCAAACGACAAGACGTTGGACACCCTGGTGAACTTTGATGGCTCGGGTAAGGTACTGAGCGTCTACTTGGATACCGAGTTGGGAAATAAATCCAAGGAGACGGTCAGGCTGAGATTCAGGGACAGCGTGCGGGATCTGGAGGATTCCGCTGGGCCCGAAATCGAGGCCGTACAGGAATATCTGGACTTTGAATTCGACTGGGAAACCAGGGGCTTGGGGCTCTGGGTTTCAGGCGACGATCTCTGGGAGGTGGCCACCTTCCCCGCGCCTGTAAAAGATCGCGCGGTTTACACCAAGGATCCCTATATTCGGATATTTGTGGATGCTCTGGATCGCTTTGCCCCCTATGGCGTGGCGGTGGTGGATAATGAGAAGGTGAGGCTCTTTTCTGTAGCCTGGGGAAGGATTCAGGCAGAGAGCGAGGCCTTTGGACAGGGCGTGAAACGTCACAAGCAGGGAGGATGGGCTGCCGCCCGCTATCAGCGCCATGAGGATCATCTGGCGCTCCGAAATCTGAAGAACGCCGTGGATGTCATGGAAGCCTTTTGTCAGGAGTGGGAGTACAGACGGTTCGTGTTGGGAGGGACCTCGGACGTGCTGGCACGGGTGAAGGAATTACTACCCCAGCAGATGCGTGAGTGGGTCGTGGGGGATTTTATCGTCGACATCGAAGCTGCTCCTGACGAAATTCTAGAGCGCTCTTTCGAAATAGTCCGCCAGGCCGACCTGGAAGAGAAAGAACGGTTGGTATCCGAGGCCTTTACGGCTGCTTCCAAGGGTGGCCCGGGTGTGACGGGCCTGCACGATACGGTCTATGCCCTACATCAAGGAGAAGTCCTGGCACTGTTGGTGGACGGCGAATACGCCCCCTCGGGCTACGTTTGCGATGCATGCGGTTTCGTTTCAGAGCACACACAACCTGCGTGTCCCTTTTGTGAATACGATGAGATGATAGAGGTTCCCGACATCGTCGACCTCGCCATTCACAAGGCTATCGAGACGGGCGCGCGTGTGAATGTGGTGCGCGATAGTGAGCAACTGCGCGAGGCGGGAGGTATCGCCGCGCTTCTGCGATACTAGTATCATGACGTGTGTTAGGGGGAAACGAGACTTACGTCCTGAATCAGATCTTGACGATTCCCCTGTTCAGCCCAGGAATAGTTTCTGGCTAAGCGAAGCTGCTGGAGTAGATTTTGAAAATCTTTCAGGCGAATGGCAGATTTAAGTACAGGATATTTTATCGATAGTTTGAAAAAATATGGAGAGAATAGAGTATCATGGATCTGAATAGGTTTACACAAAAAGCACAACAGGCTATATACAGCGGGCAGCAGATGGCGAAGGAGCGGCGCCATCCTCAGGTCGAGGTGGGGCATCTACTGCTGGCTCTGCTGCGTCAGGAGGGGGGCGTCGTACCGCAGATTCTGCGCAGGATGGATGTTTCCTCCGGCGACATAGAGCGCGCGGTGGAGAAGGAGATGGATCGCCTCCCCAAGACATCGGGGCCGGCCCAGGTGTACGTCTCCAGCGATTTGCAGGCCGTACTGGACGCCGCTGGGGACGAGGCGGAGCGTATGCGGGACGACTATATCTCGACGGAGCACCTCTTTCTGGGGTGCATAAAGGCGGGCAAGGGCTTTGTCTCGCAACTCCTGCAGGAGCACGATATCACTGCGGAACGCGTTTACGACGCCCTGACGAATATCCGTGGGGCGCAGAGAGTCACGGATCAGAGTGCCGAGGAGAGGTATCAGGCCCTGGAAAAGTATGCCCGTGATCTGACCGACATGGCTCGCCAAGGCAAGCTTGATCCCGTCATCGGTCGAGATAAAGAGATCCGCCGTCTCATCCAGGTGCTCTCGCGGCGCACCAAGAACAACCCCGTCCTGGTGGGTGAGGCGGGTGTGGGCAAGACGGCCATCGCCGAGGGGCTGGCGCAGCGCATCGTCAACGGTGACGTGCCCTCAGGACTGCGCGATAGGCGCATCGTGGCCCTGGACATGGGCGCCCTGGTCGCGGGCGCCAAATTCCGCGGCGAGTTCGAGGAGCGCCTCAAGGCTGTGCTGCAGGAGATAGAGGCTTCCGAGGGAGGCATCATCCTCTTTATCGATGAGTTGCATACCGTCGTTGGCGCGGGCGCGGCCGAGGGTTCCCTCGACGCCTCCAATATGCTCAAGCCGCGACTGGCACGGGGCGAACTGCACTGCATCGGCGCCACGACCATCGACGAATATCGGAAATATATCGAGCCCGACGCGGCCCTGGAGCGGCGTTTCCAGCCCATCTTTGTCGATCCTCCCTCCGTTGAGGACACCGTCAGCATCTTGCGCGGCTTGAAGGAGCGCTATGAGGTGCATCACGGGGTGAGGATTCAGGACGCGGCCCTGATCTCCGCAGCGGTGCTCTCGGATCGCTATATCACGGATCGCTTCCTGCCCGACAAGGCCATAGACCTGATCGACGAGGCGGCGGCGCGACTGCGCATGGAGATCGATAGTTCGCCCCGCGAGATCGACGAGCGAGAACGGCGCATCATGCAGCTGCAGATCGAGGAGCAGGCCCTCAGCAAGGAGAGCGACGAGGCCTCTCAGGAAAGGCTGGCCAAGATCAGGAAAGAGATAGCCGATCTGCAGGAGGAATTGTCGGCCCTCAAAGCTCGCTATGGGAAGGAACGGGGCACCATCCAGGAGTTGCAGGATCTGCGCGGACGCCTGGAAGAGTTGAGGAACGAGGCCGAACGGGCCGAACGCCGTGGCGACTTGGAACTGGCCGCACGACTGCGCTACTCGGACATCCTTGAACTCGAGCGCGAGATCGAGGAAAGGGAGGAGAGGTTGGCCTCCCTGCCCGGCGATGAGGTCATGCTTCGTCGGGAGGTCACGGACGAGGACATTGCCGAGATCGTCTCGGAATGGACGGGTATACCCGTCTCGCGTCTCCTGGAGAGCGAGATCGAAAAGCTCGTACACATGGAGGAGCGGCTTCACGAGCGCGTCGTGGGTCAGGACGAGGCCGTCAAGGCGGTATCCAATGCCGTGCGCCGCGCGCGTTCCGGCCTGCAGGATCCCCACCGCCCCATCGGCAGCTTTATCTTTATGGGACCAACGGGCGTGGGCAAGACGGAGCTGGCCAGGGCCCTGGCCGAGTTCCTCTTTGATGACGAGGACGCCATGATCCGCCTGGACATGAGCGAGTATCAGGAACGCCATACCGTGGCGCGAATGATAGGGGCGCCTCCCGGCTATGTGGGATATGACGAGGGCGGACAACTCACAGAGGCTGTACGCCGTCGCCCCTACTCGGTGGTGCTCTTTGACGAGATCGAAAAGGCCCATCCCGAGGTCTTTAACGCCCTGTTGCAGATACTGGACGACGGGCGATTGACCGACGGCAAGGGGCGGACGGTGGACTTTTGTAATTCCGTGATCATCATGACCTCCAACGTGGGTAGCCAGTGGATCAGTGAGGAGACGGATCCGGATGCGATCCGCTCCAAGGTGATGTCCGCGTTGCGCGAGCAGTTCCGTCCCGAGTTCCTGAACCGTATAGACGAGACCATCATCTTCCACGCGCTCACCAAGGAACATCTGGTGCGCATTGTGGATATCCAGTTGGACCGCGTCAAGTCGTTCGTGGCCGATCGTAACATCGACTTGCAAGTATCGCCTGCCGCGCGCGAGGCCCTCGCAGAGGAGGGCTTTGATCCCGTCTATGGCGCGCGTCCCCTCAAGAGGACGATCCAGCGCCGTATACAGGATCCCCTGGCCATGGAGTTGCTGGAAGGGCGTTTCAAGGAGGGCGATACCGTGCGGGTCGATTTCCGGAACGGAGAATACATCTTTGAGCATGTGAAGGAGCGTGTGCCCGCTGGGGTGTAAGGATAGAAGGAACGGGTAGCGTTCGTGATCCCCAGCCCCAAGAGCCCTGCCCGGGCTCGCGGGCTGGGGAATAAGCACTTGAAACGTAGCGGTTTTTACGTTATTATCGTTAGTAGGATTTATACT
>CAZMOW010000061.1:0-14629 GCA_964567975.1 uncultured Anaerolineales bacterium | reverse complement strand
TTGGCATTGGCCGAGTCCACTATGCGATCCAACGCCCCCCAATCGTACTGGCCCGGCGCGGGATTGTAGCGGAACCATTCCACCTGCTGCTTTACCCAGTTGAATTCCATGGCATTTACGTGATCAAAGATGCGCTGGTGATTTCCGTCGGTGACCATGGCGGCCTGGATACCGTAGCCAAAGTATCCGGGCGCGCTGGGCTGTATGTTGCTTACCGGGGGCTGTGTTTCCTTTTCCTCTTTGGCCTCTGGTTCAGATGCTTCGGCGACGCGCGTCGTCGGCGTCGCCGTCGGTGTATTGGTAGGAGTGGGTGTTGGTGTATTGGTTGGTGTGGGCGTAAATGTGGGGGTCGGTACCTCCACATCGATCTGGGAGGCCGACTCCCCGGTCGTCTGCCCTCCGTCGTCTGATATTGCTGCCTGGATGATATAGTTACCCGGATTGTTGGGCGCCGTCCACGTCCAGTTTGGATCGGTCAGCGGCAGTACTTGTTGATCGATGGTCCGTCCGCTCGCATCCTCTACGGTCCAGACACAAGCAAACTGGGCACTGGGAGGGACGAGGTTATCCTGTAGATTCTGTACTACTGGGAGGATGCCCTCGTCATTCTCCTTGTGTAGGGCGCCCTCGATGGAAAAGCCTCCCAGGGCATAGCGGTTCACGTATTGAAGCCTGCGTGCCACACTCGCCGCGTTCTGCAGCAATACCCGGCGTGTTTGCTGCGCCTCATCTTGATATGTGAGACTATACACCTGCGCATCGGCGTCAAATTGTAAGGACGCCTGGGCCGCATCGGGTAGGTTCAGCCCAACCAACTCTCCAGGCGATAGGACCTGCTCTGAGGTATTCGTGTCGATGCGTTCTACCAGGAGGCCGAGGGCTTGTTGATAGGGTATTCGTTGCCATTCCCCCTCTATGAACTCATAGGAGTATCCGCTTGTATATAAATCCAACTTGCGCCGATCCACGTGGCGGGTGGCCCAGGAGAGGAGGTGATCCATGTCCCCGGCTGGTTCATATGCCTCCGGCTCTATGAGGGCGGGAATGCGCAGGATATCCGCGCTCTCTCCTAACGCCTGCCAGTTGTATCCGCCGGTGTTCCAACTGTCTCCGTCCCTCTGCGGCCTGTCCACACGCACGGCGAGTATTTTGTCCTGTTCGTGCAACGCTCCGGCCAGTTCTTGAATGAACGCTGTGAAGTCGGCTTCCAGGTCGGGATCCAGATCGCCGTAGGCGATCTCGACGCCGGCATATTCTCCAGAGTTCACTCGTTGCATGATATTCTCCACATGTCTGGAGCGTAAAGCGTCGTCGATGATGAGATTATCCAGCAGGTCGCTGCGTGTGACGCCATCGACAGTGTTGGAGATGGAGAGGAGACGCTCCGACATCTCGACGGTATTTGGTGAGGCGACGAGTTCTCCCCCAATCTCCCCCTCCCCTTCCAGATGCAGCCCGCCGATGCTTAGCAGGGATGCGCCGATATCGGTCGATACTTCTGTGACATCCTCCGAAGATGTGATACCAAGATCGATGCGGGGGTCTGTTGGTTGTACTTGGGCCAGGACAAAGAGTGAGGGCAAAGAGGCCAGATCGGCCTCAAGTGTCGATCCGTCCCCATCGATACGAGAAGGGAGCCATTCCCAGGACTGTCCATCCCAGGCATATAGGTCTGCCAACTCGGGGACGTTAAGTTCGTGGGGGATAGGCAGGGTCAGGTCGGCCCGCGAGGGATCGTCCCCACGGACGTCGACGCGGTACAGTGGTTCATAAGCGATTAGGTTCTGGGGGATGTCCTGGACGGCCAACGTCTCTGGCGCATCCTCTTTTGGATCGATCGACGTGACATCTCCTGCCGTTCCCATGAAAAGTCCAGCATTGCCGCACGCTGCGGCCAGATCCTGTCCTGCAACGGCTTCTACAAGAAAACGCGTGCGCTTTTCCACGGCATCGGGGGGAACGTGTAGTGCCGCTCCGTTAATCGTCGTTGCCACGCCTCCCTCATCGGGCTTGATCAAAGGATAGTCGGTATTAAACAGGCGCGCCCCGATGGAGGCAGGAGGTAACCACAAAGAGAGAATCAAAAGGATAGAGATGACTGCTACTACAATACGCTGTGTCCACTTGTTTTTCATAATGGAGGCTAGTGGATTCGGCGGGCTTTGATGATTCATAGACTCGGGCTCCCTGATGATAGGTAAAAGACAAGTAAAAAATCCGAATAGTCGCGCTTACTTGATCACTTCTGACGGTTCAAGGGGCCATTCTAGCATAGCCCTTTCTTTTTGCCAAGTGGTCGTCTATCCGTCGAAAAGCCTTCTTGCAATGAATCCGACGTTATTTGTAGACGAGAGGCATGAGCACGATATAGTCAAAGGGCTCTGGCTGTAGGGCAGCGTGTTTCAGGATGATGGGCATGAAGAAAGAGTTTTTCTCTCGTATGGCGGTGGCCACCGCTTCATAGGCATCTATGCGTCCATATCCATAGGTGGTATCCGGCCCGGCGGTGCCGAGATCGACGGTTGTGGTGATGATGGTCTGTTCCGTGTTGGTGATGGAATAGCTAGCTCCCGCGGCCTCCCACAGCAAGGCTGCCAGGCCCGCCGCATGGGGTGTGGCCATGGAGGTGCCTTTCCAGCTCTCGTATGTGCCCCCGGGGACAGAAGATGGGACGCTCACTCCGGGCGCGACGACATCGGGTTTTATCTCCACCCAGGGAGAGGGCCCCCGGCTGCTGAACGAGGCCACGTCGTCATTTGCATCGACGGCGCCCACGGCAAAGGCCGCCTCCAGGCCAGCGGGAGAGTTTATGGTTCCCTCGTCGGGGCCACTGTTGCCCGCCGACCAGACAGAGAGGATGCCGGCGGCGCGCCAGGCCTCCAAATCCTGGCGAAAGGTCTCGTCCGAGACGTTGTCTGGATCCCCCCAAGAGTTGTTGACGATGTCGGGTGCCCTGCTGGGGTCGGGATTCTCCCCGTCCAGATCTGTAGGGGCCAGGCACCATTGAAATCCTGCATGAATCCACTCGTCTGTCGCTTCTCCTCCATCGTCAAAGACCTTGGCCGCGATCCACTGTGCGCCGGGCGCCACGCCGACGGTATAGCTATCCGTCGAGCCCACCATGGTGCCCATGGTGTGGGTGCCGTGGCCGATGCTATCGTTTGGGATCGGCGAGTTCTCTGTATAGTCGACCCAGTTATAGTCATGGACCGAGGCGGCGGGATCCTCTGCGTCGTAACCTCGGTATCTGTGTTGGAGGGCGGGGTGGGTCCAGTCCACGCCGGAATCCATGTTGGCCACCACGACGCCCTGGCCCGTGATGTCAAAGGTGTTCCACACGCGGTCGGCCTGGATATGGGTTACGTTCCAGGCCACCTCCTCGGCATCGAGAGTGGCATCGGCATCCTGTTGGGGTTCTGGCAGACGGTGGATGCGGTTGGGGCGGATCGCTTCCACCTCGGGACGCCGGGCCAGTTCCAGTGCGGTTTCCAGGTCGCTTTCTACCACCAGTCCATTAAAGATCCAGTAACTCTTGTAGCGAACGACATTACCCTGTGCGGCGCGTTCCTGGAGATGGTCGAGCAGCCCGGCCTGGTTATGCCGGGCCACATTCTGCAGGCGGTCCACCAAAGCGGCACGTCTGGTCTCCTTGTCGGGGATGGCCTGCAGCGTCCGCAAGTCAGCGCGGTCGCGCAGGAAGACCAGATAGGTTATGGGAGTGCTCTCGGGGGTTTCCAGGGTCGCAGGAGGCCGCCACACCTGATCACGGCCGGCGGATCCCGCCGTCTCCTCGACCTCCAGGAACTGCTTGAGTAGTTCAGGGTCGATCTTGTTTCGGACCGTCGAATCTATTTCGTGCAGGGCGTCGGCGTTTACAGCGCTCCCCGCTTCCGCCGATCCTTTGGCCGCGGGGTCTTTTGCCCGTATGGGTATGATGAGACAGCACAGTATGATCAACACCAGGGCGAGTTGGTTGAGTTTCGGTTTCATTATCTTTCCCGCCTCAAGGGACTATATGATCAAATCGCAGGGCATCGCACCACTTTTGATGGCAGTAGCCTCTTGGGATGATCGAGGTGCCCAACATCCAAACTGTATAGAGAGACTGCCGTTGGGCACCTTTGACTGTGACACGGCAATTGCCAACCGCAGATCAGTCAGCCAGATTCAGGGGCAATATCCACATGGGCCGCTCGCCGATGTGGCGCGTATACATGTGGCTCAGGGCGCCAGTCTCTTGGTCAACCCGATAGCAGGCGAGATTCTCGGAGACCAGGCTGCCTACAAGCAAAAAGTCGTCCTGGGGCGTGAGATTAAAGGCCCTGGGCATCTCTTCTGTGGGCTCCTGCCCCATGGATGAGAGCCTTCCCGTATCCGGGTCGATGGAAAAGCAGGCGATGCTGTCATGCCCCCGATTCGAGGCATACAACGTCCTCCCCGAGGCGGCGATATGAATCTGTGCGCAGGTGTTCTCCCCGTCGAAACCCTGGGGAAGGGTTGAGACGGTCTGAAAGGCTTGGAGCGTTCCCGAAGAGGGGTCGAGGTGGTAGGCCGTCACGCTGCATCCCTGCTCATTGTCAAAGTAGACGATATCTTGAGTAGGGTGAAAGCAGAAATGACGCGGACCCGTGCCCGGCGGTGGTGTGACTTGAGTGACCTCCGGGTTAGGAGTGAGGGTGCCCGCGTTCTCGTCAAAGATGAATTGTAGGATGGCGTTGGACTCTCGCACGTGGGGAGCAAAGGCAAACTGGTTGGAGGCGTCGGTCTGCAGGGCGTGCGCCCCTCTGGCCGTAGAGAGCCATTCGACGGGCGCCTTTTCCACCACTCCCTCGGGGGAGATGGCGTGTACCGCTACCCTGCCGGCGCCGTAATAGGCCGAGAGAAGGAATCGCCCCGTGCGATCCGTATACAAAGCACAGGGATCGGCTTCTAGGGGGATGTTGCTGAGGAGGGACAGTTTTCCTGTCCCATCTTCGATGCGAAAACTCGATATCTCTTGTGTGGATCTCACGCCAGCATAGAGAAAGCGCTGTTCGGGATCGGTGGCCAGGGGCCCAGGGCCGCCCCCAAGGGCCACGTGCTCCTGGAATACCAGTTCACCGCTTTCAGAGTCCATGGTCAGAATCGATATTCTGTTCTCTCCGGCGAGGGTCACATAGATATGGTAGATCATGAAACTTTCCTCCTCGTAATCAAACCTGTGTAAGGGTCTTTTCACATCCCCAATGAAAGCGCGCTTCTCAGTCTTTGCGGGGACGATGTAACGGTCAGTCTCTATGACTGTATCTGTTCGTCTGATGATACCCATTCGCGGTTTCCCGTCAACCTCGTTGATAACGTCGGACGAAAGTCCAAGATGAGCCTTCTCAAGCGCCCTCGCTTATGTTATAATGATAGTGAGGTCTCATCTGTTCGCGATCAAAAGAGCTCCAAGGGAGCGGGGCTAGCGGTCGGTATAGTTTGTAAAGGGGGTTTGCGGTGAAGGCTGTCGTGATGGCTGGGGGACAGGGAACGCGTTTAAGACCGTTGACTATCAATCGTCCAAAACCCATGGTGCCCATGGTGAACAAGCCCGTAATCGGGCACATTCTGGATCTACTGAAGCGACACGGGATTACCGATGTGGTGATGACGTTGCACTATATGGCAGAGACCGTGGAGGATTACTTTGGCGACGGCCAGAGTTTGGGGATGAATATCGAGTATTCCGTCGAGGAGGTCCCCCTGGGGACTGCGGGAAGCGTCAAACAGGCCGAAGAGTTCCTGGACGAGCCCTTTATCGTGATCAGCGGTGACGCGGTGACCGATATCGATTTGGAAAGGCTCATAGCTTTCCATGAACAAAAGGAGGCTATGGCGACCATCACCCTTTATCATGTGGAAAATCCACTGGAATATGGCGTCGTCATCGTCGATGAAGAGGGGCGGGTTCAGCAGTTTTTGGAAAAGCCGAGTTGGGGGGAAGTGATCTCGGATACGGTGAATACGGGGATTTACCTGTTTCAGCCAGAAGCTCTGGACTACTTTGATCGGGGGGTCAGGTTCGATTTCAGCAACGATCTCTTTCCCATTCTTTTGGAGAATCAAGATCCCATGTATGGTTACGTGGCGGACGGCTACTGGTGCGACGTGGGAAATCTGAACGAGTATATGCGTGCCAGCGGCGACATGCTGTTGCAAAAGGTGCAGATGGAACCCTTTGGCAAAGAACTACGCGAGGGTGTCTGGGTGGGGGAGGAGGTGGATATTGCCCCCGATGCCGAACTCCACGGACCTTTGTTCCTTGGAGATGGCGTAGAGATCAAGCAGGGTGTCGTCCTTCATGGGCCCACGGTGATCGACGATTATTCTGTGGTGGATCGCTATGCGTATCTAGATCGCAGTGTAGTATGGCGCAATTGCTATATCGGAGAGAGTGTGGAAATACGCGGGGCGATCGTAGGCCAGCAATGTAGCCTGAAACAACAGGCCGTGGTCTTTGAGGGGGCGACGATAGGAGACTCTACCGTCGTCGGCGAAGGGGCCGTCATCCGGCCCAACGTCAAGATCTGGCCTCGGAAGGAAGTCGAGGCGGGCGCTACCGTCAATACCAGCATCATCTGGGGAGCCCAGGCGCGCCACGTCCTCTTTGGGCGCTATGGTGTCACGGGCTTGGTGAATGTGGATCTGACACCCGAGTTCGCCGCGCGCCTGGGGGCGGCGTTCGGGGCCACCTTGTCCAAGGGGGCGACGGTCACCATCAATCGCGATCCGCACCGCAGCCCGCGTATGCTAAAGCGGGGCATCATCTCTGGGCTGCCCTCCTCGGGTGTTAACGCCTCGGACCTGCGTTCCGTGCCCATCCCCGTGGCCCGTTACATCACACGCATTGGGGAGGCTGTCGGTGGTATCCATGTCCGTCTTTCCCCCTACGATAGCCGGGTTGTGGATATAAAATTCTTCGATGCCAGCGGGCAGGATTTGGGCAAGGATTTGGAGCGCAATGTCGAGCGCGTCTTTTTCCGCGAGGATTATCGACGTGTCTATCTGAACGAGATCGCCACTATCAGTTACGATCAGCAGGTAGTGGAACGTTACTCGGAAGCTTTTCTTGCTTCCCTGGATGTGGACATTATCAGGGAGGCCAACCCCTATATCGTCGTGGACTTTGCCAATGCGCCCACGGCCCAGGTTCTGGCTCCCCTGTTGAGGCGGTTGAACTGCCGTGTGGTGGCTTTGAACGAGGCCGTTGACGAGTTCAAGATGTCCATATCTCCCCAGGAATTTCAGAACTCTTTGGATCAACTGGGCAAGATCTGTCAGGCTTTGGATACCTGGTTCGGTGTGCGCCTGGATGTGGGAGGAGAACGCATCTTTGTGTCGGACTGCCAGGGGACCAGCGTGGAGGGAACGCTGCTGGCCGCCGCCTTGGCTATCATGGCGGTAAAGGCCGAGGGCGGCGGGATCATCGCCGTTCCGGTTTCCCTGCCCACGGTATTTGAGCAGATAGCCTCTGCCCATGGGGGTGAGGTAATACGTACCGCTGCGAATTCTCAGGCGCTCATGGAAGGGGCGAATCGGGACGGTGTCATCATGGCTGCGGATGGCCGTGGCTCCTTTATCTGGCCGGCGTTTCAGCCGGTCATCGACGGCATGATGACCGTGGCCAAGATGACCGAGTTTCTGATTACGCAAAAAACGACGTTTGCAGAAGCGCTGGCAGCCGTTCCGGATTATCACATGGCACAGGGTGATGTGGACTGCCCCTGGGAAAGCAAGGGCACCGTCATGCGTCTGTTGAATCAGGAGTATCGAGAGCGTCTGGGGCCGCAGATTGATGGGGTCAAGATCCAACTGGGCGACGAGGAGTGGGTGTTGGTGTTGCCCGATGCCGATCGACCGGTGTTTCACATCTATGCGCAGGCGCGATCTGAAGAGCAAGCCCATGAACTGGTGAACAGGTACCAGCGCGTCGTAGAGGGATTGCAGGAATAGCCGATGTATCAGTCCCTGGAGATCAGCAGCAGATCATACACCGTTCTGCAGAGTCGCCCAGGGATCTGATCGCGGTTTTGCTGGCAAACACGTATCCTTGTCGGATGAAACGCTGTCAGCCTGGTCTGCGCTTGAGAGACCAGCTTGTTCCGTACGACCCGGACGGCGACCTCTGCGCGAGAAGTCGGGAGTCGGTCCAACGCGGGAGCGAATCCCTCCTCGTGTTCGAGTTCCAGGGGGCCGATCTCATCCACGATGACGACGTCCAACGGGGCCGCGAGAGCGGATAAGACGCGGCCCCTGGCTATCGATGTCCCCTTTTGACGGGTTTTTGCTGTCATGCTATTATACCCATTGGAGATGGGATGCATAGTGGCCCCCACCACCGACTGTGGCTATAAGAAAGCAGCGGGGAGGGGGTTATTGTTTATGCCTTTTTTTCTGAGGTACAAGGAGTAGTTTCCCCGATGCGAATTGGTATCGATGCCCGCATCACGCACTATAGCAGCGCGGGCATCACTAGATATACAACACAGCTCATCAAGGCGTTGGCGCTTTGCGACTCACAGGACGAGTTCGTTATCTTGCAGAGCATCAAGGATAGGAAACCCCTTCTCGACAAGCCCAATTTTTATCGGCGCAGTGTGATATCTCCCGTTCACCATCGACTCGAACAGCTGTTACTTCCTTTAGAAGTATCCATGGCTGGGTTGGACGTTCTGCACAGTCCGGATTTTATCCCTCCCTTTCGCCGCAACTGCAAGTCCGTCATCACCATCCACGATCTCGTGTTCATGCTTTATCCTCACTTTTTGACCAAGCGTGCAGCGCGCTACTATGGGCAGATCGACGAGGCCGTGCATCGCACAGACGCCATCATCGCCGTATCCAAGGCGACCAAACAGGATGTCGTTCGCTTGCTGGGCGTTCCCGAGGACAAGGTGACGGTCATCCATGAGGCTGCCAGTCCCTATTTTCGGTCCCTCGATAAGCCTGATCTGATCCAGCGCGTCAGGGGGAGATTTGGTGTAAGGGGCGAGTTCATCCTTTTTGTGAGTACCATCGAGCCACGCAAGAACGTTTCGACGCTGCTCAGGGCATTTCGACAGTTCCTGGACGACTACCATCTAGATATTCAGTTGGTTTTGGCTGGTGAAAAGGGATGGCTGTACGATGACGTGTTCACCCTGACCGAAGAACTGGACCTCGTCCAGGAGGTCGTCTTTTTGGGGCGGGTTTCCACTGAGGAACTGCTCTGGCTCTACAACACGGCGCAACTGCTCGTCGCTCCCTCCATCTATGAGGGATTTGGCCTCACCCCTCTGGAGGCTATGGCCTGTGGTACGCCCGTGGTCGTCTCCAACGTTTCCTCTTTGCCCGAGGTGGTGGGGGATGCCGGGTTACTTGTGGACCCAAGAAAAGTCGCCGAGATCGCAGTTGCCATGTGGCGGCTGCTTACCGACGACGAGTTGAGGGAGTGCCTGATCCACAAGGGGCTGAAGCGCGCGCAACAGTTCTCATGGGAAAAGGCGGCACAAGAGACGCTGGAATTGTATCACAGTTTGGCCTGAGCCGAAGGAGGAGCCTCCTGTGGAGACCGATGGTGAGGACCGGAGGCGTGTTCTTTTTCTGACCCCTCAACTTCCCTATCCTCCAGAGCAGGGCACGGCGATTCGCAATTATAATCTCATCCGTCACGTGGCCTCGCGTTGCGATGCGGCATTGTTGTCGTTCGTTCATGCTGGCAGGGAGAGTGTCGATCTCGGGCCGTTGGAGGAGATCTGTTACTCCCTATCGACGGTGCTCGCGCCAGCGCGTTCCCTGGGCGCTCGGCTGCGCACGTTGCTCACCACGCGCGATCCCGACATGGCCCATCGCCTTCGCTCGGCGACGTTTTCCTCCGCACTGAAAGAGCTTCTGTGCGCCGAGCTCCCCGATCTGGTTCAGGTGGAGGGCATCGAGCTGGCACCGTACATTCCCATGATGCGTCGCTGGTTGGGCGGGGCGTGTCCCCCCATCGTGTTCGATGATCATAACGCCGAGTACGTGCTGCAGCGCAGGGCCTGGGAGTCCGACCTGCCACGCCCGCGGCGATGGCCGGCGGCCCTGTATTCCTTTGTGCAGTGGCGCCGTCTCATCAGCTACGAACGTGCGGTATGCCGGTGGGCCGACGGAGTGGTGGTGGTGTCTGAAGCCGACGCGCGCGCCGTCGGGGGATTGTTACCCGCGCTATCTCCCCTGGTCGTGCCCAATGGGGTCGATATCGAGAAATATCATCCCCAGTTGGAGGATTCTCTTTCACTGAAGCATCCAGCGGTGGTGTTCACGGGCAAGATGGACTTTCGTCCCAACGTGGATGCCATGGTGTGGTTCTACGATCGGGTCTGGCCCCTGGTGAGGGACGCCGTTCCGGACGTTCACCTTTACGTGGTGGGCAAGTCTCCGCACGCGCGCCTGTCTTCACTGGCGCGGGATCCCGCCATCACGGTCACCGGATATGTGGAGGACATCCTGCCCTACTTTGGTGGGGCGGACGTATATGTCGTCCCCCTGCGCGTGGGGGGCGGCACGCGGTTAAAAGTGCTCGAGGCCATGGCGGCGGGGCTGCCTCTGGTGAGCACCACCCTGGGGGTGGAAGGCATATCCCTCGTTCCGGGCACGCACGCCCTCCTGGCCGACACCCCTTTAGAATTTTCTCGGGCCATCCATTCGCTGCTAAAGGATGCGAAGAGACGGCGCGCCCTTGGGAACGCGGCCCGAGAATTCGTGCTTGAACGCTACAACTGGTGCCAGATCGTCCCGCGTCTATATCCCCTGTACGACGCGTTAATGGATCGGGAGACGGCTCCCTCCTCAGTCTGATAGAGGGTCGGGACGGGGTTCGAGCAGCGCGCCATTTTCAGAGAGCGTGTGGCGTACGGCCTCGGGGTCCAGCGCTGCTGGGGCCATATCCCTTTGGGCCGCCAGGGCGGCTCCCGTCCCCGCCGCCTGCCCACATGCCAGACAACACACGGTGTTGCGCGTGCTGTTGTGGGCCACGAGGTCGATGGTCATCATCCGTCCGGCGATTAGGAGGTTGTCGATCCCCCGGGGAATCAGGGCGCGGAAGGGGATGCCATAGGCGCCCCCGTCCTGAACCAGATAGTTGCTGTTGTCGATAAAGGAGAAGCAGGCGATCTGATCCTCGAATTGGCGCCCCGTCACACAGTCCTCCTGGCTCAGTTCCTGATGGCAGTGCACGGCGCGGCTTCGCCGCTGGCCGACGGCCGGCGCGGGCCCGGCGACGTAACAGTCCTCACAACCGGCAATGTTCTGCCGGAACATGTCAGCGATCTGGAACATCCTCTCTCTGAGCACTATTTCCGCCGTGGTCAGGGCCTTGACATCCAGGCCGTCGTTGGGACCATAGTTTATGCAGTTACAATAAGTGAGCTCCCGTGGCCGGAGCGACGAGGAGAGAAAGTAGCGCGGCACCCCCTCGACGCCCTGTGCCCCCAGTTTTCGCATATCGATGCCCAGACGCACCAGGTCGGGCTCACGGGTGCCGGGCTTGACGGCGTGAGCTAGCTGGCTGATCACACCGCGTGCATCCAGGTCGGCCTCCATGCGGTCCAGGTCGACGTTACAAAGGCGAAAGGTGAACCCGGCCGAATAGGCACCGGGATCGTCGGGGCAAAAGTTTTCGCATGGCACGCCGGCCCAGGCGGCCAGATCCCCGTCCCCGGTGCAATCCACATATTCCCTGGCTCGCATCACGCTGCGACCTGACTTGTTCCATAGAACGGCGTGCTCTATCCGTTCCCCCTTGACGTGCACCTCGTCGACGATGGTGTGCAACAAAAGTTCCACGCCCGCCTCATCGCATAACTGCACGGCGGCCCGCTTGAAAACCTCGGGTTCCACCGGCGTGAGCATGCTCACAAAGTCGCCGCCCCGTTCCATGCGGATGTGTCCCAGTCCTCCGCCCAACTCCTGCACGCGGTCCACAAGCTCCTGGGCGATGCCGGCCACCACACGCTTGCGTTCCACCTCGGGATGGGCGTCAAAGATGTTGAAAAAGCTATGTAGCCCGGTCGCCCCACTGACGCCGATGCCCCCGAGCCAGCCCGCCTTTTCCACGAGAAGCGTCTTGGCCCCGACGCGTGCAGAGGCGATGGCCGCGGCTATCCCCGCCATACCTCCCCCTGCCACCAGAACGTCACAGGATGCGCATTGATTCGTATCTTCCATGGTATCTCCCTTTCAGTACAAGATGGATATCCTCAACGTGGAACTATTATATGTGGATGGGTGTAGAACAGGCAAGAGCTGGACCTTTGCAGATTGGCCTTTTCTCCTTGCCAAGATGGGCTTCCTGGCTTACACTCTGTTGCAGAGCAGGCGAGGGTAAAGGGGTTGGTCATCATCGGGGCGATCTCTTACCTCTCCGGATACACTAAATTGAGGTAAGGAGGATTTTCTCATGCAAGAAGTAGATCTGCGCAGCGATACGGTCACGCTTCCCACGCCGGCCATGCGGGAAGCCATGTACAAGGCGGAACTAGGGGACGACGTGTATGGTGAGGATCCAACGGTCAGCAGGCTGGAGGAGATGGCAGCCGAGCGCTTTGGCAAGGAGGCGGCGCTCCTGGTCGTGAGTGGCACCATGGGCAATCTGGTCTCCCTTCTCGCCCATTGTGGTCGAGGGGATGAGATCGTCCTGGGGGACAAAGCGCATACCTTCCTGTACGAGGCTGGCGGCGTCTCGGCGTTGGGCGGCATCCACGTGCACACGGTGCCCAATCTGCCCAACGGTATGCTCGATCCAGAGGATGTGGAGGGGGCCATTCGCGCCGAGGGCAATCCACACTTTCCGCACAGCAGGGCCATCTGCCTGGAGAACACCCACAACCGTTGTGGTGGTCGGGCCCTCTCGCCCGCCCAGATGGGCACGATTTGTGAGGTGGCGCGGCGTCATGGCCTTGCCGTGCACCTGGACGGGGCGCGCATTTTCAATGCCGCGGTGGCCCTGGACATTGACGTCAAAGAGATCGCTGCGCAGACGGATTCGTTACAGGCTTGCTTCTCCAAGGGGCTGTCCGCGCCCGTGGGGTCCATCGTCTGTGGCTCTGCCGATTTCATCGCCGAGGCCCATCGTGCGCGCAAAATCGTGGGCGGGGGCATGCGCCAGGCGGGGATCATCGCGGCAGCGGCCATCGTGGCGTTGGAGGAGATGGTGGAGCGGTTGGCCGAGGATCACGAGAACGCCCGCGTCCTCGCCGAGGGGCTGGCCAATATCGACGGTCTTTCGGTAGATCTGGCGTCTGTGGAGACGAACCTCGTCTACTTTGCGTTAGAAGATCCCGGCATAGATACGCAGGCCGTGGTCGAGGCCTTTGCCACGCGGGGCGTCAAGTTGAACGCCCTCGGCCCCCACGAGTTCCGCGCTGTGACCCATCACGGGATCGTGCGCGAGGATATTGACAGAGCCCTGGCGGCGGGGGCCGAGGTGATGCGAGAGGTGACATGAAAAGGGCCAGGCGCGATCCTCTGGATCCTCGATTTCTCTTTTTAATCTTTGTGGCCATCGGCGTGGGGACCGTGTTGCTGGACCAGTCCCCGCGCCTGGCCCTGCTATGGACAAGCCTGCTGCTCATGAGCATCTATTACCGTGGGCACCACGAGGTGGCCATGGATTTCACGCTGCGCAATATCGGGCGGGGCGCCCTGCTGGGAGCCATCATCTCGGTTCCCCTGTTGGCCTTTCTTTCCGAACAGCTCCGGGTCTTTGCCGAGCGTCTGTATGCCACGAGGGATCCCGTACTTCTCCTTTACCAGGTATGTTTCATATCGGCCCCCATGGAGGAGTACTTTTTTCGGGGCATCGTCCAGAGCCGTCTGGGGTCATCTTTGAGCATCGGGCTGTACGCTGTGGCGCCCCTCATCTACTTTTTGCCCCACACACCCATCCTTGTGGCCTTTATCGTCTTTGTGGCCATGGGCGCCCTGGGTATCGTCTACGCCTATGTGCGCGATCACTATGGATTGGCCGCCTCCATAACCTGCCACGTGGTGGTGGGTTTCGTTCTGCAGGTGATGCCCTCGCTCATCGCTGCTTTACGCCTTGCCCTGCTCTGACGCCCCCATAGAAAATGGGTTCGTTTCGTAAAAAAGGGGGTAGTGCCCCTGGGGTAGGGGGACACCGGGAAAAAAGTTGACATAAACCCACCTCCTTGACGGATAACAGAACATTTGTTCTATTATACTGTGGAAGGGGCAGGTTGTCAAATAAGGGGATGGGGGGTGCCGGGAGACGGCCCACCGGGCCGTCTCTACGTGGTGGTGGAGGGGCGCTCTGCCCTGGTCGGAGCGGATTTCCGAGCTACGGGCGGGCTCGAGGGGCATTGAGGTATCAATCCGGTTGCAGGCGGATACCGTACTGTGGCCATCGGGGATCCAGCGATTCTCATCGTCTATTTTCTTGACAAGAAGGGGGGAAGAGCCTACAGTCTGTTTGATTCTGACGGTGATTTTGCATGGTGCAGATGGCAGTATCGGAGATGAGAAATAGTGTCCCATAAGCGGGAACTTTTGCAGAAATTGCAGAAAAAGACGGCGCGAGTCTGCGTCATCGGCATGGGGTACGTGGGATTGCCCCTGGCCGTGGAATTTGCTC
>CAZMOW010000060.1:0-14708 GCA_964567975.1 uncultured Anaerolineales bacterium | reverse complement strand
GGCAGACGCATATGGAGGCCTCTCCAGAGACTAAGGTCTACTCGCGTTGGCCCAAAATGGCGAGAGCGGCCCTCTCGCCGGCCAGATACCCCGTCGTGAAGGCGATCTGCAGGTTGTACCCGCCCGTATCCCCTGCCACATCGATGATCTCGCCAGCCACGTATAGCCCCCGCACACGTCGTGAGGCCATAGTTTGGGGTACGATCTCGCCACATTTCACCCCTCCCAGGGTGATAATGGCTTCGTCAAGAGATCGTTTTCCGACTACGGTTACCTCGAAACATTTGAGGAGATTCATGACAGTTCTCCGTTGCTCTCGCGTGAACTGACTCATGCGCTGCTGGCGTGGTATCCCGCTCCGGTCTATAAATACGTCAATGAGACTGCGCGGCAGCAGGCCTTCCAGCAATGTATGATAGTTCGCATTGCCCAATTCGGCAATATCCCGCAGCAGCCGTTGATCAAGAATTCGTCTGTTCAATGCCGGTTTGAGATCGATGCAAAGACATACGGAACCGTGGTCCAGTTCTCCGCGCAGTTGTGAGCTGAGGGTGAGGATGATGGGACCTGACACGCCAAAGTGAGTGAAGAGCATCTCGCCGAACTCGCTGGCCAGCTCCTTGCCATCCTGATAGAGGGTGGCCTGCACGTTACGCAGGCTCAAACCCTGCAGGCGCGGCACAAAATCCTCGGCCGTTATCAGGGGTACCAGCCCGGGTCTGAGAGAGGTCACCGTGTGTCCCACCCGCGTCGCCATCTCATAACCATCTCCTGTGGAGCCGGTGCTCGGATAGCTCATACCCCCCGTGGCCAGTACGAGATTTGCCGCTTCGACGACGCTGTTGTTGACTTTGACCCCCCGCACCACATCGTTTTCTGTGACTATCTCCTCCACGCGCGCGCCACGGCGTACGCGAACGCCCTGTTCCAGACAATGGCGACGGAGGGCATCGACCACGTCGCTGGCTTTTTGTGAGGCGGGGAATACGCGGTTCCCCCGTTCAGTGATGGTGGGCACACCCAGTCTCTCAAAGAAGGCCAGGAGATCGTCGACGAAAAAGCGGGCAAAGGCGTTGCGCATAAAGACCCCGTTGGGACCCAGATGCTGCATGAACTGGTTGAGGGAACAGTTGTTCGTCAGATTGCAGCGTCCCTTGCCCGTAATACGCAACTTGTTTGCCAGGCGACGCGTCTTCTCGAACAGGAGGACGTTCGCCCCCATCTCTGCCGCTTTTCCGGCGGCCATGAGGCCCGCCGCGCCTCCTCCTATGACGATAATCTTTTCTGACATCCGTTTCCATTCAGAAGCAAAAAAAAGAGGCAGGTCATCCGTGCAACCCACCCCAACAAGAAAGATGTCGTGCACCCTCCCTTGTTATGATTTCAGCAATGTTTCCTGACCAGCCAGCTCCAGACAAGCGCTCCCGCGTCGCCCGAAGGGGACTGCTTACCGCTGCTTCCTCCCGGATCTGACGGGGTTCGCAGGCCTTCGCCGCACAGGACTCATCTTTCATCGCCACTTAGCCAGAAGCCTTTTGCCTACGACCATCCCGCAGGAGGGAATTCGACCCCGCTATAGCGGTTTGCGGGTACAGAGCACCGCTAGCTCTCCGTCTAGCACGACGATTTATATAATACTTGAAAGGGGGAGTTCTGTCAAAAGAAGAGGCGGAGAGGGCGGGATTTGAACCCGCGAGGCTTATCACCTACACGATTTCCAATCGTGCGCACTAAACCAGACTATGCGACCTCTCCACCGCCAATTATACCATATTCCTGCACACCCTCAAAAAATCGCTCTCACTGGAAAAGATGCAATTTCAGCCAAACCTTGTGTTTAGCAATCTAGAAAATGGGTTCGTTTCGTAATCTTCACCTCAACAAGGTTGAGGTGATCTTTCGCCATGTCGCGGGTAGGGGTGCCGCGTGGCACCCCTACCCGGGTCTAGTCGAAATAGGTGTCGCCGCCCCAGAGTAAGGACTTGGCCACATCGTCGTTGAGTTCGACCCCGATGCCGGGGCGTTCGTTGAGCTCCACCCAGCCGTCGCGAACCATGGGCTTGTCACCCTCGTACAGATCCTCGAACCAGGGAATTTCCCTGCCGTGGAACTCGAGCACCATAAAGTTCGGTACCGTGGCCATGAGATGGCAGGCAGCCGTCATTCCCAGGGGAGAGGAGACGTTGTGTGGCGCGATGGGGATATAGTGGGCATCGGCCAGATCCGCGATGCGCTTCCCTTCCATGAGTCCTCCCGCCTTGGCCAGGTCGGGCATGATGATGTCCACGGCACGCTTCTCAAAGAGCTCGATGTAATCGAAGCGGGTGTAGAGATTCTCTCCCGTGCATATCAGGGTGCTGGTCGAATCCCTGACCTGGGCCATGGCGTCTATATTCTCCGCCGGGACGGGCTCTTCCAGCCACATCAGGCGCAGATCCTCCACCGCGTGGGCCAGGGTGATGGCCGAGCCCATATCGAACTGCCCGTGGCAGTCGATGGCCAGGTCCACCTCGTATCCTATGGCCTCTCGCGTCGTGGCGATGATGTCCACGATGTGAGTCATCTCCTGTGCCGTCAGGCTGCGATTATAGCGGTCGAGCTTGCCCGGGCTGACGTTATCGACGTCGAACTTGAGGGCCGTGTATCCTTCCTCCAGCACTTCCAGCGCTTTCTGAGCGTATGCCTGCGGCTCGTGGGTCTCGCCGGCATGACAGTCGGCGTAGAGGCGTATCCTGTCACGGAATTCGCCTCCCAAGAGTTTATAGGCGGGCACGCCCAGGGCCTTGCCCACGATGTCGTACAGGGCGTTCTCGATGCCCGTCAGGGCAAAGATTGTGGGTGGGGAATTAGCGCCGGCGTAGCGGCAGTGGCGCCGCATCGTCTCGTACAGCGGGCCGGTGCGAAAGGGGTCCTCATCGATCAAAAAGGGCTTCAATGCCAATACCGCCTCTTTGGTGGCAAAGCCGTTGGAAAAGGGGCCCGCCGAGTTGCACTCGCCCGTGCCCACGATACCCTTGTCGGTGTATACCCGCACAAAAGTCCAGATGGAACCTCCGCTGTGGGGTACCGACTCTCCCACCACGCAGGCCTGTACGTCCGTTATCCTCATGGATCAACCCTCCTGTAGAAAAAGATCATCGTGTTCTGATGCCCCAAGTATAATGGACGCGTATCTTCTGGCCAACTGGATCGTGCGCGCAAAGGATGTCTCAGATGGTATATCTCCCCCTGCCGCCTCCCTCGGCGTGGATGACCTTGAGCTTGTCGTTCGCGTCCAGGGAGTGCTTTTTCCTGAGCTCCCTCCTGGGTGTTCTGCAGAGTCCTTTTTGATCCTGTTCCATTTTTAGTTTTCTACACTGATAGTGGTGCCGTAGCAGTCGGAGCACGAACGTTCCCGCCGGGGCCAGAAACAGCAACCAGGCCACCAGAATACCTCGCCAGGGCTGGGGTACCTGATACACGGCGAGGGCCACTATAATGCCCACGACGGAGAGGTTCATCAAAAAAAGCCCTTTTATCGTCGCCATTTTTTTCTTTCCTTTCCAGTTCTCTGGCTTGGGGTCTTGCCAGGTCGGTATTTCCTTTTGGGTTCACTTCTACCCGCGTCACTGTACGGCCATGTCAATGGCCCGGCGGGCCTTGTCGCGGTTGAATCCGCCGGTGGGCACGGTCTCTTTGGTGAAACGATAGACCCAGTTCAGCGACGGAGATTCCCCGTGCTCATCAACATAATCCTGGATCCTTTGAACTACCTGTGGGGGGATGGGATCCGGCGGTCGACCGGAGGAATCTTTATCCTGATCGCTGTGCGTCTTCTGCCGTCGCTTCCCTCTCGCACCTTTGGGTCTGACGGGCACCCGGGGAGGGCGGGGAGGATAGCGCCGTGACCATGCGCGCAGCGTCCGTTGCTGGATGATGCCCGCCTGAAAGTGTCGCATCTTGCTGCCATTCACGACGAGAAAATCTCCTTTGCCCAAAAGCTTCCACGCGCCGGTGTCGCTTCGTCCCGTGGCGTTATAGGCTGCCGTGCGGTCGGAGACCCTGCCCACCAACCGCAGCGCCACGTTGCGCATGGTCACGGGACCGAGTTGACTTGATAGTGGATGTTGCGCTCCCAGAATCAGGTGTAGCCCCGCATGCCGGCCAGCCTGGGCCAGCCGCGCCAGGTGGTCCTTTATGGACGGCCGTTGCATGATCAGTTCGGGTAGCTCATCGACAAAGACGTAGGTCAATGCTTCCTTCCCGCGCCCGATGGATTGAGCCAGGGCTTCCAGGCCTCGCTCGCAAGCGCCGGGCGTGCGAAAGAGGCCGCCCCGCCACACCGACGGATGGCCGGACAGGGGGCGAAAGCCGCCACTGGGATCAAAGAGGGCCACCCGTGCGCCACCGATCATCTGGGCCGAGAGGGTCATGGTGTGCATCAATGTGGACTTGCCGCTTCCCGTCATCCCGATGACGGCGGCGTGTACGTTCATAGGGGAGGTCAATTCTACGACGAGTTGATGATGATCATCGTCTATCCCCAAAAGGACGTTGCCCACGGCCATGTCCGGGGCGATAGACCATGCCCGCTGGAAGGTGACGACCTCCTCTTCCCCGGTACCTTTGCGCGGTACGCGGATATAGATCACGTTCCCGTCGATCTCCACATCTGCCTCTGCCACGTTTAGCGCATAGGCGAATTGGGGCGCCATCCGCTTGAGCTTGGGCAGCACACGGGGGTTCACTTTGAGCCCATACTTCTCATGGCGTGGCGTGACCAACACACTCCCTGCCGGCTCGACGTCGTCTATGCGTCGCATCTCTGTCATACCGTTGCCGTAGGTTATCTGCTCCTCATGCCACAGAATGCCGCAGTCCTTACACACACTGAGAATGCGATGCATGCGGTCGGCGTAGTGCGTGCCGTGTCGCTTGCGATCCAAAAGAGATCTCAATACCTGCATCCCATAGCCCCTCCCGGATGATATGGTAGAACATTTGTTCTAAACCATTATAAGGCATGTATGTGATCCTGTCAAGTTTTTACTGTCTTTGTCCTTCTTTTATCCTTATATGGGGATATTTGGGATAAAGAGTCTCTGTTTGGGATACTGATCTCTGGGAACATGCGTTTCCTTTACTGTTCCGGGTGGTAGGGCACTGGGGCACATGGGAACATGGCTAGAGCTTGTCGAAAAAGCAGTTTTGTGATATCCTCTTTATGTAAGCGACGCGGAAGATAGTCTCTCGCGTTGCTTGGTTTTATGTGGGTCAGCTATATTAAGGAGTAAAGTTCTTCTGTGTTGAAGCAGCTTATTCATAATGGTGTCATCGTGCCCGAGCCATCGGATCTGCCTGGATTGTCTATCGTGGTGCGTGGTGAAGAGATCGATCTTACTCCTAAACAGGAGGAGATGGCCCTGGCTTGGGCGCGGAAAAAAGATACAAAGTATGTGGAGGACGAGGTCTTTGTCAGGAACTTTTTGGAGGATTTCAGCACGGCTCTGGATATTGAGCCCCCCTTGGATTCCGATGAGGTAGATTTCGGCGCCTATCACGCTTATCTGGAGGCCCAACGCGAAGCCAAAGAGGCGATGAGCAAGGAGGAGCGTAAGGCGCGCCGCGAGGAGCGCAAAGCGGAGCGAGAAAGACTACAGGCCGAGTACGGCTATGCCATTGTGGATGGCCAGCGCGTCGAACTGGGCACTTATATGGTCGAGCCCAGCAGCATATTCGTGGGGCGTGGTGAACATCCACTGCGGGGACGCTGGAAAGAGGGCGCCAAGCGTTCCGATATCACTCTCAATCTGAGCCCCGACGCGTCTCTGGACAGGGACGGATGGGATGAGATCGTCTGGCAGCCCGATTCCATGTGGGTGGCCCGCTGGAAAGACAAGCTCTCTGGAAGACTCAAGTATATCTGGCTGGGGGATACGGCGCCCATCAAGCAGGAACGAGAGGCGGAAAAGTTCGACGAGAGCCGTCGGTTGGGGAGAAAACTGGATCAGGTGAGGGAGCGGATCGCTCGAGATCTGACCTCAGATGATCCCCAGTGTCGCATGGTGGCGACGGCGTGCTACCTGATCGACCGCCTTTGCCTACGCGTGGGCGATGAAAAGGACGCCGATGAGGCCGACACGGTGGGTGCCACCACGCTGCGTCCCGAGCATGTGACCCTACACGAGGAAGATAGGGTGGTGGAGTTCAATTTCCTGGGCAAGGATGCCGTGGAATGGCATCGAGAGCTTGAGGCGCCCGATGATGTCTGGGAGAATCTGGTCGAATTGAGGGGAAATGCACAACCGTCGCATCCGGTCTCCGATGATGATGAGGCGCATCCCACGCAGAATCTGCCCCAGCTCTTCCATGACATCGGCAGTCGGGACGTGAACGCCTATCTGTCGGACATATTACCGGGCTTGACAGCCAAAGTTTTTCGCACCTATCATGCCACGGCCGCTGTGCACAAGAGTCTGGCGGCGGCGGGCGTGGAGCCGGAGGAGCCTGAGTACGTAAAGTGGAAGGTGGTCAGTGAGGCCAATCTTGAGGCCGCCAGATTGTCTAACCATACCAAAGAGTATCAGGGCGATTGGGAGAGCGCGCGCGAACGCTATGAAAGTCGCCGACAAAAGGCTGAGGGGCGCATAACACGGTACGAGGAACAGGTGGCGGAGCGGGAGGAAAAGCTTGCCGCTTTGGAGGAAGAGATGGCCGAAAAAGAAGCGGAGGCCGAGAGCCCGGAGGATCGAGAGGAGATTCGCGAGCGCTATGTGGAGCGCCTTGATAAGGCACGCGAGCGCATCGAGACTTCCAGGGAGCGATTGGAGCGGGCCGAGATCGCCCTGGGCAAGATCGATACCCAGTTCATGATAAGAAAGCAAAAGCGCGACTGGAATACGGGCACCAGCCTCAAATCCTATATCGATCCCCGAGTTTACTACCGTTGGGGTGAGAAGGTGGACTATGACGTGCTGAACGAATACTATCCGGCCAAGCTACGTCGCAAATTCGCCTGGGTGCGGACGGCGGCCTATGGCGACTATGAAGAATTCGAAGAGGAATATGGTATCACACTGCGCACCTGCATGCGTGCGGACCTGTCCCATGTGGCCGAATTCTTTGATGAAGTGGCCGATGGATATCCCGATGTGGAGTTCCCGTGCAATGCTGAGGAGATAGCCGATCGATACCTTCCCTCTTTGCATGAGGAGTGGCGGGAAGCCTTCCTCGCCCTGGATGACGACGAGAAGATCATCGGCTTTGTCGCTGTGGGGCCCGTGTGGAATAGTAATGGGGCGGAGCTCCTTGACATCTTTGCGGTGGTTGCGCCCGAATGGGACCGTGCGGATTTTGCCGAACTTTTGGAGGCAGAAGTGAGACGGCGCACCCAATTCTACAAAGTGCAACATCCCAAGGAGGAATTCGCGCTTTGTCCCTGCGATGACTCCTGTCTGGAACACGCGCGTGCGTTGAAGACGGTCCTGGACATCGTCGAGGCGCCACAGGAGGAAGCGGTCGTAGAGGGTGAAGGGGATGGCGAGGAGTAAAGGGCTTTTGTCGAGAAGAGGTGGGGTTTTTTCACAGGGGTGTTCAGCAAAGGGGGCATCGATGCGGGCTGATCATGAGCGCATCTACCCCCTGACCTTTGAGCCCGTGTTTCGGGACTATATCTGGGGCGGTCGGCATCTGGAGACCCTTTTTGGCAGAGAGTTGCCATCAGGCATCGTGGCCGAGAGTTGGGATATCTCTGGGCATCCCAGTTCGCCCACCGAGGTCGCCTCGGGCTATTGGCGAGGGCGGACCCTGAACGATGTGTTGGAGGAATTGGGAACCGATCTGGTGGGCACGCGCTCTGCCAAGATGCTGGCGCGGGCTAAATTCCCCCTCCTTGTCAAGTTGTTGGACGCCAACGCTGCGCTGTCCGTACAGGTGCACCCCGATGACGCCTATGCCCGGGCGCACGAGGACGGCGAGTTGGGCAAGAGCGAGATGTGGTACGTGCTGCACGCCGAACCCGATGCAGAACTGGTCTACGGCCTCGCTTCGGGGGCGACGCCAGAGAGCTTTCACCGGGCCATGGAGAACAATACGCTAGAAGAGCAGTTGCACCGCGTGCCCAACGCCGCAGGAGACTGCGTTCACATTCCCCCGGGCACGGTGCATTCCCTGCTGGCCGGTGCGGTGGTGGCAGAGATACAGCAGAACTCGGATACCACCTATCGCGTCTACGATTGGGGGCGCGTGGGGGAGGATGGGGAACCTCGACCCTTGCATATAGAGAAGGCCCTGGAGGTGATCGATTGGCAGTGTGTGGAGCCGGAGAAGGTCGATCCCGCGCCCATCGCTGACGGGGAAGGGATGGAGCGCTCGCTGCTGGTCAGCGATCCCAAATTCGTGGTGGAGCGCCTGACCATGGAGGAGGGGGCCACCTTCTCGGGATCCTGCGATGGAACGACCTTTGAGATCTGGGGCTGCCTGGAGGGCGCGGGACGCGTGCGCTGGAGCGGTGAGGCACAACCGATGGAAGCCGTTCGCTTTGCGCTGCTCCCCGCCACGCTGGGGGAGCATGTGATTCAGGCGGAGGTGTCGAGTACGTTCCTGCGGGTATATGTGGGGGCGAGTTCTCGCTGACCCGCGCACAACTTGCGTATGATTGGGGGCAAAGTTTGTGCAAGTCCTCAACTGAGGACTAGAATCCACGTCTGCTGTGGCCAAGGTATCCTTGTAGCCTAATTTTTCCAATCTTTATGATGGGATTTTTGTCTCTACGTATGTGGTGAGGCGATGTCCCAGGTCCGGAAGACGTAGAGACGCAAGATCTTGCGTCTCTACGTCAGCGTACATAGACTCACTCCCCAGCCCTTTGGGCGGGAACCTTCTGCTTCGCCTCCTTGAGCTGCTCCACGATTCCCATTGTTTTCTCTTCTTCGTACCAGTCCCTGCGGCTCAAGGGTAGGTGGCTCGCGCCGTGGGCATCCGGTTTGACCAGCAGTGTCTGGTACACGTTGAGATCGCCGATGGCGAAAGCATAGGCCGAGCCAGACATGTACAATCGCCACACCCGATAGGTGGGCTCGTTCACGAACTGCAGGGCCTCCTCGTGACGCTCCTCCAATCGCCGTACCCAATGGCGTAGGGTGAGGGCATAGTGCTCTCGCAGGCTCTCCACGTCGCGTACCCGAAAGCGTACCTCCTCAGCGATGCGCAGCGTCGTGGAGATGGGCACCAGTTCACCGTCGGGGAAGACGTAGGTATCGGAGAAGCTCTTCTGGGGCTGTTTCTCCTGACCGGCGTGCACGGCGATGCCAACATTGAGAAAGACACCCGTTGGTTTGAGGATGTCCCATGCCTGCTGAAAGTATACGGGCAGCAGTTTCTCGCCCACGTGCTCGAACATGCCCACGCTGGCCAGGGCGTCGTAGGATTCGGCCTCGTTCACGTCGCGGTAGTCGCGCACCTGCACCCGGCAGTGATCCTCCAACCCGGCTTTGGCGATGCGCGCGTTGGCCAGATCGGCCTGGGGTTGACTGAGGGTGATGCCCGTGGCGTCTACGCCGTAATGTTGTGCGGCGTGGATGACCAGCCCGCCCCATCCGCAGCCGATGTCCAAGAGGCGCTGACCGGGCTCCAGACGTAGTTTGCGGCATATATAGTCCAGCTTGCGGGCTTGGGCGGTGTCCAGATCATCCTCTGGAGAGATGAAATAGGCGCACGAATAGACCATGCGGCTGTCCAACCACAAGTGATAAAAATCGTTGGAGACATCATAATGATAGGCTATGGCCTGGCGATCGCGGTCAATGGAGTGTTGTCGACCCTTCATCTGTGCCCGGCCCCGTGGGCCGGGCTCCGTTTGGCGCCTGGCAGGCAGACGCCAAAGTTTCAGGGCCAGTCCCAGCCTGGTGCGCCAATCCAGACCATCGCGCAAGAGGGGTTGGGCGGCATCAAAGGCCGCCTCCACGCTGCCCTCGATGTCAAAGTCGTCGTAGAGGTAAGCCTCGCCCATATTGACCTCGTTGGGCGGCAGGAGCATGGCGCGCAGGGCTCCCGGATGCTTGAGCACTATGGTCGCCTCGCGGGAGCTATCGTCGGGCCACCAGGTGCCGTCCCATAGGCAAAATCCTATCTTGGAATCCCTTCCAAAAGCTGTCTCCAGTACCTCCTGGGTGATGCGTACTGTATTGTTCGCCATAGTATCTCTCCTCCCTTGCGGTTTCTGCTCGTTCATCATATTACACGTTGCGAACGGTCTCTGATGATTGCCTACATCACTGTCGAACCTCCAGACATGCTCACTTCTTGATCATACATTATATATATTGGGGGGTCGAGATGCTCTAAACAGGCCGTTGTGGACTTGTGGGCAATCGCCAGCTCGGCTTTTAAGGCTTCAAACTTGGAATAGCTGGGCCTGCCCTCATGTGCCTTGATTTTCGAATGTAGCGTTGAATCCGCTCGACCTCCCTTAGCGAAAGTCCGAGTTGGCTGGAAATTTCCTTGGGTGACCCTTTCTCCAGACCCACTAGGATCAGGTCAAGGATTCGATAGTCTCCAACCAGATCCTTATCCTTGAGCCCAGGCACCAGATCGGGCATGGGAGGCTTATCGATAATGTTTTGGGGGACTCCAACGTACTCGGCGAGGCTCCGGACTTGAGTCTTATACAAGCTCGATAGAAGCATGACGTCAGCTACGTGATCGCAGCCAAACTTCACAAAGAGGCCAGTCAAGACCTCACTCCTATTGGCCGCTCCCACCACCAGCAAATTTTCGAGTTCAGCTTGATTCTGTAAGATAACCATTCTCAGCCTGTGCTTGGCCCCTGTATAGGCTTTGGCCCTCCTAGTGAGCGTGCTATCGCCTCCCCCCAGTCTCTCTTCAAATTCATCCCTCCCAAGACGCATCATCAACCGATAGCCGGAGCGGAAAGCAAGTCCAGCTAACTTTTTACTGCCCAGAAGAGTGGTAGGTAACCACTTATAGATGCCCATTTCCGTCAGGATAGGGGTTAGCTCGACTACCTTAAACCCTATTTCCAGCTCATCGGCCACCTGCTTCGCATCTTGGCCACTCCTTTCTTCGCTGTCTTTGTCCGGCATATAGAGACCTGTTACTTTGTGAGGCCCTACAGCCCTGGCAGAGAGATAAGCGACCAGAGAAGAATCTATCCCCCCACTCAAACCAAGAATAACGCCGTCCCTCCCCAGTTCTGTGACCTTATTTGCGATGAACGCCTCGATTTGCTCACAGGCTTTGCCCGGCTCCGCAATCTTTAGCAAATCAGCTGTCAGCTTCATCCTATGACCCTCTTTCCCAGCCGAAGCCGTTTGACTCCTGAATCCTGTGAAATACATGTGGACGGAATCCTCACATAGCGAGATGTGTCTATTCCGGCGTGAGCATGAGCGTCACTTCCTGTTGTATCCCATCCGCCTTTACACAAATTCTTTGATACTTTACCGTAACTTCCCTCTTATCCCCAATTGCCCGATTCAGGCGCTTCAGACTCACCCTGCATGTATGTCTGAGGATCCCCCATCTGCCAGATAGTCGTCAGAAGAGCCCACCAGCCGGGCGGCGTTCGATCGCCTGGCCACAGGGTTCGCAGGGCCAAGTATATCCTGGCCAATCCCAGTTTCCAGCGGGGGTAGGCCTCGCGATATAGGCTGGACAGTTCCTCGTAGAACTCGACCAAGGGAAGGCGAGTGGGCAGCACAGCGTGAAGTAGATCAAAGTGCTCGTAATCGATCGTGGTCAACCGTTCCCTCATCCTCTCAAATAGCGCTGTGCCCGGCAACGGGGTGAGCACGGCAAAGGCTGGTCTCCTCAATTCCAGACGACGCACGTAGGCCCGTAAGGCAGCGAACTCGTCGTGGCCATAGTCGGGATCCACGATGAAGGAAGCCATCGGCTCAATCCCATGCTGGCGCAGGATCTGCAGTGCGCGCTCGTTGTTTTCCACCGAATTGTGCTTGTTCAAAGTCTCCAACTCGGCCTGGCCCGGTTTCTCAAAACCGATAAAGATCCCCTCGAGTCCTATCTCCCGCCACTGGGCGACTATCTGTGGCTGGCGGACGATGGCATCGCTTCGTGCCTGGATGCTATATCGCTTGCGGATGCCCCGCTCCCGGATCCGGCGACCGATCTCGCCAGCACGCTGAACATCGGCAAAAAAGTTGTCATCCGTGATAAAGACGACGGGTTCATCGATAGCCTCCAACTCCCCGATGATGCGCTCTGGGCTCTTGAAGCGTACCTGCCGCCGATAAAACTGCCAGACGGCACAAAAACGGCACGTGTATGGACAACCTCGCGCGGTCTCCAACGTGGCGACTGGCCCAGTCAGGAACAGATGGTAATCCTGCCGATAAGAGGAGGTCAGGGAGCGATCGGGATATGGTAGATCGTCCAGATCCTCGAGCAGCGCTCGTTGGCCAGTAAAGTGCTGTCCCTCTGACCGGTTGAGTACCAGACCGGCGACTTGGGATGGGTCATCCCCCGCTGACAAACAGTTTACCAGTTCTCGCATGATGTACTCCCCCTCACCGATCACGAGGGCATCGACCGCCGGATGATGAAAGTCTTCTGGCTGCAGTGAGGGATGGTGTCCTCCCAAGACGACAAAAGTATGGGAATCATGCGATTTCGCCGCCTCGGCCACGCCGAGCGCCTCGTAGATATTCGTGGTAAAGGAGGAACTGATGCCCACCACGTGAGGCTGGAACTCGGTGAGGGTGGAGGACAGGGCATCTGAATCGAGGCGCAGATCCAAAAGGGCCACTTCACACTGTTCCTGGATCGCGGCGGCGATCATCTCCAACCCCAGGGGCTCGACGCAGTCCAAGCGCTGCAGGCCCATGGCCTCATCTTGACCAGGTTGTATTAGTAAGACACGCATGATGACCCTCCTTCGGTGCCCATCGTCTGTGACCCTTTTCTCGTCAGCGAATCTCGATGACTCGAGGAATGTAAGGGGGTATTCCCCACCTCTTTCACGCATTGACAACTCATACACATGTGGCGGGATGGTGCTACGCCATCCCGCCGTCCCGAATCTCTCAGTCCTCGCCCTCCAGATACTCCTGCTCCCAGATGAGGTCCAACTTCCCCGCCACCGCTTCATCGTACTCGATTAATCCCTGGCGATACTCCGGATCGATCATGGCCTGCAGCGCGGCCTCGTCCTCTGGGTCCGGCTCCGTCATCTCCAGGATGCGTCGGAAATCGGCATGGTGGTCGCGGATGGGACAGGGCCTCAGCCAGTTGCCGTGCTCCTCCGGCTGCTTCGCTGCGAAGCCGTATTCATCCTGCCATTCGCGTAGGGCCTGGAAAAAGGGCTCCTCCAATATATCGTTCAGCGTCTTGCCCTCCCCATAGGCGTCGTTGATGTTGACTGGCGAATAGGGGTTAAAGACGCAGGGCATCACTTTGCCATTCCAATCGACGTAGAGGTATCCACCCCTACGGCCGGCCGCAATGCAACCGTTGGAACAGGTGCCCAGATTCCAAAAGTCCACCAAAAAGTATCCCCTGTCGCGGATCACCTCCCAGGTGCGCTTCCACATCCAGGCCCGCTGCTCGGGGCTGGGCAGCAGATCCAGCGTAAAGCCCCGCCCGATGGGCATGTACTGAAAGATCCACCCGTACGTGGCGCCCTGTTCTCCAAAGAAAAAGTTGAGGAATTCGTCGGAGAGGATCTCCTCGCAGTTCTCACGGGTGGCGGTCAGGGAGATGCCAAAGGGAACACCGGCCTCCCGCAGATTGCCTATGGCCCGCAGCACGCGCTGGTAAACGCCCTCGCCGCGCCGCTCGTCGGTGCGTTCCTCAAACCCCTCCACAGAGATGGCCGGGGTGATGTTGCTCACCTCCGCCATGCGGGCGGCCGTCTCCTCGTCGATGAGCGTGCCGTTGGTGAACATCAAAAAGAAGACGTCCTCATGTTTGCCCACCATGTCGAGGAGATCTCTGCCCTGATCGCGATAGGCCAACGGCTCACCGCCAGAGATCACCGCAAAGCCCGTCCCCCAGAGATCCTTCGCCTCGGTGAGGGCGCGGTCAAAGACCTCCCAATCCAGTTTCAGGTTCTCCTTGCCAGAACTTGCATAGCACCCCTTGCAGTGCAAGTTACACAGTTTGGTCGGCGAGAGGAGCAGGAATCCGGGCGGCTGGGTTCCCCCATGTTCCTGACGAAAACGCCGATTCGCCTCGCCACGTTCCGGGGGCGTGAACACCAGACTGCGCAGCACACTCTTGACCACCTCGCTGGAGATATAGCCCTGTTCCAGTCTCCGTTCGACGGTGCGCGTCAACGTATGGACGATATCGGACGTGTCGCGTCGGACACCGGAGGGGCGATGCGCTTCTAATGTCAACTGCTGCTCGACGAATCGACCTATGTAGGCCGTGATGCCGGTCAGCGTATCGCGGTTGCAACGAGCAAGCGCCCGGACAACATTTTCCAGTATCATGGCAACCTCCTTTGATGCCCGCGCTCAGCTAACAGTTCAAGATTTCCTAAACTATTATAATGACGGCGGCCGGTTTGTCAAGTCGACGCAGTTACCCATTTGACAGTCCGTCCACTGTCATTACAATAACTGAAGATATTTTAAACTCGAATATAGGCTATATGGGCGCAGCAGAACGATCCCGTTCCTTTTTTCGCCGCGCTCCGGCCCGGTTTTATGCCTCCTGCTTGGCCCAAGAAGGGTCCCAGGGCTCATCGA
>CAZMOW010000059.1:0-14740 GCA_964567975.1 uncultured Anaerolineales bacterium | reverse complement strand
ATCTTTGTAAGACGCTCCGCGAGTTCCTGAACCCGGGGACACCCGCTGCTTATCTCCAGCATTACCTGCAGCGAGGCGTCTGCAGAGCCCTCGATGCGCGTCGTAAAGCCGCAAACTCCCGCCGTTACCTCGACCATGGCCATGCCCTTCTCCTTTCCCCGCTTTATCATCCGTTCCATCATATGGTACGCTTTCTCCCTGTCAACTTTTTTTCTGGCGTTTGAAGTCGAGGCCCCTTTTGCGCTAGAATGTCCCCTGCATGAGATGTATCTATTATGGAGGTGTGAGCGATGGAGCGACCATTTGGTTCATACGGCGGCCTGGGGAACCTTCCCCGTCTCTCAAAGGCAGAGACGCGCTCGATTTCGGCCGAGAATCCGGACGGCGTGCCGGGGGGCGGCGCGCGCGCCGTGCCCGAGCCCGAGAGTGCGGCATCGCGCCTGGGGCAGGGGTGGAAGGTACGTCCCTGCATCACGTTGGAGCCCGAGAGCACGACCGCTCTGGCCGATATCGAGGGCCCCGGCGTCGTTCAGCATATCTGGATCACGGTGCGCACAGAGGCCTATCGGTCCTGTGTGTTGCGCATGTACTGGGACGGCGAGGAGACGCCCTCGGTGGAGGTGCCCCTGGGCGACTTTTTCGCCAACACCCTCGGCCTGCGTTATGACGTCACCTCCCTGCCCGTCGCCGTCAATCCCAGCGGCGGCTTTAACAGCTACTGGCCCCTTCCCTTCCGCGAGCACGCGCGCATCACCATCGAGAACGAGTATTGGGAGCCCATCGAGGGATTCTTTTACCAGATCACCTACGCTCTGGACGAGAAAGTCCCAGAGGACGCGGGGTATTTCCACGCCCAATGGCGCCGATCCACCACCACCCGCGAGTGTCCCGAGCATACCATCCTGGACGGCGTGCGGGGGCAGGGGCACTATGTGGGGACCGTGGTGGGCTGGAACCAGTTCTCCAACGGTTGGTGGGGAGAAGGTGAGATAAAGTTCTACATGGACGGCGACGACGAGTTCCCCACCATCTGCGGCACGGGCACCGAGGACTATTTCGGGGGCGCCTGGGGGTTCGGCGGGGAGACCTTTTCCACCGCTTTTCTGGGCTATCCCCTCTATCGCCAGGAGCCAGGCGAGGTACCCAAGCATGGCCTGTACCGCTGGCATGTCATGGATCCCATCCGCTTCCAGTCGCAACTGCGCGTGACCCTGCAGGCACTGGGATGGTATCTGGACCGCAAATTCGAGCCCCTGACCGACGACATCTCCTCGGTGGCCTACTGGTATCAGGGCGAGCCCCACGCTCCCTTTCCCCATCTGCCAGAGCTGGCCGGCCGCTGGCCCCGCTAGCGGGGAAAACAGTTGGCGGCATCAAAAAAGCGGGCCCTCACACGAGGGCCCGCTGCGGTTCGCCTTCTCGAGGCATCAATCCTTGCTTTTCACCAATTCGGTGAGGTCGGAGAGATAGTCAGTCATGTCGAAACTGGCCCATCGTCCATCGTCGTCGCCCACGTTAAAGAGGGCGAACCCGTACACGTGGGGGTCGCGCCGCAGTTGATCGTCGTACCAGCTCAGTTGTCGCAGATAGGTCTCTGGCGTCTGCACAAAGAGGGGCTCATCCATCTCTGCCACGCTGCTGTCAAAGTCGCGCCAGCCGTTCAGTTCTATCCCCTGGGGCGGCAGGACGCCACCGTCGACGCCGGCCTCGGTGACGATCAGGGGGATATCCAGCCCCTGGGGCCAAAGATACTCGGTGTACCAGTAGCGATAGCGCAGGGCGAGGGCGCCATGGTCGGGCAGGGGGTCGAATCCTGACAATCCCGTTCCCACGCCGTCCTGCAGGGTGGGCGCCGAGTATTCGTGCACTGCCAGCACGCCATCATACTTTTTCACCGTCGACAGGGCGGGCAGGAATGCCTCGAATTCCTCTGGCTCGGGCGTGCCCGTGGAAAAGTTTCCCACGGCGACGCGCAATCCCAGTTTGGCCATGGCTACCGTCCGCTCGGCCTCAAAGGCGGCGTACCATTCGGCGTCCTCCACGCTCTCGAACACCGGCTCGTTCCATCCCAGCCAATAGTCCACGCCGTCATTCGCCAGGTAGCGCTCTACATGGTCGTCCACAAACTGCTGCGCGCGTTTCACGGGATCTCCCGTGAACTTTTGCTCGGCCTCCCCAAAGCGCCCCACGGTGATCGTCTCAGGAGATATCTCTTTCACCTCGGAGAGCCACCCCACGTCCCCCACGGCCACGATGACGGCCGGGTGGACCTCCCGCACGAAATCCATGATCTCGGGGGAACTGTTGCGGGTCACGTGGAGGCCCAGTTTGCTCGCCCCCGTGGGCTGATCTAGGGGAGGTGGCGTCCCATGGCGAATGTCACTCGTCTGGACCGTGAGCTCGTCGTCCAGCGGGTCGGCGAGATAATCCTCCAGATCCTCGCTCAATGTGACGTCCCATATGGTCACCGTCCCCGGTTCGCTGCAATCCATGAGGATGACGCCCAGTCCCTGCGCCAGGCCGATCTCGATCTGATGACAACCGTTCTCCAGGGGGCCGTCGGGAAAGGAAAAGACAGAGGAGGCGGAATCTCCCGGCATGAGGGGCTCGGGCATCCACTCCTGGTTGATTTCCTCCTGTTCTATGTCCTCTGGAAGGTAACGGTCGAGCACCTGGACGGAATCCATCAACCAAGGGGAGAGGTTGGTCAGGGTGAGAATATAATCGTACGAGGGCCCCGACCAGGAGGTGGCCTGGACCACGAGGGTGGCCGAGCCCTCGCTCTCTGGGAGCTTTTCGCTGACGATCACCCGTCCGTCCAGTAACTGTGCGTCCTCGGGTGCCTCCGCCCCAGCGGCCAGGGGCAGACAGAGTATCAGGGCCAGGATCGCCAATACTGCTCCGCACGCTCGTCTCATCGAGTTCATCCCAACGCCCTCCTACACACTTTTGCCCCCTGCCACATGGTTGACATTCACTCTTTAAGACACAAAGGTAAGCGCAACCAAAACTTCCAGCACTCCCATTATACGACGTTCGTCGGCGGCATGCAACTGTCGATGGCCAAGTTTCGTAAAATGTACGTAAGAACGGGCTCAGGATCGGTGGTATATCACTCCCCGCCCAACGCTTGCGCGTGCCCAGCCCTCAAGATATGATATGCTCATCTGACAAATGATAACGAATGACCTATAGGGAAGGAGATATCATGTTCGACACCCTTATTATCAACGGCTGGCTGGCCGACGGCACGGGAAATCCCACCTACCCCGCCGACGTGGCCATCCGGGGCGACCACATCGTGGAGGTGGGGCGCCTGGCCGGCGCCGAGGCGCGGCGCGTCATCGACGCCGGGGGCAAGATCGTCTGCCCCGGATTCATCGACTCCCACAGCCACAGCGACCGCACGATCCAGAGTAACCCCACGGCGCAAAGCACCGTGCGCCAGGGCATCACCACCGAGATCGTGGGCAACTGCGGCTCCAGCCCCGCGCCCCTGTCCGACCGCTCTCGCGAGGAGATGAGACGCTCCCTGCGCGGCCTTGGCTACCAGGGGCCCGTGGACTGGTCCACCTTTGGCGAGTATCTCGATTTCATCGACGGGATGGGCACCTCCATCAATCTCGCCTGGCTGGTGGGCCACAACGCCCTGCGCAACGCCGTGGGCGCGGTGGGAACTCAGGTCTCTGAGGAACAGATGCAGCGCATGGAAGAGATGGTGCACGAGGCCATGCGGGCCGGGGCCATCGGCATCTCCACCGGCCTCGAGTTCGCCCCCGGCCGCCTGGCCAGTACCGAGGAGGTGGTGCGCCTGGCCAAGGTCGTGGGCCGGTACGACGGCTGCTACGTGAGCCATATCCGCAACCGGGACAAGCGTATCCAGGAGGCCATCGAGGAATTCGTGGAGATCGTGCGGCGCAGCGGCACCATGGGCCAGGTCTCGCACCTGAACGTGCGCCACAACACCGGCGCCCCCGAGGACGCCTGGCAGCGTGCCGTGGATACCCTGGCGGCGGCCCGCGACGAGGGACTGGAGATCGGCATGGACTGCACCCCCTTCTTGGATGGCGGGGGAAATCCCACGGCCATTCTGCCCCCCTGGGTGGTGGAGGAGGGCCCCGAGCACGCGGCCGATCTGCTGGAGGACCCCCAGGTGCGAGACCGGGTCAAGGGCGAATGCGACCGCTACTGGGCCTTTATCCCCCGTGGTGACTGGGACCGCCTGCGCGTCCTGCGCAGCGAAAAGTTCCCCGAACTGCAGCACAAGAACTTTTTCCAGATCGCCGAGATGTGGGACCAGGAACCCTGGGACTGCCTCTTCGACCTCTTTGTGCTGCAGTTCAGGGGCCAGGATCAGATCAGCTACGTGGGACGCCTCTTTACCGAGGAGCACGTGGCCAACCAGATCAGCCATCCCCTGTTCAACCTGGCTGTGGACGCCCACGGCAGCGCCACCGAGGGCGTGCTGGCGGTTAAGTTCGTCCATCCCCTGAGTTACGCGGGCATGGTGCACTATCTCACCTACTGGGTGCGCGAGAAGCACCTCCTGCGCCTGGAGGAGGCTATCCGCAAGATGACGAGCATGCCCGCCACGCGCCACCGCCTGCGAGATCGGGGCCTGCTGCGCCCCGGCGCCTATGCCGACGTGGTGGTCTTTGACTATGAGGAACTGGACGACGTCTCCACCCTGGAGGACCCCGTGGCCTATGCCCGGGGCATAGAGTACGTCCTGGTGAACGGCGAACTCGTCATCGACGACGGTGAGCACACGGAGGCGCGCCCGGGCCGCAACCTGCTGGCATGAGGGCAGTTTTGGACGTTGTCGAAATGCGTCGACGGAGGTCGACGCTCGGCGCAAAGCGCCTTGGCGCTGGGCTTTAGACCGAGCATGTTCGGACGTTCGTTCTTCGGCTTTCGCCATCTGAAGCCAGCTCGTGAGCCCTATCGGCCAGAGGGGCCACCTTCGGTGGCTTTGCAGAAAATGATTTGGAGGCTGCGCCTCCAGGGCGGAACAGCCTTCCGCCCTACATGCTGCCGTAGGTTCGTAGTAAGGCACGTAGCGTAGCGGACTGCCTTCGTAGGTCGGATTGCTAACCCAGGGGGGCAGTTCCGCGTAGCGAAACTGCCAAAGGAAGCGCAAAGCGCTTCCTCGTCTACGAGGGCAAAGGCTGTTAGAAAGAGGCTGATGCACATGGAGCACGCTTTCTAACCTGCTTTAGCAGGTTTTCGATAGCACTAGCCTGCGACTTTGAGTCGCAGGTGGGCCTAAAGGAATCCGTAAAGGATTCCCCGCTCGCGCCCCGGAATAAATTCCGGGTCTACGAGGGCAAAGCCTGCTGGAAGCAGGCTACGGCGCAATCCCCAGCCAAGCCCATATGATGTGCAGAATCGCTTGCGATTCTGCCAGGGAAGATGCCACGCATCTTCCCCACCTGCGCGCCCGGCGCGTGCGGCGCACCATGGCGAAGCAGACGCTTCGCCCTACGTATCCCATGCAGAATGGCGTTAGTCATTCCGCCAAGCCATTGGCAGAGCCAATGGCCATCTGCAGCGCGGATTGCCATTCCCCCTTTTGTCCATTATACCCCTCTTCGATTCCCACGATGACCCCCTCCGCCCCCGCCGGCAGTATCTCGGGGTCCACCGTCAGCGCCACCACGTCCCACACCTGCAGTTCCGGGCGCAGGGGCACCAGGACGCGCCCCCGCCATCCCTCCAGCCCGTGCATCCCCAACAGGAGGGCCACCACGTCCTCGGCCGCCGCCTGGGAGGGGATGCGCCCGTCGGAAAAGTTGCCGTGCAGTCGCAAGCCCTGGGCCATGGCCGCCGCCACGTTCTCGTCGTGGGCGGCGTGGTCCCCCGAGGCGGCGTACACCGACGTCACCTCGTACACCTGCTCGCCAAAGGCCCCCTCCAGCACCTCCCCCGCGTCGCCTGCGTCCGCCACCTCAAAGGATGAGGGGGCATAGTCGGCCCAGTGGATGGGGTTCAGGTCGCCGTTGTTGTCAAAGACGCCCACACAGCCCGCCAGGCGCAGCAGGGCGCCCACCTCCTGCAGCCCGTCGTGGCCCGGCGGCATGGTGTAGGCGTCAAAGGTGCGGGCCAGGGCGCTGTGGCCGTCGTCGCTGTAGCCCACCCCCACCCGGGCGCAGATCTCGGCCAGCAGCCAGCGCGCGCTCCTGTCCGTCCAGGTGATGGCCCCCTGGGGCGACCACAGCCGCAGCAGGCCGAAACCATCCGTGGCCTCGACGATTAACTGGCCGCCGTCCCGCCCCACCGTGCCCCGCGCGGAGAGGATATAGTGGGGCTCTAGGGAAATGGTCTCCGCGCCCGATTCCGTCACATACCCCCGCGCCAGGTCCAGCCGCGCCAGCCGCCGGAAGCAGGCGGTGTCTTCCACGTTCAACACTTCCACGTGCAGACGGGAGGGACGATGCCCCTCGCTCGCCCGGCGGTAGCGGGTCACGGGCAGGGGACCCGAGCGCATCTCCTCGTCCGTGGGATAGTAGGTCCTGGTGCGCAGGATGGTGCCCTCGTTCCCCGCGTAGACGTGTCTTGTGGCGGCGTTGAGAGCCAGGGCCATCCGTGCCCCCTCGGCGGCGGCCGCCTCCAGGGGCACCGCGCTGCCGAAATGCACCCCGTCCAGGCTGCTCAGGGCCACGGGCTGCTCCCAGGCGTCGGGGCTGCCCTCCTGGGCGTCGATCCAGGTGGCGATGAACGCGTTCTCGCCGTACATCTCGGCCTCCACCACGTCGGGATCGTGGGGCCGGGCCTCGGCCGGGGCCGCCTGCGAACCGCCCGGTCGGAGATGGTGCGCCCCGGACCATGTGTCAGCGGCCGTATCGTAGGTCACGGTGTAGAGGCGGCGGCCGGCGCAGCAGAGGAGACGCAGTTCGTCCCTGTCCCCGTTGTGACAGGCGCCCACGCCGTCCCGGGGCGCGCCGATGGTGCCCCACGTGCTGACGAGGCTCCAAGAGCCCGCGCCCCAGGGCTTGTAGTGCACGGCGATTTCGGCCTCCATGGTCACCAGATACTCGCCGGCAGCGGCCAGGCGCGGCGCCTCGGCGAATCCGGAGGCGCAGACGCCCATATAGGTCCACGAGGCCCCGTCGGCGGAGCCCAGCCAGCGCACCTCGTTCCCCGGCGCCTGATAGAATATGCGGAAGCCGCCCCCGTTTATATAGGCCACGGCCACGTCGGCGTCGGCCTCGGCGTCATCCCGCAGCAGGACCCAGTCCACCCACTGTTCGCCGTCCTCGGCATCGTCGACGGTGGCAAAATGTATCTCCCCGGCGGCGTTGGAACGGGCGCGCACGATGCGCCCGTCGCCCCAGGCCATGCTGGTCTGGCACGACGTCTCCCCGCCCGGGCGGTGTACGCTCCAGCGCAAGCGGTCGTCTATGGCCGTGACGGTGACGGCGGGCACCCCCTGCAGGGAGCGGGCCGCGGCCAACAGGCTCTCGCTGATGTACTTCATGACCCCGCCTCCCCATAGGGCCCCAGCACCACGGCCCCGCCGTCGTCCCACAGGTGCACCAGGACCGTGGCCCCCGCGATCAACAGGTCCCCCGAACAGTTCTCCAGCACGGGCACGTCCGCCAACAAAGAGGCGGGATGGGCCAGGGGGCGCACGTCGGCCGTGTGCCCAAGCGCATCATACGATTCCACCGTTGCCCTGAGCAGGCTCATGCCCCACCTCCCCAGGCCACCCGGGCGCTGCCCGCCTGTATGGTCCGCCTCCGCAGGCGGGCCAATCCCCGATAAAAAACCGCCCGCCGCGCCCCGGCCCAGGCGGCCAGTTGGTCGGGCGTGCGCTCCGAGACGGTCACGGTGCCGGTGACGGCCTGGGCCCGCTGCTCCACGCAGTAGGCCGTGGCCCCCAGCACCACCAGGTGCTCGCCTCGGGCCGGGAGGGTGGTGACCCCGGCGCCGTCCAGGCCGTCGATGGTGTGGGGCGCGGTGTAAAAGACGCGCACGGTCTCCCCGGCAGCCCCGCTGGGGGCCACGGCCACCTCCAGGTAGAGGGTGGCTGCGTCCAGCAGGCGCCAGGACACCCGCCGGGGCGGATAGGGGGGATCGGCGGCCTCGTAGGGATAGTGCACGTCCATCACGTGCATGAGATCGGGCAGGGGGGATAAATCATACTCCCGCTGCCCCTCCACCGTGTCCACGGTGCCCGCCAGGCGGCGGGGCGCCACCTCGTTGTACAGGTGCAGGGCGCGGCGGATCTGCCCGGCGATCTCCTCCGCGCTCCAGGTGGCATTGGCGGCGTCCTTGAGATCCGCCGCCACCCGGGCGGACAATGTGGATAAATTCGACATAATCTGTCTCCTGTATCACGAATGACACAAATGATGCGAATATGACGAACAGGATAGATGGGCATCACGGATGGCACCGATAAACGCGGATTACATAAATGGGTTTGTAGTAAGGCACGCAGAGGGGGAATGGTTTGCCCCCCTCGGAGTGCCGTAGTATCACGAATTGGACGAATGTGGTGAGCATCTTGCCCCTTATTCGTACGATTTGTCATATATATTCGTGCCCTTCGTGATTCCGTGATACCTATTCATCCCATTCGCTTCATTCGTCCCATTCGTATCATTCGTGATACCCATTCATTCCATTCGTGCCCTTCGTGATTCCGTGATACCTATTCATCCCATTCGCTACATTCGTGCCGTTCGTATCATTCGTGATACCCATTCATTCCATTCGTCCCCTTCGTGATAACTATTCTCTTCATTCGTCCCATTCGTCCCATTCGTCCCATTCGTGCCATTCGTGATACCTATTCTCTTCATTCGTCCCATTCGTGATACCTATTCGTGATAACTATTCGTGATTAAGATGACGTCACCGTCTCCCACGCCGTGCCATTGGAAAAGACCAGCACGTTGTTCGTGGTGTCATAGACCACCATGCCCTCCACGGCCGAGGCCGCCGGCAGCGACCCGTTGGCCATCTGGGGCACGTAAAAGCCCCCCACGGCGGCCGCGTGGTTCACACACGCCCCCGCCTCGCTGGTCAGTTCCCCCGCCGCCTCGATGACGATCCTTTCACTGGATACTTGCATGATCTCTCCTCTCTGTAGGTGCCAGGCACTTTCAAAGTGCCTGGCACCTTAATTTGTAGGGACAAAGTGTCACTTTGTCGTGGAACGTAGAATTATGAGGGTGGCGAAGCAGACGCTTCGCCCTACATTCTCTTCATTCGTCCCATTCGTGCATACACTCTTTGCTTGGCGTGCAGTTTCCCAAAGGGAAACTGCCAAGATGATCAGAGATGGCCCAGCCATCTCTGATCATCCCTTTTCTTGTGGTGGTCATTCTCCTGCAGATAGACGTTCACGCTCTTGACGATGCGCTCCTGGCGCGGCTTGGCCACCTTGGTGTCGTAGCCCAGCAGCCCCAGCAGGGCCACCAGTATGGCGATGGCGATGGTGCGCAGCGCCTCCAGGATGATGGGATTCTCCCAAAACATGTTTTCACCTCCGTCTGATAGATTTGTGTGTTTGGCGAAATAGACTTCGGAAGTCTGCTCGCCGCCCTTATCCCGTCAAAGGGATGCGTGTAGGAGCGAACGGATAGATTATCAAGGCGGGCTGGAAGACTTCCGAAGTCTTCCCTGGCAACTAGACTGTGGAGAATGGCGTTAGCCATTCTCCGAGGCATTCGACAAGTCGAATGTCCAAGTGCGTCGCACCTCATGACATATGGAGAATGGCTTTGCCATTCTCCGAGGCCATCCGGCCCGCCGGATGGCCCAGCCTAGACCACTGCCTTATACAGCCCCCGATAGTCGGCCACGCCCACGGTATAGACGAAACGCACCTTGATGCGCATCTCGTCGTTGGTGAACATGGACCCCATCAGGGGATTGTCGGCCACGAACAGTTCGGGGCTGCGCCCGTGGCGATAGCCCACGCACACCCCCTCCACGTCCAGGGGATCGCAGACGGCGGCCCAGTCGTTGGCGTCGGTCCACTCGGGCACGGTGATCACGTTCTGCGAACTGCGCCGTATGGCGGGATCGTTGGTGCCCACGCCGGGCAGCAGGTCGGTGGTAAAGATCTCCAGGGCCGCTTTTTCCAGGTCGATGGGCACCAGGCAGTAGCGGGGCCGCAGGCCCAGCCGCTTGCCCGAGTTCAGCTCCTGCTGCTTGTACACCGCCTGCACCGCCCCGTCCCAGGCGCTGGCGCTCAGGGCGTCGCTGCCCACGTTGCCGTGGCTGGCGTGAAAGAGGTTGTTGCCGTCGGTGAGCACGGGGCCGGCCCCGCCGTTCTCCGTAAAGATCCCCGCCACGGCGGCGCTCAGGGTGCGGTTGGCCGCCAGGCCCAGCTTGCGGGGCAGGGCGCGCACGGCCTGTACGTCGTCCCGGTCGATCATCTCCAACGTCAGCCCGATATAGTTGCCCTTTTTGATGAACGACGAGCTCTCATAGGCGTCGTCCCAGGTCTTTTCCGTGTAGGCGTCCCCCTCGGCCACCGTGTCCAGGTCGTCAAAGCCGCCCACCGTGATCCAGCGCACGTCCTGCATGTTGGTGAAATCCTCCTGGTGGACCACGGGCTTCCACCACAGGGGCCGCCGCTCATAGGCCCGCAGGAGCACCTTGTTGAGCACGTTGGCCGTGATCTGGGCCATGGTGGTCGTGGTGGCGTTGGCAAAGCGCACCCGCTCGGCGCGATAGACGCCGTGCCGCCCATAGTCGCCGGTGAGGAGGTCGTACATCTCGCGGATGCCCGACAACCTCGCCGGGGTGCCCCGCCCGGGGACCGGCGGAAGGCCCATGAGGCGCTCAAAGGCCAGCTCGATGCGCTCCAGCCCCGTCTCCATCTGCACGCTCCCCAGGTTGCGGATGCTGCTGCCGGCCACGGCGTCGGCATAGGCCTCCACGTGTTTCTCCAGCAGGTCCTCGATCTCTTCCGCGTCCCCCGAGAACTGGCGCCGCACCAGGTCCTTCACCGCGTCCGGCAGTTGGCAGTCCCTGAGGCGGCGCTCCAAAAGGCGTCTTGCCAGGCGCTCCCGTTCTCCCAGGCTGTCCTGCGCCGCGCCCCCCTTTTCCTCGGACGACGCCGCCTCCGTCTCCCCGGGCCCCTCCTCGTCGGGCGGGGACGCCACGGCGACCTCCAGCCCCTCCTGCTGCTGTACCCGTGCTACCTTTTTCTCGTCCATCTGAAACCCCTTTCCTTCTACAACATCTGATGGGGAGGGAAGCCCACTCCCCTCTCCGGCATCTCTTCCCGCGGCATCTTCCCCGGGATCCCTTGGTAGGAACCGTCCCCCCGCCGCCGGGTGCACCACCACGTCCACCGAGTTGACCGACTGGATCTCCATCACCCTCTCGCCGTCGTGGGTGAGCCACATATCGGCCGAGAGGCCGAACAGGCGGTGGCGCTCGCCAAACTCCTCGATCAGCGGCGCCAGCCACCCGGCGCCCTGGCTCAGCCGCAGGGTGGCCACCAGGCGGGCGGCGGCCGCGTCGTAATGCACCTCCTCAATCAGGCCCACCAGGTCGCGGATGGACCGCCCCCCGGCCCGCCCCGCGTCGACCAGGGAGCCGTGGTCGGCGAAACAGGGCACCCCCTCGAACAGGGCCGCGTGGGCCTCCAGCAGGCCGGGCTCGAACGTCAGCCCGTTGGCCACCCCCGCCTCCATCAGCACCACCTCCAGGGCGGGCCCCAAAGTCCCCAACATCACGCGCATCCTCTCCTTGGGCATCAGAACCTCCTTTCGTCGTTTGTCTTGCCTCACCCTCTCCCCCCGGCCCCCTCCCCCTCTCCATCGCATGGAGAGGGGGAGGGGGAGTACCGCACTGCGGTACAAATGCAGTTTCGCACAGCGAAACTGCTGAAGGAAGCGCGAAGCGCTTCCTCTGCCACATCCCCGGGGTGGGGGTGAGGTATGTAGGTGCAGTTTGGCTTTGCGATACCATCAAAATCTGCAGAATGGCGTAGCCATTCTGCCAAAGGAAGCGCAACGCGCTTCCTCAACTGCTAAAGAAACCAACGGTTTCTCCGCCTCTTCAGGGCGGAACAGCCTTCCGCCCTACATGCTGGCGTAAGTTCGTAGTAAGGCACGTAGCGGGGCTTGAAAAGCCTGTGGAGTGCCGGAGGATAAGCGCAAAGCGCTTATCCAATGGAGTTTTGTGTGCAGAACTGCAGGGCAATCTGGCTTGCCAGATTGCCCACGCTACTCCGCGCGGTCCTTGGCTGTGCCAAGTCCCCGCTGCGTAGCTTACTACGAACGGGTATCACAAATGAAAGGCTCGTAGTAAGGCACGCAGCGAAGCGGAGTGCCGTTGGGAAACCGCGGAGCGGTTTTCCAATATGACGTAGAGACGGGGCGTTGCGCCGTCTGCAGTGCGGGGCAAAGCGAGCCGCAAAATGCTACAACCAAATGCAGAATCGCTAAGGCGATTCTGCAAGGGAAGATGCTACGCATCTTCCCCACCTGCCTTTAGCAGGTTTTGAGGCCAGCGTAGCTGGCCCAGCAGCCTGCGACCTTTGAGTCGCAGGTGCCCTCTCTGCCTCACCCCCACCCCCGCCCTCCTTCGTCGGGCACCCCCTCCCCCTCTCCATTCAATGGAGAGGGGGAGGGGGCCGGGGGGAAGGGGTGAGGCATGCACTGCACCTGCCAGCCAGCCCCGCCTCTTTAGGGCGGGGTGCGGACAGCGCGGCGCGCAGACGGACCGGCGTGCACTTTCGCGCAGCGCAAGACAAAGTGTCGCGTCTGCAACGAGGTGCAGTTTGGCTTTGCCAAACTGCCAAGGGAATAAGCAAGCCGCTCTGCGGCTTGCTTATTCCCCCACGGGCTCAAACCCCACATCCACCTCCATCTCCCGCCCCGCGCGGCGGGCGGCCGTCTCCACCACGTCCTCCAACAGCCGCGCGAACACGTGCTGGCGGTGGGCGAAATGGCGGTAGGTGGGGATGCCCATCTCCCGGGCCGTGGCCCGCGTCGTCGATTCCCCCTCGGCCAAAAAGTGTAGGGGCACGCCGGCCCCGGCGGCGATCATCAGGCGCAGGGCCTTGCCATCGGCCGCGGCATCGCCGGCGTCGATGTGCGGTTGCACCGCCTCCCATTCCTCGCTGCCGTCGGTGACCACGATGGACCCCGGCCTCGGGGGCGTGCTGTACTGGCTGCGCTTGGCCTCCAGCGTCCCCGGCAGGGCGTCGGCGATGCGCACGTGCCACAGGTAGGCGCCCTTGTAGCGGTTGATGCGCACCCGATCCTCCAGCCAGAAATCGTAGCGCTTGAGCCATACGGCGACCTGGGCCAGGTCCGAGGTGCCCCGCACCGCCCCCACGGGGCGGTTGATGGCATAGTGCAGCACCACCTGGTCCGCGTCCTGGGGCCGCCCCGCCACCCCCTCGGCCGAGGGCCACCAGCGGCCCTCCACGTCGTCCGTCAGTTGGTGGTAGCGCAGTTCCCGCTCGCGATCCTGGGGGTGGGTGTCGATGCGGTCGATCTCCAAGGCCGGGATCTCCCGCACGTAGCTCATGCCGTCCACGGCGTTACGCGAGAGGACGATGAACAGTTCCCCCGCCCGCGAAAGTTCCCGACACCAGGAGTAGATGCGCGTGTCCATGTGGTTGAGGGGGTGGTGCCAGAAACGATGGGCAAAGGGCTCCCCCTCCAGGCGGGCGCCGGAGCCGATGACAAAGTCCGTGGTCATGCCCACCAGGCGGGCGGCCAGGGGATTCTCGCGGCACAGGGCGGCGATCTCTTCCAGTTGCCCCCGCACCTGGTGCCACTGCCGGGCCGTGGGATCGGCCGCCGTCAGCGACCGCCAGTGGCCGTCGTCCCGGGCCTCCAACGCCTGGCGCACCCGGGCCTCCACCACCCCGCCAAAAAACCGCTCCACCAACCACCGCCCCAGCTTCATCGTGTCTCCTTTCGCTGTATGCGCCGCCAGCACCGCCGTAAACAGGCGGTGCTGGTTGGGCAATCCCGCCAGTGTGTGCAGTTTCGCGTAGCGAAACTGCTAAGGGATGCGGCAACGCCGCATCCCCGGGGTGAGGCTATCCCCTCACTCTATAACCACGGTGAAATCACCAGATCTTACGTCAGAAATGCCGGGATTCTGCCAAGGAAAGCCGCGGAGCGGCGCTCTCTCAAGCCTGGGCCTAAAGGCGCCAGGCTCAGATTGCAAAGTGCGCTCGCAAGTTGGGTTGGTAACCCAGGGCTACAGTTTCTCTGCGCGACCCCATAAAAAGGGACGACTGCAGAATGGCTACGCCATTCTGCAGGGCAATCTGGCTTGCCAGATTGCCCACGCTACTCCGCGGCCCCTGGCTTTGCCAGGTCCCCGCTGCGTAGCTTACTACGAACGGGCATCACAGATGAAAGGCTCGTAGTAAGGCACGCAGCGAGGCTTGCAAAGCCTGCGGAGTGCCGTTCGGCCACCGCCACTTCCCACACCGCACTGCACGCGGGCACAGCCGACGGCTAGTTCCCAGAACCTGCTTTTAGCAGGTTTAGAGGTCACCGCAGGTGCGCTCGCAGGTCGGATTGGTAACCTGAGGTGCAGTTCCGCGTAGCGGAACTGCTAAAGCAAGACGCACAGCGTCTTGCTCGGTGACCCCACTAGCCTGCGACTTGGAGTCGCAGGTACTTGGGCAATCCGCGGAGCGGCTTTTCCAACCTCCGTAACATTCCCCGCCCCCGTGCGTTATAATACATGAGGCCGGGGAAGCCTGTGGCTTCACCAGGAGCGCCGCTCCTGGTACAGAGGT
>CAZMOW010000058.1:0-14885 GCA_964567975.1 uncultured Anaerolineales bacterium | reverse complement strand
ATATGTATCGTCACGGGTATTCTACCATAAAAGGATAGAAGTTGCTACTGACTGTAGGATCCTGCTTTGACACCCCTCCTCACAGCAAATAGAATGCCTATCAGCTGCACTCCACAACCTGTGGCAGGAAGCCAATCGATGGAGGGACCATCATGAAGCCAGACGATAATGGACTACACCAGCGCATCGTGAACGCCTGGTGCATGTACGACTGGGCCAACTCGGCCTTTGCGACGACCGTCATGGCCGCCTTTCTACCGCCCTATTTCAGCAACGTGGCCGCCGCCCATCTGCCCAAGTATCAGGCGTCCAGTATATGGGGGTACGCCGTCGCCGTTTCCATGCTCTTTACGGCCCTCCTCGGCCCCATCCTAGGGGCCATCGCCGATCACACGGGCACCAAAAAACGCTTCATCCTGACCTTTCTCAGCGTCGCCGTCCTGTTCACCGGGCTGCTCTTTTTCGTACGTCAGGGAGATTGGCGCGCGGCCGTGATCTTTTACATATTGGCCAGTATAGGCAACGCGGGGGCCAACATCTTTTACGATTCCCTTTTGCCCCATGTGGCACGCCCCCACGAGATCGATCAGATCTCGATCAAAGGATTCGCCCTGGGATACCTGGGAGGCGGCCTGCTACTGGTAGTGAACCTCCTCTGGTACATGAACCCCGGATGGTTTGGATTCCCCGATGGCAACGTGGCGGTGCGGGCTTCTTTCCTCAGCGTCGCCATCTGGTGGGTCGTCTTTTCCATTCCCCTCTTTCGGCATGTCCCCGAACCACCTCCCTCCCTCGAGGATGGGACCATCAACCCCGTGCAGGCGGGATTCAGGCGGCTGAAGCGAACCTTTCGGGAGATCAAGCGTTACAAACAGCTCTTCAAATTCCTCATCGCCTTTTGGCTTTACGCCGACGGCATTGGCACCATCATCAAGATGGCCACCGTCTATGGCGCAGAGATTGGCATCGGAATGTCCGACATGGTGGCTGCCCTGTTGCTGACCCAGGTGATCGGCGTGCCCATGACCTTTTTCTTTGGCAACCTGGCAGAGCGTCTGGGGACGAAACAGGCCATCTATATCGCCCTCGGCGTCTATACCCTCATCTCCATCGGCGGATACTTTATGTATACTCCCTGGCATTTCTGGCTCCTGGCCGCCGCGGTAGGCACCGTGCAGGGGGGTAGCCAGGCCCTGAGCCGCTCCCTGTTCAGCGCCATGGCCCCCAAGATGCGCTCGGCCGAGTTCTTTAGTTTTTACGACATAAGCAGCAAATTCGCGGGCATCGCCGGCCCCCTGCTCTTTGGCCTGGTGGCCTCCTTTGCGGAAACCAGCCGGCTGGCCATCGTCTCCCTCGTGGTCTTTTTCATCGTCGGGTTTCTATTGCTGACCCAGGTGGACGTAGAGGAGGGCAAAGCCGTGGCCCGCATGGAGAACGAGAAACAACCTCTGGCCACAGAGGGATAAGACGGGACGTTCGGTGCAGTGAACGATTCCACCACCCGACGGCAGCGACTTTGACAGGAAAAGCCACGGTCCGCTAGAATGGCCATGATATGAGAGGGTTTCAAGGGAGAAATTCGCATTCGCTGAATTGAGACGTCAGAATAGGGAGGTACGAGCATATGTATAGCTGTGAACCTGAACCTTTGGAAGCGTTTATAAAAGGGATCGTCGCAGGTCTGGGAGCGGACGAGGAGATCGCCACCGAGGTAGCACAACATCTGGTACGCGCAAACCTCTCGGGGCACGACTCCCACGGCGTGCTGCGCATCGCCCAATATACTGCGCAGGTGGACAGTGGCGAACTTGTTCCCAACGCCCATCCCACCATCCTGCGCGAGTCCCCCGCGACGGCCCTCATCGATGCTCAGCGGGGATTCGGACACTATTCCACCGCCTACGCCCTGAACTGGGCTATGGAGCACGCCCACGAACACGGAATAGCGGCCGCCGCCATACGACACTCCAGCCACATCGGCCGCGTGGGAGAATATACGGAAAGGGCGGCTCAAAGCGGGCTCATCGCCATCGTGACGGTGGGATCCGCCGGACGCGGTGTGGGCGGGCTGGTGCCCTTTGGCGGTCGGCAGCGTTTCTTTGGCGCCAACCCCTGGTCCATGGGCATCCCGGCCGGGGAGCAACCATCCATGATCTATGACGGCTCGTCAGCCACCGTGGCCGAGGGCAAGGTGCGCTTTGCCCGCGCCAAGGGAGCCCCCATGCCCCCGGGATGCATCCAGGACAGCGACGGCAAGCCCACGACCAACCCCGAGGATTTCTATGACGGCGGGGCCCTATTGCCCCTGGGGGGCGAGGTCGCCGGCCACAAGGGCTATGGCCTGGCCATGGCCTCCGCCCTCATCGGAGGATTGTCCATGATCGACGACGAGGATCACACCCTGATCGGCGCCTCGGTGATAGAGGAGGTGGACGACACGAGCGATCAGATCGCCGGCGTATTCCTGATGGTCATCGACCCGGCCTTTTTCGGAGAAGCCGAGCACTATAAGGCCATGATCGACGAGACCCTGGCTGCAGCCAAGGACGTCGAGCCCGCCGAGGGGGTTGATGAGGTGCTCATCCCCGGCGAACCGGAAGTCAACACACGGCGCGCGCGGAGCCAGGAGGGCATCGCCATTCCCGACGCCACATGGGAGGATTTCGAGGAACTGGCCGAGCGCTTTGACCTCTCGCTGCCGGCGCACCGCACGGCGTAATCCCCAGAGAAGGTTCCCCTCTCCCAGATGTGGGAGAGGGGTTGTGCGCTCCACTTTCGAGAAGGAAGTTTTGTATAAGAACTTTTGTTCTGCGTTGAAACGGGCTAGAGCAGCCTTCCCAAAGGGCCCAGGTCCAGATTAAGCTCTTCGTCTTCCAGATCGAAAATCTGAATGAGCTCCTCCATGCGGGCATCGAGTTTAAGAAACGTCTCTCCCAAGCGCTCGATTTCTTCTTCCGTCAGCGAGCCAGAATCGATGCGATGCAAGGCCTGCCGTTCCATGAGGCGCCGTAGGAGCTCTATCAACGTGAGGACGAGCTTGGCCAAACCGCGCTCAACATTCTCGGGGTCAACGTCGAGGTGGCGAGGCAGGCTTTGCTGGGATTCCTCCATCTCTCCCTGGAACTCTTCCAGATCATCCGCTTCCCCTAAAAGGACCTTTTCATTCGCACATTGAGGCATTGCCGTCCTCTCCCATATTCTCCATGCTGATGTCCATTACAACAAAGTCGTAGACGGGCCAGGGGCCCGTAAGCAGGAAACGCAAGTGCTCGTTTTGCTGCTGTAGATTCTGGACCAAGTGCTTCATTCTCGCCACATGATCCCGCTCTACCAAATAAGCTGCAGAGAGCACTAGCCGAGGAGTAACTAGGATCTGATACGTTTCTTCTACCGCTTCCTGTGCGAGGGGCTCATGGAGGCGGTTGGCCAGGCTATTTGCTCGGTCTCGCAACGCCCGATCTGCACATTGTTCGTTGAAGCGTGTCAAAAGATATCTTAGACCTTCCTTTTTCATAGACTGCGCCTCGGTTTCCAACCAGGCAGCCGCTTGGTCGCAGAGATCGACGGTGCCGCTTTCTTGCGTTTCCTTTCGGGCTTTGTCATCGTCCCACATTACGCGCAACTTGAGCTCAACGCAGCCCCGCACGCGATCCAGCTTGGCAGAGAATGCACTGTAGTGGGTGGCCAACGCGGTCCGGATCGCATGTTGGCCCCGGAAAAGCGTGCCAAAGCGTACGGGTAGGACGGCGCGATCATCCATGAGCTGCTCAACGACCCTCTCGTGGGTCCAGATGTTGTCTGGCGTTGGGCGGATCTCTGACATGGCTACGGTTCCTATCACGCCTGCTATATCCTGGTGCATGAGATTGTAAAGGGGACCGTCATCTAATCCCGCTTTCACTGGTAGATGGTTCCCCATATTATCCGTGATGGCATAGAGATACACTCTTTTACTTTCCGAGCTCATCTTGCCTCTCCCCAATGGGATATCGGCATGCCGCCTCTTTCATCTCTTCTGCTTTCTCCACCGAACTCAACAGCACTTTCAATCCCAGGTAGACGAGGTCCACGTCGGCTACGGAGATCGTGATGTCCCCCCATATATAGACGCCCTTGTTGAGAATGGAATCGAGCAGGTCCAATAGCGTCACCTCTTTTTCCTTCATCGCCAGATCAGACACGGTTGGCTTCCTCCTCGGCGCCAATCTGCACAAAGCTATAGGGTGGCCATGGGCCCGTCAGTTCATACGCTAGGCCATAGTCTTCATACGCTGTCATCAACTCTTTGACTTCGGAGCGAAAATCTGCCAACTCGGAATCCTCCAGCAAGTAGGCTCCGTTGAGTACCATCCTCTCCTTTCTTCCCGTCATCTCTTTGTCCTGTAGGCCGCTCAGAACAGAGTCTTTGGCCAGTGCCGATAGGCGGTCATGGCTCTCTTGAGCCCACTGGTCCGCAAGGCGTTCCGCCTCCTCCGCCTTGGCTTTCTCTACGCGCTTCTTCTCAAAGTATGCCTTGCCCTTTGACTTTCCCGCCACCTCGGCCTCGAGTGCTTTGATCTCCTCGCTCATCTCTGCCGCTCTCTCAACTAAGACCTCATCGTCACAAAAGACCTTTACGCCCCACTCTCTTCCTCCTCCAATGGACGTAAGCGCCTCACAAAAATCCTCGCGATATTGGGTCAACATCTCTTTTACTCGTGTCTCGTCTTTGTAGATGGTGCAGAACTGCATGGGGATGACGGTGCATTCCGTGGCTACCTTGTTGAGTACCTCATGGTGGGTGTGGACTCTTTGCTTCAACCAATCCACATCATTTAGGTTGGCTTCCAGAGCCTCTTCATCGAATTCCTGAAGGGGCACCTTGCTCACGACGGCACAAAGTGCGTCATGGGACAGGGCATAGACCGGATGAGAGGGATCGATACCTTTTTCAGGCAAGGCGGGCACCCTTTGCTCGCCGCGCCCGTCCAGGATGCCGTAAACGTAGATGCCCTGGCGATCATCGTTTTCTCCCATCTCTTCTGTGGCGGGTGCTGATTCCGCAGCCGACGGTTCGGCGTCAGGGGTGATGTCCGGGGGCGTGCTCAATCGCTCTTCGTTTGCCGCGATCTGCTCCTTGATGGTAGCGATCTCTTTTTGAATTTGCTGTTTTTTCTCTGCGGGTGTGGGCTCTGAGGCAGATGAATCGCTCTCAGGGCGCTTCTGTGCGTCGGTCGGCTGCTCTTGGACGGCAGTGCTCTCTCTTTCAGGTGGCCGGTTTCCCTCTGTGGCTTTCGGCTCTTGGATGGCTGGAGCGCTTTCTTTTGGGGCGCCTGTATCTGCGAGTTCTGCAAGTAGTGTCTCGGCATCCATCTCGGCGTCTGGCTGTGAGATGCGCTCCAAAACGCGCTGGAGCAGCGCCTCGCGGATGATAGCCTTTACTTCCAGAATGGCTTCTTGGCATGCTTGGTCTACGAGGTTGTCTATACGCTCGTTTCCCAACTGTTTTCTCAGCGCCTCGACCAGTTCCTCTCTACTTGTTTCCATAGATCACCTCGGCCATATGAGACAGAGAAGGGATACCCGTCACCCCGCGAGGCAGGAGGGGAGCCTTGACGATTTCCCGCTCAAGATCGGCTATCTCCTGCAAATGGGGCTCCTGTGTTTTGTGTGCCAGGCTGCAAAAGGCGCAATCGCTGGCAGGTACTAGCTTGTTCACGATCACGTACCGGCAGGCGAGGGAGAGCGCGTCCAGGCGCTGCAACAGACGCTTCGTCTCTTGTACAACCATGGCCTCGGGCAAGGTCACGGCGACGAACTGGCAGCGCTGCGAGTCCAGAAGCAGCTTTTGCAGCCTTCGCAACTGCTTCGACTTTTCCAGGAGCAGGTCCATCACGCGCGGCAGGCGCACGACGCTCTTGTATTTGATGATGAGTTTGAAAAAGGTGATAAACCATTGCCGCATCATGTGCGGCATTTCCAGGAAGCGCAAAGCATGCCCCGTCGGGGCCATGTCCAGGACGTAGCGATCAAAGCTGTTCGCGTCTATGAATTCCATGATTTTCAACAGTCCTAGCAACTCGTCCATGCCGGGCGGCGTCACGGCGATGAGTTCTTCCATGACCTGGCGATCGAACGCCATATCAAGGGATGATCCCAAGAAGGCGTCGAATGCCTCGTCGATCTCGTCCACATATGATTGTTTCAGTTCCTCCAAAAGGCTCTCTGCGTCCATCTCCAGGGCAAAGAGGCCTTTCACCCCGCTGATAGGAGCTATCCGATCTCCAATCTGTTGCCCCAGGCTATCCGACAAAGAGTGGGCTGGATCGGTGGAAAAGAAAAGTATCCTGGTCCCCCTTTTTCTCTGCGCCAGGTGAATGCCTGTGGCTGCGGCCATGGTGGTCTTGCCCACGCCGCCTTTGCCTCCAAAGAGAATGAGCTCTTGTGAGGGGAAATCCAGTCTGGCCGTCAAATCTGGCTTTCTCTCGCACTTTTTGGAGGCCGTTTCGCCCTGGGGCATCGGCGCAGGCGAGGAAGCGTCTCCCACTATGCGCCTCATGAAATAGCTCAGGGCCTTTTGACCCTGCACAGGGTAGGGCAAGAGGGGAGCGAACACGAGCTCCCACGCGGCGAATCGCTTCCGAATCGTGGCCAGATGTGGCGCCTGTTCTTCCACTCGCGCCTGGCAAAAGGGACAGTCGGCTGGCTTTTCAGAGAATACGCCATTGACGACAATGCTCTCTACCCCAAGGTCGAGATCTTGCAGTTCCTCCAGCAGTCTTTCCGTCTCTTGGATTTCCATCGCCCTGGGGGCAGTAACGGGTACGAACGCCGTGACCTCGCTCTCGTACAGAAGCGTGCGCAGTCCCTGGAGCTGGTCCGTCATCTCTTCCAGGAAAGCGTCCGCCTCGTCCGGACTATAATTGCCAAAAGCGGAGGCCATGAAACGATGCTTTTCCAGCATCAAATCCCAGAGATGGAGCCATCTTTTCATGAGGTGGGGCAATGCCAGTAGGCGCAGGGCATGCCCTGTAGGGGCCATATCCACGATGATGAGGTCGAATTCGCCCCTTTTGACGATTTTGGCCAGCTCGATGATGCCCATCAACTCGTCGATGCCTGGCAGCGAAAGCTCCCAGAATTCGCTGATATCCTCCTCGTCAAAGTATGTGCCCCGGTCTGCGATCAGTTTCAGCACGCCTTCGTGTTCGCGCTTAAAGGCCTTCAGCCGTCTCTGGGCATCGATTTCCAGAGCATGCAGGTTGGTTGCGCCCTGTATGGGCTGAACCTGATCCCCAATGGTCTGATCATAGCTGTCCGAAAGAGAGTGGGCGGGGTCTGTGGAGACGACCAGAATCTCCTTCTTCCGCGAGCGGGCCAGGTGCAGGGCCGTGGCGGCGGCCATCGTCGTCTTGCCTGTGCCGCCCTTGCCGCCAAAGAGCAACAACTCCAGGCTCGCGTCCTCCAAGAACGAGGGTTGTTGCGCCCCGATGCCGGGTCCTTTGCTCCCCTTCACCTATTCCTCTGCTCCTCTCACGACCCCCTTGCCGCCGCAGCAGGGGCAATAAAGAGGGCTGTCTGGCCAGATATAGGCGGGCCAGTCGCTCGCTTTTCCGCTCCCGCCGCAACAGGGGCAGGTGGCGACGCTGGCTGGGGCATGCACTCTGCCCACGCCGCCACAAACGGTGCACGTCATGCGTGTGCCGGGGTGTACGCCAGTGCCGTGGCAAAAGGCACAGGGAACGGTTGGTTCAACGACGCTTCGCTGTCCTGTCCCGCCACATACCTGGCAGGTGGAAAGGGGCGACATGATCCCAAAGGGATCGCGCCCCGTGCCCTGACAGAAGGCGCAGGTCACGACAGCCGTCTCGCCATCAAGCTCAGTCTTGGGTTCAGCCTTGGCCATGATCTACCTCCAGTTTATTGCCTACGAGCAACGGACATGCTCGTGCTTTTCGTTCGCCCCGTCTCTTCCCTTGGCGCTTCTTCCTATGCTTCTGCGTCCTGTTGCGCTTCGCCCGAGATGAGAACCGCCTGCTCGACGCTCTCCCGATCGAAGGAGCATGCCCCCTCGCTGGCCTGCGGGGCCGCGCTTTGCGCGTAAGCGGAGAGGAGGTCATAGGCCGCCGTCAACTCGGCCATCTGGTCCTCTGCTTCCGCATTCTGTATGTTGTGGTCTGGGTGCAGCTGGGAGGCCATCTGGCGGTAGCTTTGTCTTATTTCGCTGTGGGTGGCGCTATCTCCCAGCCCTAACAGACGACGCGCCGCATCGACCTCGCCAAAGGCAGGAATCTGTATGAGCATGGTACCAAAGCTATAGGGGGGCAGCGGGCCCACACAGCGGAAGGTAAGCTGGCCGTCGAACTCTTTGTCCAGAGAGTCCAGGGTCTCGTCCAACAGCTTATTCTGTCCCTCATCCAAGAGGAGGGCGGTGTTGACGACCATGCTGTCGTCCATGAGGGGGTTGGTTATCAGCTCCGGCGTGATGTCCATCAGCGCCGAGAGGATGTGTCCCTGTAAGCTGCTCCGACGTCGCTCGAGTGAAGCTTGAACCATTTTCCCCAGGGCGATTTGACCGTCTCGAATCTCCTTCGCCGGACGATTCATCAGGTCAGCCCTTAGCTGCGCAACGGGTTCTTCCTGACCGATCTCTTCAAAGATATCCTGGAGTTCCCACAGGACGAGCACTTCCATCTGCACGCGATCCGCCAGCGTGGCAAAGGTCTCACGGAAAAGATCTTGCCCCTGTTCCAAAGCGCGGTGGACCTGGTTTTCATCGGCCAACACGGTGCCAAACTTGACCGGCAGCACCTCAAAGTCCTCCATGGTCTTCTCAACGACGTGTTGATGGCGCACGAGATAGGAGGTGGCCTCGCCACGCTCCAGCCCCTGAAAATCTGGACGGGAGCTTGGACTGACGACGGCGGCGAGGCCATCACACAGGACGGTGTGGACCTGGTCATAGTCCGTATCGATGCCCACCACGTCAAAGACCAAATCGTGTTGCGAGCGAATAATCCCATAAACATACGTTCCCAGCATCGTTTCTCCTAACTGCGTTCTCGTGTCATGGCTGCTTCAAAGTGCTGCGGCTGGATACAAAAGCTGTCGAAATCCTCTGGTGTAGGCTGCCCTCGACCCAAAAAGTCGCGCATGGCGAGCAGGGCCGCCCGATGACACAGGTCCTCCAGGTCAGCGCCGACGGCGCCCTCGGTTTCCTCGGCGATGGCTTCCAAATCTACCCCTTGAGCCAGGGGCATATCCCGCGTGTGAATCTTTAAGATATCCAGACGTGCCCTTTTATCGGGGACCGGGAGTTCGACCAAAAAGTCAAAGCGGCCGGCACGCAGTAGGGCGGGGTCTATCTGATCCTGCCGATTGGTGGCCGCCAAAACGACGACCCCTTTGAGTTCCTCAATACCATCCAGCTCGGTGAGAAGCTGACTCACTACGCGCACGGTCGTCTCGGCGTGGCCCCCGCCTCGCCGTGGAGCCAAGGCATCGATCTCGTCAAAGAATACGATACAGGGAGCGGCCTGACGTGCCTTGCGAAAGACCTCTCGCACGCCACGTTCCGACTCTCCGACCCACATGCTCATGAGCTGCGGCCCCTTGACGGCGATGAAATTCGCCTCGCTCTCGCTGGCCAGGGCCTTGGCCAGGAGCGTCTTGCCCGTGCCCGGGGGGCCACTCAATAGGATTCCCTTGGATGGGCGGATGGCCGCTCGCTCAAAGAGGTCGCTATGCTGCAGGGGCCATTGTACGGTTTCCAGGAGCAACCGCCTCGTCTCCTCCAACCCGCCCACGTCCGACCATCCGACCTCGGGTATCTCTGTAAAGACCTCTCGTATGGCTGAAGGCTCTACCTCTGCCAGCGCGGCCGTAAAGTCGTCCCCTGTTACCTCTAGGGCCATGAGCTTGTCATAGGGGATATTGGCGTTGGCAAAGTCTATCTCGGGCATCAGTCGGCGCAGGGCGCTCATGGCGGCCTCACGGCACAGGGCAGCGAGGTCGGCGCCGACAAAACCGTGGGTGGTCGTCGCTATCCTCTCCAAATCAATATCATCGGCGAGAGGCATGCCCCGCGTATGAATGGCCAACACCTCCCCGCGCCCTTTTTTGTCGGGCACACCGATGGCTATCTCCCGATCAAAGCGCCCCGGGCGTCGCAGCGCTGGGTCCAGGGTATTGGGGATATTGGTGGCGGCGATGACGACCACATCCCCTCTCGCCTCCAGCCCGTCCATCAGGGCCAAGAGCTGCGCGACGACGCGACGTTCCACCTGGCGATCGCCGCTCATCTCCTCTCGCTTGGGGGCGATGGCATCTATCTCGTCGATAAAGATGATAGCCGGTGCCCGCCGTCGGGCATCTTCAAAGATGTTGCGCAATTGCGCTTCGGAGGAGCCATACCACTTGTCGATCACCTCGGGGCCGTTGACATGGGAAAAATGGGCGCTGGTCTCCTGAGCCACCGCACGGGCGATGAGGGTCTTGCCACAACCGGGCGGTCCATGAAGCAACACACCTTTGGGAGGATCGATGCCCAGGCGCTCGAACACCTCTGGATAGCGCAGAGGAAATTCGATCATCTCTCGAACACGGCCGATCTCCCTTCGTAACCCACCAATGTCCTCATAGGTGATGGCACTTGTCGAGGAGGCCTCTTCGGTGGCGAGCTTGATGGAGGTGGTCTTGCGAATGAGTAAGGGCCCCGTGGGCGTTGTCTTGGCTACCAAAAAGTTCTGCGTCCGTGTCCCAAAGAGGTTGACGCGCACACGGTCACCCGCCACCACGGGGATACCGTCCAAGAGGCGCGCCAGGTAGCCCGTCTGGGAGACGCTGGAACGCGAGCGCATCCCGTCCACCCGTTTCAGGAGCAGCGAGCGCGCTGTCTCTCCCTCTGTACGTCGAATAGTCACCTGCTCGCCCAGGCCCGCCTTGGCGTTGCTCCGCAAAAGGCCGTCCATCTGGATCAGTTGCTGGGAGCGTTGGGCAGCATAAGCGGGCATGGCTCTGGCCACGGTGGTGCGCTTGCCCTCAATCTCTACGATGTCCCCTATGCTGGCCCCAAGCTTCTCTAGATCCTGAGGGTCTAGACGTACCAGCCCTCGCCCCACGTCCTTGGCCCGGGCCTCGGCCACGCGCAAGCTCAGCTTTTGGTTTTCACTCATGGAAGTCTCTCTTTATCAAGGTTCAATTGCCTCCTTGCTTGTGCATGTAACCTATGAAGAGATGGCGCTCAGTTGTGCTTCCAGACGGTCGAGTCGCTCGCGCAGTTGTTCATTCTCCGCTTCCATCTGTTTGGCCTGAGAAGAGAGGTAGGGATCACTCTCCCACCAGTTGATGCCCATCTCCATGGCCTTGTCAACTGAAGCCACAAGGAGCCGAATTTTGATGGTCAGTAGATCGACGTCGGCGAGGGACACGGTTATGTCGCCAGCGATGACCACTCCCTTGTCGAGCACTCTTTCAAGTATATCGGCCAGGGTGCTCGTTTGTACGCCGTGCTGCACGCGCTGATTGGCCATGAATCCTCCTAAGACCTTCCTCGAGTTTCGTCCTTTGACGAAAGCTCGCCGAGCTGGCTAGCTTTGATCACAAGTTTTGCCGTCTTGCGTCGCAATTCTGCTATCTCACGACAGAGTTGGCAATTCTTGTTCGTTTCATCATAGTGCTCGCAATCCAGCAGCACGTTGACGGCATCTAGTAGTTCTTGGGCACGGGCGCCCTTTTCCTCGGTGCTAGGCGCCTCATTGATGGCTTGGGTCAGACGCTCGATCGCTTCTTCCTGTTCCGAAAAGAGGTCGATGGGGCAGTTGATGTCGCTCTGTTTCCTGGCGCTCATTCTTCCTCCGTTACTTTGTCGCGGCGGTAGCGTCTGGTGCGTTGATATCCCAGCAGGTTCCCCTCCTGGTCCAGGTTGACCTCGTAGGTGCCAAGTACGTCCTGAGAGTCGGGAACGTGTTTCAGTTCAACCATCTCCACCTCGACGGACCACCCTTCTTCGGTTTTGTTGAGGCTCGATACCGTAGCTGCTTCGAGCCCCGTTAGCTCGCTGAGCTGCGTCTTGGCCTCCTGTGTGATTTCTGCCGCAGTTAGCATTTACTCTTCCTCCTATTCCGCACTTGGTTTCGACAGGCACAGATTCCGTCACAAGCGAAAGATTCTTCTATCCATTGGAAGCATGGTACTCCCGCGCCACCTTTAGCCGCCCCAGGAGCTCTTCTTCGGTGGCCTCGTACTCCTCTTCCGTTATTTCCTCCAGATCCAGCCGCAGCTCGAGCTCCATGAGCTGGCCCCTTATCCTGTCCTCGTCGTACAGTTCCCTTTCGGCCTGCTTTTGTATCTGCCTGGCGATCCAGATGACCCCTCTAAGAACCATCACTAGACCGCCTCTTGGAGGACTTCATCGATTAGCTTTCCTCCCACGTCACGACGATGCTGACAAAGTTGTAGGGGGGGACGGGTCCCACATACTTGAAGATCAGCCGTTCTCCCATCTCCTCATCGAGATCGTCGATGGTCTCGTCGAACGCGGGCTGGCGGTCCTCATCCACCAAAAAGGCGGCGTTGAGAACCATGCGGTCGATGATCTCGTCCTTTCTGCTCACATCGTGAGCTAGGGGACGCAGGCGGGATAGGATGTTCTGGGAATCCTCAGCCCTCTTCTCATCCATCGCGCCCTCGATCATCTCTCCCAGACGGATGCGATCGCGATAGGTCTCCTCTGCGGGACGGCCCATCAGGCTGTCGCGCAACTCGCGGATGGGCCGATTCTCCTCTAGTATCTCCTCGAAGACGAGCCCCTCGAACCAAAAAGCCTTCAGCCCAAGTTCCACCCGTCCTTCCATCTCCTGCAGGTGCGCGTCAAGCTCGTCATAGCGAAGCCCCAACAGCCTTGCGCTGATTGTCTCCTCGTTGGGAGCGACGGTGCCAAAGCGCACGGGCAAAATGTCAAACTCCTCCATCACCTCTTCGAGGACGAGCGTATGGGCCATCATGTTTCGTCGCGTCTGCTCGTACTCTATCATGGGAGAGTCGCTCACCACGGCAGCTAGATCCTGATGTGGGACCGTGTGCACCACATCTCCCCGCTCGCCAATGCCCAAGGTCGAAAATTCACGGGGCTCGGAGGAGCGGATGATGCAGTAGATATACTTTCCCTCGGCGTTTTCTGACATTTCGTTTTTTCCTATCCTCTATATGACACTATGCGGGCCCCAACCCCATTCCTCCACATCCTCGCGCTTGGCGTATGGACTGGAACGACGCCAGCGTTCTAGCTTTTTTCCAGGCGAATCTCTAGAATGCCGTTGCGGTAGGTCTGTTCAAGCGTCTCGGAATCGGCGGGACAGGGTAACAAGACCTCTTTGGCGTATTTGCGCTCCCCCACCGTCTCCAGAGAGAGAATGTCTTCCTGGACGGCGACCTCTATCTCCTCCTCGGACACGCCGGGAAGTTCCACTACCACGACGATCTCTTTTTCCTCATCGAAGACGTCGACGAGGGGTTCCCTGGCCTCTGCCACCTCCGGCCCTTCCTCGGTGCTTCGGATGTCGCCAAAGTGCTGCACGATGGGTTCGTTGCCCAGTCCCATGCGTACATTGACGCCATAGACGGCTTTCCCCTTGTCCTCCAGGCCCTTGATGTGAAACTCGCCCTCTTTTCTCACCACCCGCTCGCCCGTCTCCGCCATCTTTGATACAAGATCGACGAAACTGCCGAGCCCCTCAAAAAGCCCTCCGAGGCCGAACTCAACGGTGCCCTCTGACTCTCTCTCCTTCTCTTCGCGATCTTCTGGCATTGCTGTTACCCCCGTTTCTTCACGTGTTCCGTGGCACACAAGCAGCCCTGCGTGCTCTCAAATGCTTTCTCGCCCATGCCAAACGTTCCGTTTCCTTCCATCTCGGCCAGCGCCAGCGGGCGGGGCCAGTGTTTCCACGCACTGAGCACATGGTGCGGATGTGTTTCCGCGTGAATATGTGATCAAGAGTACCAGTACCTCTCATGGCACGCCTCCTTTGGCACGCTCGTCCAAATGCCGAGTCCTCGGCCGCCCCATCAGTAATCCAATGTGACAACATTCACTTCCTTTTCTTTCTCACCCTCATCCTCAGCTTCTGCTGCCGAGTCCTTGATGGGGGACAGCGTCGATCCCTCTTTCCGAACGCTGCCACCGGACGGCGCATCATCGTAAAGCGAGCGTCTCAACCCCGCAATGCGATCATCGATTTGAGAAAGCTTTTGCGCCGTCCGGTCCCTTTTCTGGTCGAATATCTCCAGTTCTCTTTTCAATCGCATCTTTTCGGCTTCAAGTCGGGCTAGTCGAGTTGCCATATCGGTCCGCGAACTGGGTTTGGCGCGATTGCGCCGCGTCCGGATAGTCTCTAAACTACGCATTCCCTTGGTCTTCATCTCTGTCTTCTCCCTTCGATCAAGGGCCCTCAATACCTATGGCCAGAGGGCCAGATACCTTTATTCCTCGCTGCAGTGGTGTTCGATCAGGTCTAGCAGCATTTTGCGTTGCTCCCTGCGCCGCTCCCGCGAGCGGCTGGTGAAAGCGGTCTTTGACTCTAGAATGTCCAAACATATTTGTACGAACTGGGGATCGCTGGCCGAAAGCTCCACGTCCTGTTGGGCACAGACCTTGGCTATCATGATGCAGGCGCGCAGCGTGGGCGCCTGATCGTATTCCCCGGAGGCGCGAAAGTCGCGCACCATATCCACGACGGGCACCACCTGTTCTGCGGATAGCCCGGCACGCGAGGCGGTAATAGTGATCTCCGTATCTCGATCATAGTAGTCGAGGTCCATGGTCAGCAGGCGGTCGTGCAGGGCATCCTGGCTTTCGTGCACGCCAGCGTATTCCTGCGGATTGCTGGTAAAGATGGCGTGGAATTCGG
>CAZMOW010000057.1:0-15079 GCA_964567975.1 uncultured Anaerolineales bacterium | reverse complement strand
TCCGCAAAGACCCTTTAAAGGATATGCCAAAATAGCAAGAGGGGCAAGTGCCTCCACCATTATTCCTTGGCTCCACTGAAAGAAGCATTAGACGTTCAGTTGCATCGCACTTTCGCGAGAACTTTTACTAGAAAAGCATATTCTGCATGTAACAAGACTAGGTTGCTAGAGCACGCCCATCAAGTGCGACGCAACTCATGGACCTTTTTTCAGTAGAGCCTTCTTTGGGAATCCGTCCGCAATGACAAAGGCCATTTGACAAGATGCCCATGCAGCACATAATCAATCGAGGTATATTCAATTTGAGAAAGGATAGATTTTGACGATGGATCGCGCACGGATCGGCATCATCGGCGTCGGCTGGTGGGGTACCGTGGGGCATCTGGAGCCCCTGAGCAAGGACGACAGGGCGGACGTGGTGGCCGTCTTTAGTCGCACGGAGGAAAAGGCAAGGGATCGCGCCGAGCGCTACGGCGTACCTGAATATTACACCGATTATCGCGCGCTCATCGACGAATGCGCCCTGGACGGCGTCATCATCGCCACCACACCCAACGTACACTATGAGCAGGCGCGCTACGCCCTGGAACACGGCCTGCACGTGCTCATGGAAAAGCCCTTTGTGCTCCAGGCAAAGCACGCCGAGGAACTGGCGCGCCTGGCCGAGGAACGGGACCTGCTACTCTCTGTCTGTCATCCCGTGCTCTTTCATCCCTGGATGCAAGAGGCACGCAAACGGCTGCGGGAGAACGTCCTGGGTGATATCCTCATGATCTCGGCCCTGTTTTCGCAGCGCGTGTACGATCTCTACCGTGGCGACGTGTCCGCCGCCTTTGACGAGCGAGGTGGAGAGGGCTACCCGCAACCCAACCCAACCTCATATTCCGATCCCTCCATCGTCGGCGGCGGCGAGGGACACACCCAGGCCTCTCACCTGACGGGCAGCGTGCTCTGGCTCACAGAGCTCAAGCCGGTGAGCGTCTATGCGCAAATGAACGCTCTGGATGTAGAGGTCGACGTGGTGGACGCCATCCTGGTGCGCTTTGACAATGGGGCCCTGTGCACTCTGACGGCCAACGGGCTACTGCCCAGGGGCGTCAGCTCCAGCCATATCCAGATCCAGGGAAAAAAGGGCATATTCGCCATGGACACCCTGAACGGCTCGGCCCTCCTGCACCTGGACGCAGAAAAAGGGCCGCAGTCCTTTGAGAAACCCTCCCATTTTGAGACGCGCCCGGGTCCCCCGCGCAACTTTGTGCGCGCCATATTGGGCGAGGAGACCCTCCACGCGGATACGCGGGTGGCCATCGATGAGGTCAGAATTCTGGATGCCGCTTACAGATCGGCGGAGAGCGGGGAGCCTGTCCAACTCGGATACCGATAGAGGAAGGAGACAGCGATGCAGATCGAGTTCCTGGGGGCGGTGCGCAGCGTGACCGGCTCCATGCACCTGCTCCACGTGAATAATAGCCACATCCTCCTGGAATGTGGCATCTTTCATGGCCACCGCCAGGAGGCCTTTGAACGCAACCGCAACCTACCCTTTGACGCCCGTCAGATCGATGCCCTTGTCCTGTCACACGCCCACATCGATCACAGCGGCAACATCCCCAACCTGGTCAAATCGGGGTTTGAGGGCAATATCTATACCACATCGGCCAGCCGGGACCTCTGCAGCATCATGCTCCGCGATTCGGGCTATATCATGGAACAGGATGTGGCCTATCTCAACAGAAAACGACGTCGACGGCACGAATCGCCCCTGGAACCGATCTATACCGTCCAGGACGCCATGGACAGTCTCAAGTACTTTGTGAGCATCAGTTACGAACGCCCCATCTTTATCGCCCCTGGCGTTCAACTCACCTTCTATGATGCCGGCCACATCCTGGGCTCCGCCCTGTGCGCCCTGGACATCTCTGAGGACGGACGCGACTACCGCCTGCTCTTTACGGGGGACGTGGGACGCAAGGATCTACCCATCCTTCGTGACCCACAGACGGTGCCCGACGTGGACTATCTCATGATCGAGAGCACGTACGGCACGCGCCTGCACGGGACGCTGGAGGAGGCGGACGAATTTCTGGCGCACACAGTACGCGAGACCTCCCGGCGCGGCGGCAAGATCATCATTCCCGCCTTTTCCGTGGGGCGCACGCAGGAGGTCGTCTACGCCCTCCATCGCCTCAGCCGCGCGAAAAAGATCCCCGATATCCCTATCTTTGTGGATTCGCCCCTGGCCATCAACGCCACAGAGATATTTCGGCTGCATCCCGAATACTATGACGCGGAAACCCACGCGTTCATGCAAAAGTACCGGGATCCCTTTGGCTTCGATCAACTGCACTATACGCGGCGTGCGTCGCAGAGCAAGGCGCTCAACACGCGGCACGAGCCCATGGTCATCATCAGCGCCTCGGGAATGTGTGAGGCGGGCCGCATCCTCCATCATCTAAAAAACAACGTGGAAGACAGCCGCAACACCGTGCTCTTTGTCGGGTTCCAGGCCGAGCACACCCTGGGCAGACGCATCCTGGAGGGGAAAAAGAGGGCGCGCATCTTTGACCAAGAATACGACGTGCGAGCCCAGGTGGAGAGCATCACCGGTTACAGCGCCCACGCCGACCGCGCCGAACTGTCGGACTATGTGCGGGGCCTCGACCCCTATGGACTGCAGGAGGCGTTCGTGATACACGGAGAAGAGGACTCTGCCCTCGCCTTTGCGGACGCCCTGGAGGAGCTCGGGGTGCGCAAAACAAGAGTGCCCGTGCGGGGCGAAAAGGCGACCATCTGAAAGCCCTCTCCCTCCCTAGTAAGTATGGGGATCGGGGGAGAGGAGTTCCCCCTGTCTCGCCGCATCCAGCGGGTAGCCAATCACGTAGCGCCAGGGCTCGCTCGATTCCTGAGCCACCAGCCACAGCGCCGACACACGGAAGGTGATCTCGGGGATACGCTCCGCCACCGTGCGAAAGAACTGTACCAGTTCCCGATCCGTCAAGGCGAGGCCGAGGGTGATATGGGGCAGATAGGTCCCCCTGCTTTCCTCCGAAAAATCGGTATCGGCAAAGGCGACATGTTCGCGCGTCGCCTCCAAGAGTTCCTCATGCAGGGCGACGAGGCGATGGGGGTCGGCGAGGCGAAGGTAGATCACGTTGTCGTCCTCTTTTTCAAAGGCGCCCAAGCCCGCAACGGATACGAGAAGAGGTTGCCGGCGCTGGCACACCTCCTGAACGGCACGCGAAAAGGCCGTGTGCTCCCGCTCCTCAGGCAGGTAAAAAGGGCCCAATAACGTGATATGGTATCCCATGGTGGGTTTGGTGGTACCCAGGGGAATCAGGTAATCATCCTCGATGGCCACCTCTATGGTTCGGGGGACCCGCACCATCAGAGCATAGCGCGCCCTATCGGAAAGATACTCCACAAACCACCTCGTGTCATTATCTACAGATCATCCCGATTGTAGAGCAGGGGATCTCCCTGTCCCTCCAAATCTGCCGTCTAGAAGCAAAAAGGGGCACGCCCATCCCTCGCCCAGCGCCGCAGCAAGCGCAGGGTGGCATCGGCTCGCTCCCGGAGGGCCGCCGTGGGCTGTAGGGCCTCGAACTCGTCCCTATCGAGGACTACCTGCCGGCCATCAGGCAGCACCAGCAGGTCGAGGGCCGCATCCTGCCAGGCTATCTGTTCCGCGTCGATCTGAACGTCCGTCGTGACGTTACAGTACCACCCCTTGAGGACACCCACACCGCTGTACATCTCCATGATATTGAAATCCCCGTGGGCATAGTAGAATTCCACAAATATGTCGCCCTGCCTTATGCAGAAAAAGTCCAGATCGTGGGGCGTGGGATCCTCCCACACGGTGTGCACGACCACGAGACGAGGATCGGCATACACCACCTGGCCAGGATAGCTGATCACAGCCCGGCCCTCGTGATCCAGCTTGGTGACGACGATCTCGTGGGATGACTTCATCTTCTACTGCCCGGCATGTGAAATACGCTGTCGTCAGGCGCCATCGTTGCCCTCATCCTCCTCCATCTTGGGGAGGGGACAGGCGTTGGAGACGGTTATGGTCATCACGGCCAACCCCGACTCTGTGACGCGCGCAAAGGCATCCCGCAGGGCGGCAAAGACCTCTCCCTCATCTCCCCAGGTCACCGTGCTCATGCTGCCCATACGATAGGGTAATCCCCGCTCGGACAGCACGCGCAGCACCTCATGCACAGGCGAACCGTAATCCTCCTGTCCCAAAGGATAGAGACTGATCTGCGCACTGATCTCGTTCATTTATCGATCCTCCCCACCAACAGGGCCCCACGCCTTTTGCAAAGGATCCGACCCAGCCTCTCCAACAGGAAAGCCACGCGCGCCCCGCGCCCCGAGGGCCCGAAAAAGACGGCGCCGTTCCAGCGCACGGGGCCATAGATCCCCAACAGATCCAGGAACTCCTTTGGCGTATAAAAGCGCGCGCGTTGAAAGGGACTCCCCTGTTGTTGCCGGTACATGGTCACCCACGGGCTCTGGGCGTTGAGCACGCCCACCACCACCCTCCCCCCAGGGGCGGTGACGCGGTACATCTCGGCCACGGCACGAGCGGGATCGCGCACGAATTCCAGCACCGTAACAGAGAGCACGAGGTCGAAAAGATCATCGGCAAAGGGCAGCGATGCGGCCTGACAGCACCGCCAATCCAGAGAGGCGTCCTTTGCGCGGGCTTTTTCTAGCATGGGTTCGGAACTATCACAGCCGGTGACATCCAAGCCACGCGCAGCCAGGTCGAGGGCGAAATGCCCCGTGCCGCTGCCCACATCAAGGGCCCGCTCGCCCGCCCGGGGCTGCGCCAGTCGGCGGATGAGGGCCTTCTCATAACAATCCGCCCGGGCTCCCAACGGCGTCTCGTACCATCGATCATAGCGTGCCGCCATCTCCTCATCCCGAAAGGGATTATGATGCGTGCTGCTCACCATACGCTTCCCCTTTTCATCCCGGCGTCGCCGGGAGCACATGCATCCGCTCTGACTATAATCCGGGAGACAAAGCAAGGCAAAATGAGATATTGAAGTTGTGTTGCTAGGCGCCCTGATGCTATACTGGTGGCGTGATGGGTATGGAGTTACTCGAAATATGGGGCACAAAAGGAGCGACGTAAAAAATGCACCCACTGTACACAAAAGCCCAAGAGACCGTGGACGCGCTGAGGGAAGCAAGGCTAAAGGTCGTGCATATCTCGACGGAGCTGGCACAGGCGGAATACGCTCTTTGTCTGGCGCAGGCCAAAGTAGAGCGAGATCTTATCAAGCAGGTGGGAAGTGAGAGGGCACTGGCACCTACAGTGGATGATCGTACAAGGATCTTTGTCCGTGCGCTGGACGCCGATCAGGACTATAGAGCGCGGCGCCAACGGCGAGACACTCTCGAGACAGAAATGGGTGAGGCTAGAGCCGAGGCGGCGTCACTGCGCGACAAACTAGACGTGATGCTGGCCGCCATGCGCACGGCGGAGGAAGACCTATAGGGGCGTGGCCATGAAACGTTGGGTACAGGAACAGGGCAGAGGGTTGCCCGTGACGGCCACGTATGACGTGGTGGTCGTGGGTGGCGGGATCGCGGGGGTGGCTGCTGCGCTGGCCGCCGCGCGCGCCGGCGCCACGGTGGCCCTGGTGGAAAAGGCCTTTGCCCTGGGCGGGCTGGCCACCCTGGGGAATGTAAACATCTTTCTCCCCCTGTGCGATGGCAGGGGGCATCAGGTGATCAAGGGGCTGGGCGAGGAACTGCTCAAGGCGTCAATCAGGGACGGCTACGATGAGATACCGCCAGCCTGGCGACCCGGAGGCGATCCTCGGCAGCGCACGGAGCACCGCTATCGGGTGCGTTTCAATCCCGCCTCCCTCATCCTAGTCCTGGAGGAACTTGTTTTGAGGGAGGGTATCGATCTTTACTATGACACCCGTTTCTGCGACGTCAGCCTGCAAGAAGATCGCATCGAGGCCCTCATCGTGGAGAACAAGGGCGGGCGCTGCGCCATAGCCTGCCGGACCGTGGTGGACGCCTCTGGCGACGCCGACGTGTGCGCTCGGGCGGGGGAGGATACGGTGTCGCTGGCCACGAATGTACGCGCGGGCTGGTTCTTTTACACGCGTCAAGGCCGGGTCGAGCGCATACCCCTAACGAAACCGTACGATCCCCACGGCAAGGAGGTTCCGGGCGGCGGAAAGGGCTATGCCGGTGACAGGGCCGAGGACGTCACTGCCCAGATCGTGGATACGCGCCGGCTGATCCGACAACGCCTGGAGGAACTGCGACAGGCGTCCGAAGGAGAGGACATCTATCCCTTCCTGCTGCCCACCCTCCCCGGATTCAGGATGACCCGCCGCCTAAAAGGGGAGATAGAGCTCGGCGAGGAGCACGAGCGCCACATCTTTTCCGATAGCGTGGGCATGACGGGGGACTGGCGCAAGGCGGGTCCCGTCTACTATATTCCGCTGCGGGCTTTGACGGCGCCCCACGTTCCCAACCTGATCACCGCCGGGCGGTGCATCTCTTCCGCCTCGGCCTGGGACGTCACCCGCGTCATCCCCACCTGCGCCGTCACCGGCCAGGCTGCGGGCGCGGCCGCCGCCCTGGCGAGCCGTATGGTATCGCCGTCCTTTGCAGATACGGAGATCGAAAATCTGCAGGCACACCTACAGCAGCAGGGCGTCCCGCTCAAAAAGCCCATACCACGGAAAACGGCGATAGAACGGCCTGAAAAACAGGACAGTCCAGACTGATCGCGAGCACGAAGCCTTGACGTCAACTACCAGCACTGTCTGTTCACGGCGGTGCTGGCAGGCAACCTGCCAGTCTTTTTTAGTAGGTCCGTTTTTTCCGACATATCCATTTCCATAGAAAGGAAACGTTCGTGCGCATCTGTGTCTATTGCTCCTCCAGTTCCGCCGTCGATCAAGTCTACCATGATGCCGCCCGCGAATTCGGTGGGCTCTTGGCCACGAGAGGACATTCTTTGATCTATGGCGGCGGGCGCGTGGGGCTGATGGGTGAGTTGGCCCGGGCGGTCAAAAAGGAAGGGGGGCACATCGTGGGCGTCATCCCCCGACGACTCGAGGAGTTCGATCTGGCCTATCAGGAGGCCGACGAGATCATCGTCACCGAATCCATGGCCGAACGTAAACACGTCATGGAACAACACGCCCAGGCTTACGTGGTCCTGCCCGGCGGCTTTGGCACCCTGGAGGAGATGGCCCAGGCCCTCACCCTCAAGCAACTAAAGTACATTCGCGGGGCCATGGTGCTGCTCAACGTGTCCGGCTTTTACGATCCCCTGCTGGCATATTTCGAGCAACTCTATGCAAAGAGCTTTGCCAGACCGATCCATCGCCAGTTGTATCACGTGGCCGATACACCGGCAGCGGCCCTGGACCATATCGAGAATTACAGACACAGCCCGCTGCCCGAAAAGTGGTTCCTGGGGGATACGCCTTAGGCCGTAGGGTCGGACAGGCCCAACCGTCGCCGCACGATACTCCACAGCATCTCCAACTCCTCCATGCGCAAAAGCCGCGCCCCGACCAGATAGCCCCCTCCCGCTAGCCCCGTACAGAGGATCACCAGAAGGGCCTCCCCCATCGCGCCCGAGGGCATCCGTCCGGCCAGGAACATATGGCTCCCATGGCCCAGAATGGCCAGGGGCAGCGAGGCGGCCAGGGCTTTGGTCGCTGTAAGCGCCACCCCATAGCCCCCCAGGCCCTCAAAGCGCCGGCCAAAGACGAAAAGCATGATCAGGGCATGGCTGGTAAGCTGCACGGCGTTGGCGATCACCAGCCCCAGAAATCCCAGGTCCAGCAAAAAGGCCAGTGCGGGACCGACGAGCAGGTAGATGCCCACGCCGACGATGCCCACGATGACGGGGGTCATGGTGTCCTTTTGCGCATAAAAGGCAAAGACCAGGGGTAGATCGATGGCCGCAAAGGGCAAGCCGGGCAGATAATACCGCAGCGCCCGCCAACTCTGCAGGGTATCCGTCGGCGTAAACTGTCCGCGCTCGAATATCAGCTGGATGATGGGCTGGCCCAACACAAAAAGCCCGACGCCGGCGGGGATGATGATCACCAGCACAAGGCGCAATCCACGGCTCAGGGTACGTTTGAAACGCTCCAACTCTTGCTCCGCATCGATGCGCGAAAGGGTGGGCAGCACGGCCAGGGAGATGGCCATGGAGACCAATCCCAGGGGAAGTTGTATCAGAAACGTCGCCTTGGTCATCCACGTTATGGCCTCCTCTGCCGTACGCGAGGCCAGGTTGCGGTCGATGATGATGCCCACGTTCTGGACCACGATGCTCAACACCACGGGGGCATAGAGTTCGAGGATGCGGCGCACCGCGGGATGGCGCCACCGCAGGCGAAAGGAGAGGCGCGTACCGCGCAGGGCGGGCAACTGCACCAAAAGCTGCATCGTGGCGGCCGCCAATATGCCCACACTCAGGCTGGCGATATCCAGCCTGCCCGCCAACAGAACCACGGCGACGATGACCCCCAGATTATGGGCGGGCGCGCCCATGGCGGGATAGAGGAATTCGCCCCGCGCATAGTGGTAGGCCTGGAGAATGCCAGAGAGGCCATAGATGAGGATGGCGGGGATGATAATGCGCACCAGCATGGTGGCCGTGTCCCGCAGCGGGATGTCGAAGCCGCCCACGAGCAGCGACGCGATCCATGGCGCCGTCAGTTCCAGAAATACGACCACGACGACGAGAACCACGCTTCCCAGACTCAGGAGAATGGAGAGGATATGCTCCAACTCCTCCTGCCCCTCCTCGGTGGCATATTCGCTGAACACGGGCACCAGGGCTGCACTCAGCATACCACCGATGAGCAGCTCGTAGACCATCTTGGGCACACTGCTCACGGCGTCAAAGGCGCTGGTTCCTCCGCTGACCCCAAAGGTGCCCGAGATCACGGCCTCCCGCACCAGTCCCAGAACGCGGCTGGCCACGTTGCCCAGGGAGTTGATGCCCGCCGCCCGGGCGATCCCCAAAGCCCGTCCAGTGCCGACGGTACCCTCAGTTGACGTATCAGAAGAGATAGTGGATACAGCCTCTGACGTGGCTGGTTCCGACAAGATTACTCCTCACGAGGCCGCACTTTTAGGCAGCCAAAAGATACAGTATCCCCACGGAAGCCGAGCGAGGCGAAAGAGATTGTCGCACCTTCGCCTCGCTCCATGGGCACGCAAAGAAAGAATAGGAAAGAGATCAGCCCGCCATGATCTCTTCCAGGGCGTCGAACACCTCGTCCAGCTCGTCCTCGGTCACGTATCCCATATGGCCGATGCGGATCATATCCACGTCGGGATCCTTGCTCGCCCCACACAGGATATCGTAACCGGTGCGCAGTCTCTCCAGCACCTCGGCCGTGTCCATGCCCTCTTTTAGTGTCACGGCGGTGACCGTGTTGGAGCGATGTCCCTCCTCGGCATAGAGTCCAAGTCCCACCTCGAGGGCCCGCTGGCGGCAAAAGTCGCCGATACGCTGGTGGCGGGCGGCGATGGCCTCCACCCCCTGCTCCAGCATCTTTTTCAGGCTGACGTGCAGGCCGTACAGGGCGGCCACGTTGGGCGTGGTTGGCGTCTGATGGCGCGCGGCATACCTGCGCATCAGTCCCAGATCAAAGTAATAGCGTGGCATCTCCGCCCACTCATAGGCCTCCCAGGCACGCTCGCTGAAGCTGATCATGGCCAGACCAGGAGGAGCCATCCACGCTTTCTGCGAGCCGCTGACCACCACGTCGCATCCCCAGGCATCGGTCTGCAGCCGGATGGCCCCCAAGCCGCTGATGGCGTCCACCAGGATGAGGGGGGTGGGGTTCGCCGTACCGCGAATGGCCGCACAGAGGGCCTCCAGATCGTTGGTGACACCGGTGGAGGTCTCGTTCTGTGTCAACAACACGGCGGTAAAGGGGCCCTCCTGGGCGATCTTTTTTTCCACGGCAGCCGGATCTGCAGCCCGACCCATGGGAAAAGTCAGGCGCGTCACGTCGGCGCCATAGGCATCGGCGATCTTGGCAAAACGCTCGCCAAAGACGCCCACACTCACAGCGAGCACGGGATCGCCCGGCGAAAGCGTATTGACCACCGCCGCTTCCATACCTCCTGTGCCAGAAGAGGTGAGGATATAGAGATCGTTCTCCGTCTCAAAGAATGTCTTCAATCCCGCGGTGATCTCGGCAAACATCTCTTCAAAGGCGGGACTGCGGTGGCCGATCATCTGCTGTCCCACGGCGTCTATCACGTCGGGGGGAAGGGGCGTCGGGCCAGGAATACGAAGGTTCATGGGGCCTCCTTATATGTGATGGATACTATCGTCTTCCTTAGACATGAATGCGCCCTTGCACATCGTCCATTACATTTTACTCCGCACAGGCTTCTAATACCAAATAGTGTCCGCTCGCCCATAGGACGTACGACCTGCTCCGCCGAGTGAAATCGCGTTGACACCCCCTGACAGGGGCGGTATCATAGCCTCGCCATATACAAGCCAATGATCTAGAGGAGGGCACACTATGCTTAAAGAGGCCTGGACGCTAAGGAATATATATCTCTACCTTGTCTGCCTGATCACCCTGATGATGGTCATCTTTGCCACAACCAATACTGTGCGGACAGCGGTGGAACTGATCTATCCAAATCCCCAGAGCGAGATAATCTATCAGTATGAGACGCCCCCTGGGGAAGCACGGGAACTGGACGAAGAGCGGCTGACGGAGCAGCGCGAGGCCCGACGGCGTGCGGACCGACGGCGCTCGATCCTCGAGCTGGTTGGGAACGGGACCTTGCTGCTGATAGCGGCTCCCCTTTACGTCTACCACTGGCAAAAGATAGAGCGAGGAAGGGAAAAGGAGGGGTCCTGAGGGGCATGATGTCCAAGGCCCTCGGGTCGCTACACGCTCACACGACATTCGATCCCATGAGCACACCCATGACGATAAAGAATAGCGCCGAGAGCCTGAGCAGGAGCCCCTCCGGGATCCACTTGCGCATCTGGCGCCCCACAACAACGCCCAACGCCGTGATGGTCGTCAGGGCCAGCGCACCCCCCACAAACACGGCCCACGGGGTCGGTCGTTTACTGGCCAGGCCCATCACGGCGAGTTGGGTCTTGTCTCCCAATTCGGCAAAGAAGAGCAACCCCAGGGTACTCACGAACGCTTTCCCGTGCCACAGGGCGCGACGCCCTTTGGATAGAGGGGCATCTGCACACCACTCTTCGTCCATCGTCGCCTCATCCTCACACTGGATCGACTCCCGCCACAAAAGAACCCCCATGACCACAAAAAGTCCGGCCGCCACCGCGCGAATCATATTCTGTGGAATCACGTTGCCCAACGCCTGACCGCCCCCCACTCCCAGGGCGGTGACGCCGGTCAGAGCCAGGCTGGCCCCCAGAAACACGGGCAGACCTCGACGATATTTGCAGGTCTGTGTGATGACCGCCAATTGGGTCTTGTCGCCCAGCTCGGCCACGAACACCAAAAAAAAGGTCGAGAGGAATGTATCCCAGGACATATGCTCCCACCCATGCCATGTACAAAATGCACTACAGTGTCAAACACAACTGTATATTTTACCGCATCAGCTCAAAAACCCCGAATCGGTGCTGGCAACGCCTCTCCCCATTAACTGGGGAAATCCCCAAAGGCCTCGGCGGGATCGTCGGTGAGCACCATGGGCCGATAGAGCATGGCATCGTCGGCATTGATGAGCCTTCCCGAGGGAGCGCTCTCGGAAGGAGGCATCAGGTACAGGTTGCCGCTGGCCGGGGGAAGCTCCAGGGGATAGTCCGCATGCAGGGAGCCATCGCGCTCCACACGCTCCCATTCCGCGGCCTCAAAATCCATGGAATCGGCGGCGATCGTGGTCAGATAATCCAGGGCCTCCCTCGCCTCCCCCTCGGCCCCACGCTCGATCAGATTGCGCTGCTCGCCGGGATCGTTCGCCAGATCGAAAAAGAGGGGCGCCGCATCGCGAAAACACACATACTTGTAATGCCGCCAGCGGATCATGCGGAACTCGGTGCCCTCGCCCCAGCGGGGGTTCAGGGTATCGCAAAAGATGGGTCGCTCCGGCGGCGTGCTCCCGTCCCGCACCGCGTCGCTCAGGTCCACGCCATCGAGATCGGGGGGTGGTTCCAGGCCGGCAAAGGCACATAGGGTGGGAAACAGGTCGTACAGGCCGACTGGCGTGCGGCATCGTCGGGCGGCCCCTTTGCCGCGCCGCTGTTCGGGCAGCGACATGATCAGGGGTACCCGGGTGCAGGCCTCGTACCAGCCGTTCTTCCACCACACGCCGTGCTCCCCCGCCATCTCGCCGTGATCGGTGGTATAGACGATGATGGTGTTATCGAGGAGGCCATGGGCGTCAAGACGCAGGAACAGGTCACCAAGCACCTCGTCGAGATAGCTGACGTTGGCAAAGTAGGCGGCACGGGCGCGCATCATCTCCTCTTGGGAGATGGCGCCGGCCTCAAAGCCCTCGCGCATGCCCACGCTCATGGGGTGGTCGTAGGCATCCCCCGCCGCTGGCACCTTGGGCTCGGTGACGCCGTCGGGCCAGTAGCGCGAAAAGTGGCGGGCAGGTGCGGTTAAGGGGAAATGGGGGCGACTGAACGAGGCGCACATAAACCAAGGTTGATCGGGGTGAGCATGCCGATGCTCACGCAGCCAGGCCACCGTCTCATGGGTCACCACCTCGTCCTGGATCAAGCTCTCGGGAACCTGGGTGACGCCCACGTGTTTGGTGCGCCCCCGCATCTTGTTGGTCTTTGTATCGATCAGGGGCTCATCCTGGTGGCCCGTGCGCCCGGTCAGGTCACCATAGGGGCGGTGCTGAAAGCCCACAAACTGCTGGTTACCGCCCAGATGCATCTTGCCCACCAGGCAGGTCTCGTAACCGTTCTCCGCCAGCACCCCGGGCAGCGTCTCCAACTCTGGACGGAGCACGCTGTTGTTGTACCAGGCGCCGCACTCGCGGACCTCCTTGCCCGTCAACTGGCAGATACGCGAGGGCGTGCACAGGGGCATCTGGCAGTAGGCATCGGTGAACACGGTGCCCTGGGACGCCAGGCGGTCAAAGGTCGGTGTGTGGGCCGGCTCGCCGCCCTCCTGCTCGGATAGGTGGCCCATGAAGCGAAAACTGTGCTCGTCGCTCATCAGATAGAGGATATTTGGACGATCCATGTCACCTCCTCGGCGGGCCTTTGCCCGGCTCTAAAATTGGCATATAATCCTTTACAATAGCGTGCTGAGGCGATGTATTCGTTCAAGAACCTTGAGCAATGCCGGTCGTCTTTGACTTCTGCTCCACTTGTGTATCCCAGCACCGCACCATCTAGCCGTCATCGGTGACAGACTCCCACAATTCCGGATCAAAAGGCGCCCTTCGTCCCGGACAACCCTGGCGGTGGCAAAGCTGGCAACTGCGAAAGTCCTTTTCCGTGGGAAAGAGGATGCCCGACACACTCTTGTTGGGCACCATGAGGAACGAATCGGTCAGTTCTACGCCCACCTCGGCCTCCACGTCACCCAAAAGGCGGAACAATTGACGCTGTTGCTGGATGGGCCACACGGTGGCATCCGCCGATCCCGGACTCATGATGGCCGTCTTGCCCAGGCGATAGCGAGTCTTCAGATGACCCATCAGATGCTTGCGGGCGGCGCTCAGCAGATCGGCCTTGATGGTGTCCCACCAAAAGGCCTTGAGCATATCCCCCGACGCGGGAGCCGCCTCGTCGACCTCGCGACCGCAGGTGGCCACGTAGGCAAAGACGCGATGCACAGCATCCAGATTCATCCGCAATGGCCGGCTGGTAAAGGTCACACCGTCGAGCCGCACTCTATCATCGTCCCCCGTCTCCACGTAGGCCTCCTTATACACGGCCTTTGGTCGTGCGCATTTGGTGGCCACGCGAAGGAGGTCACGCAATTCCTCCGCCGCATCGGACCCTGGCGCGATGTGCAGCCGCCTCATCAGTGATTCGGCGTCCAGCGAGAAGGGGATCTGATAAAGTACTGTCATGATAGCTCCTTTGAGTAAGAGGGATTGTGGACGACGCATACACCCATCAGGGTGGCACCTTGGGGGATCATGCACCCAAACACAGACAGGTTGGCAACCCCTTCGCATTCAGGCAGAGATCTCAATCACAGAAGATAACGGTTCAGACCCCGTCACTCTTTACGTGCTCGCATCCATCTCTCAAAAGAACTTGGGCTTTCCCGCGAAGGCTTGCCCAGCAGGATGCTCTCTATACTGATATCCTCATCGAGATCAGGCCAATGTATGCCCTCGCCCTTACCGATGAGACGCCAGTTGCTCCGTTCTTCTGCTTTGCCGTGCAGAAGACGCGGGTACCACGCCAGTGGAACTGACGCCGTACGCCCATCCATCAGATCGACGACGAGCGTATCCTCAGTGACAACAACATGCTCTACTGCAGCTGATTCTAGTTCAATCGCAAAAGTATTCATTCCAACTCCGCAACAGATGGTCTCTATGCTCCTCTACAAGCCCCTGGAGCCGATTCAATTCCCGTCTCCCGAATCCCCAACTTCTCTGGAACATAACGGATTCTAGCCAAAACTTGGCAGTGCTATTATCGCGCTCAACATGAACATGTGGAGGTTCGTCTCCGTCAGCCGAATAAAAGAAGAACCGATACGGTCCAATACGTTAAACTGTTGGCATTATGCCCCATCTAGAAAACGGCCCCTAACTACGACGAATACATTCTACCACAAAACATGCATCTAGGGAATATGCCCTGGGCACGCTGCATAGTCCAACAGCAATCATAGCGTGAACGAAGAGATCAGGACTCCAGCCCGTCACAACCCCACGCCCATCTCATCGAGCTTCTCCTGGATCAACCTATAGTCCAACTGGCGAGGCAGCGTATCGTGCTCGGAGCACAGGGCGACCATGCCACCGCGCTGCCCGACGGAGATCATGTTGCCCATGCTCTTGCCGCCCGTGCCCCAACATCGTCGCCGAACTGCAACGCCCGGCCACTATCACATCGTACACC
>CAZMOW010000056.1:0-15189 GCA_964567975.1 uncultured Anaerolineales bacterium | reverse complement strand
CTGCCTGCGCGGACGAGCAATGGTTAATGATCTACAACATTTGCGTGCACCCTTCTGTTGTCTTTCACGTATTCCAGGCCCAGAAAATTTGAGGTTAGCTTTATGTTTAACGGAACAGCCAGTTCCGATGCTAAAGACCCCGGCTCAACTGCCTTTTCATGAGCGAAATTACCGCGGACCCAGACGAATTAGCGGTGAAATGTAGCAGACAAGGTCGATTCGAACTTGTCCTGAATTATCTGTTCTGGGCCGACCGTCCTTGACAGTTATTGTGCATGGGGGTACCCTATTCTCAAGGAAGGTTATGAAAGGGGAGATCTAACGTGTCTTCCCGTCTCACGCGTGGCATCGCGTACGGTGGAGAGATCAGCGCATGGTTTGGCAATTAACAAGTTATTCCGTCATTCTGGCTGTCTCGGCGGCCATCTGCGTCGGGCTGGCTTTCATAAGCTGGCGCTGGAGGGACACGCGTGGGGCTTTTGTGCTCGCCCTTCTTGTGCTGGCCATCGCACAATGGGATCTGGCCGTCGCCTTTGAGGCTGCCGCCGTTCGGGAATCTCAAAAGATCCTGTGGTCCAAACTCTCGTACGTCGGTATCGCCGCCTCTCCCGTGCTCCTTTTGGTCTTTATCCTGCGCTATACGCGTCAGGAAGAGGTGGTATCCCCTCGTTTATTTGCCTCCTTGTGCGTTATCCCCCTCATTACGGCGGTTCTGGCCCTCACAAACGATGGGCATCACTTGATCTGGACTCGCGTAGGGCTTCATCCAGATCCCGGCAGGAACGTTCTCGTCTACGACTATGGCCTCTGGTTCTGGCTTTGGATGACCTATGCCTACAGCTTGTTAGCCGCTGCCACCTTTGTCCTGATTCGCATGGCGCTGCAGTACCGGCACCTCTATCGTTTGCAGGCGACGATGCTTCTTCTGACCATCCTTTTTCCATGGCTGGGTAATATTCTCTATATGGCCGATGTAGGACTTTTTTCGGGCCAGGACCTTACGCCGTTGAGCTTTGCCCTCACGGCGGCCCTGTTGGTTCTCAATATCTATTGTTTCCATCTCCTCGATCTCGTACCCATCGCGCGCGAGGCCGTCATCGAGGGCATGCACGAAGGGGTGTTGGTGTTGAATAGGGAGAACCGCATCGTGGATGCGAACCCGGCGGCCCTCGACCTCCTTGATCTCGAGGGTTTGCCGATGGGGCAGAGGCTGGAAGCGGCGCTATCCGCTTGGCCCGAACTGATAGATGTACATCGCGAGGAGACGAAAAGGCGATGTGAGGTGTGCCGGGAGGAGTCGCCTCCCCGCTATCTGGATGTGCGTCTCTGGCCATTGTGGGATAGGCATGAGCGGCTCAGGGGACACCTGATGGTAGTGAGGGATATAACGACCCGGAAGTCGTTGGAGGAGCAATTGCGGCAGGCGCAAAAGATGGAGGCAGTGGGCCGCCTCGCGGGGGGAATAGCTCACGAGTTCAACAACCTGTTGACGGTGATCAACGGCTACACCGAGATGGCCCTGAGGGAGCTCGAGGAAGGTGATTCCGTCCATGAGGATTTGGAACAGGTTCTGGAAGCCGGTCGGCGTGCTGCCGAGCTGACCGGTCGCCTGTTGGCCTTTAGCCGGCGACGATTGATGGAAGTGGAGATCGTGGATCCCCGCGATGTCCTGCTGGATATGGGCCAGATATTGGAGTCGATAGTCGATGAGGACGTGCGATTGGAGATAGAGACGGCGGAGACGTTGGGCAAGGTAAGGGTGGATCGGGGACGCTTGCAGGAAACCCTCCTCAATCTGGTGAACAACGCCCAGGATGCCATCAGGGAAAGGGGGGATGGGGAGGGGGTGATCACTATGGAAGCGCGGAATGTCGATGTCGCCACGCCAATAAGGGGTTATCTTCCGGTGGAGCGGGGCAAGTATGTGCTGATGGAGGTACGTGACACAGGAGAGGGGATGGGTGCCGAGGTGCAGGAACGAATTTTCGAGCCCTTTTTTACCACCAAGGAGGTGGGTGAGGGGACGGGCCTGGGATTGGCCATCGTCTATGGCACCGTAGAGGATTTTGGGGGCGGTATCCAGGTGGACAGCGTGCCGGAACAGGGGACATCGGTCCGCGTCTATATCCCCTGTGTAGAATAGCGTCTCACCCTTCTGTCAGCATTCGCAACTGACGGGCCGTATCCACGGCCTGGCCCCGCCAGTGGTTGTTGGCAAAGACGAACGTCTCCCTCGAGTGATCGGCCAGGTATTCGATCTTGGGTATCCAGGGGCGCAGTTCTTCCTCGGTGTAACTGTAATCGTAACGCTCCCAGGCCTCGTCGTGGCGCCACCATCTCTCCGCGTTGCGTCCGTGAAAGCGGACGTAGGTCACGTCGGACGTGGCAGCATAGACGCGGTGCACGAGGGTGGGCAGACGGGGCTCGTCCACACAACAGTAGCCCAGGTCGAGCTCCCGCAGCAGGGCAAAGGTCTCCTCCTCTATCCAGTCGCGGTGGCGGAACTCGATGACCGTGGGGATGTCTCCCATGCGCTCGCGAAACGTGCGCAGGTAGTCGCGGTTGCCCGGCGTGTTCCGAAAGGAGTTGGGGAACTGGGCCAGGACGCAGCCCAGCTTCTCCCGCTCGATCCAGGGCTCCAGGGCGGCACAGTAGCGTTGGAATACCTGGGCGTTGTCCGTGCGTTCGTGGGTCATCTCCTGGTGGGCCTTGATGGTAAAGACAAATTCGGCCGGCGTCCTATCGGCCATGGAGACCAGGGAGCTGGCCGAGGGGACATTATAGTAGGAAAAGTTGATCTCCACCGTGTCGAACATCTGGGCGTAAAAGGGCAGCCGCTGTCTGCTGGGCAGATCCTGGGGATAGACGACGTTCATCCAGCTCTTGTAGCTGAAACCGCTGGTGCCAATATGGATCACGAGCTTTCGGCCTCTGGCGTTTCCTCGGCCTCTCTCTCCGTCTGCTCCTCGTCGTCTTCTCCGTTGGCCAGCACGACGCGAGAGCGCCCGCCGGAGCGCTTGGGCCCCACCACGCCCCGTTTCTCCAGCTTGTCGATGAGGCGCGCCGCGCGAGGATAGCCGATGCGCAGCTTGCGCTGCAGGAAGGAAGCCGAGGCGTGATCGTGCTCGTGGATCGTCTCGAGGGCCTCCTCCAGGATCTCCTTGTCGGGATCCTCCTCCAGGGTGATGTCCTCCCAAGGCTCCTCCTCTTGCTCCTTTTCCAGCGTAAGCTCCTCGATGGCCTGCCGCCGCCAAAAGTTAACCAGGGCCTCCACCTCTTTGTCCGAGACAAAGCAGCCCTGAATGCGCCTGAGCTTGGGAGAATCGGAGGCCATATACAGCATGTCGCCCCGTCCCAAGAGGTTTTCGGCGCCGGGGCTATCCAGGATGACGCGCGAGTCGACCTGGGAGCTGACGGCAAAGCTGATGCGGGAGGGAAAGTTGGCCTTGATCAGCCCGGTCACCACGTCCACCGAGGGGCGCTGGGTAGCGATGACCAGGTGGATGCCCGTGGCACGGGCCATCTGGGCCAGGCGGCAGATGGTACGCTCCGCGTCGTCGGGCGCAGCGAGCATGAGGTCGGCCAACTCGTCGATGAGGACCACGATCATGGGCAGGGGCTCACGCCCCTGGGCAGCGGCCTTTTTGTTATAGCCCTCCAGGTCGCGTGCGCCGGCGTCGGCGAATTTTTTGTAGCGTTCGTCCATCTCGTGCACCAGCCACATCAAGGACTTGATGACCTCGGGCACGTCCACGACCACGGGGGCCAGGAGGTGGGGATCGCCGTTGTATTTGGTCAACTCGACGCGTTTGGGATCGATCAGCAGCAGATTGAGCTCCTGGGGCCGATTCTGAAAGAGGAGGGAGACGATGACGGAATTGAGGCACACGCTTTTGCCCGAGCCGGTGGCTCCCGCGATCAGCAGGTGGGGCATGGTGCCCAGATCGGCCGCCACGGGCTCGCCCGAGACGCCGCGGCCCAGGGCGATGCGCAGGCGGGAATCCAGTTCTTTGAATTGAGGCGATTCCAGCACACCGCGCAGGCCCACCAAGGCCTTGTCGGAATTGGGCACCTCGATGCCCACCACGGGGCGTCCGGGCACAGGGGCTTCCATGCGGATGGGCGCCGCCGCCAGAGCCAGAGCCAGGTCCTTTTTGAGAGAAAGGATCTTGCGCACACTGACCTTTTTGCGATCGTTGTTTCCCCTTTCCATATAGCCCGGCTCGATACCGAACTGGGTGACCACGGGGCCGCGATTCCATTCTACGACCTGGGCCGGCACGTCAAAGGCGGCCAGCGTCTCTTCGATGACCTGCGCCTTGTGTCGCACGTCCGCCTCGTCCCCCGTCACCCCCTTGTCGGTGACCAACAGATCCAGGGGGGGCAGGGCAGTCTTTTTCAAAGATCTGGACCGCGTCCTTTGGACGCTGCGACGCGTCTTTTGGGTGGAGGCCTTGTTTGAAGCGGGCGCCTGTTCGGGAGCCGGTTGCCGCGTCCTGCGCCGCCGTGGTTCCGAAGGCCGTTGCGGTTCGGACTCTTGCTGTGGGGCTGCAGCGGCCAACGTCCGGGCCTCTTTTTCGCGGCGCGCGGCGATGAGGGCGCGCAACGTCATGCCGGTCTGGGCCAGCAGCCATCTGGTGCGCCAAAAGAGGAATCGCCAGGGCACGTCCAGGGCCAGGTAGAGGCCACCGAACACCATCAGGAGAAGGAGGATAAGGGTGGTCAGGCGTCCAAAGAGGGATACCAGGAACTGGTGTAGGGCCCACCCCATGTATCCTCCCCGTACGTTCAATTCCACAAGCTCGAATGGGGTTTCGTTTCCTATGGCATGAAAAAGGCCCAGGCTGCCAAAGAAAAAGAGCTGTCCCCCCACCACGATCTGCCAGGTGAGGGTAACGGATTTGGAGAGCGAATTCTGAAGCAGGAGCAGTACGCCGCCGACGATGAACAAAAGTGCCACCGGATAGGCGCCCACGCCCAATATCTGCCGCAGGAGGTGGGCCCAGGCGTTGCTCAGCTTGCCCTCGGTGCGCAGGGTGAGGGCGATGAAGGTGATCAGGCCCGTCGTGGCCAGGACCAGGCCCCACACCTCGCGCTGCAGCAGCCAGCGCTCGATATCAAATGCGTTTTTTCCTTTCTTTTTCTTTGCCATCACAGGATCCTGTACAGATTTAGGACTATCAAGGATATGATGGCACGTATGGGCTGCTATGTCAAGAAAAGCGACAGGACGATCGGGGGGGATTATATTGCGTGCACCCGATCGCTTCGGTCGCAGAGGACGAGGTGCATTTGACTGTGGGATCAGAGACGCTCCAGAATCTACCCGCGTACGAGGCCTAGATCGCCAGACCCATCCGCGGTTGGAACTTCCAGCATCGGCCCAGAAAGCCCGTGCTGGCAGTTTCGTCTATGGTGATTTGCCGTGGGGCACGCGGATCTGATAGACACAAGTGTCCTGTCTTCGGTTGCGAGTATAAAGGTGTGGCGTCGGAAGCGGTGCTAGTTGTCCTCCTCCTGTGGCAGGGTTTGCCAATCTCCCGCATGCCAGTAAGGGAGTTCGTGGGCGGAGAAGAGGGCGGCGCGCGGGGTCCCCATTCCCAGGGATTGTCCTCGCGGAGCTTGGCCAGATCGTCAAAGGTGCACGGCTGGGGCCAAGAGAGGATCAGATCTTGAGGATAATCACAAAGGGGCCACCCTGGTCGGAACAGCGTTCCGACCAGCAGTTGTCTTTTACGAACTCGCTCCCACTATACAACTGCGCCAAAAGCGACAGCGAGCGGTTGACACGGGGCGGTACACTTGGATAGAATGGGGCAACAGGGAGCGGGTTATGGGAGAGGAGCAGAGGATGCGCAAGTCCGAAGCGTTAGCCATGTTGGCGTGTATCATCGTTTTGGTAGCGGCCCTGGTCGCCGCTGGGGAAAGTGTGGGTGGCGTTCTGGCCAAGCCCCCGGAGGTGACGGGTCAGGGGAGCTCGCGCCCCACGACGGTCACCCTGTACGCTGTGGCCGACAGCTACGTGGACGAGGGGCATCCGGCTACGAACTATGGTGCGGCGTTTGAACTACCTGTGGCCCGAGGGCAGGAGCGGGGCGCGGCTTTGCAGCGGGAGATCCTGAAGCACGCCCTGCTGCGTTTCGATCTGAGCACCATTCCCTCAGAGGCTATGGTCCAGGAAGCGACGTTGGAGCTCTACCTGCGCCGTCTGAGTGGCAAGGAGCCCTTTACCGTGGGGCTGGACGCTCTCGATGGTTCGTGGCAAGAGAGCACCGTCACCTGGAACACGGTCCCCGTCGACCGCACCAACTATGGCGATGCCCTGGTGCCCCCTGGCGAGAGCTACAAGCAGTGGGACGCCACGGCGGTGGTTGGTGATTGGCTGGCCGGCAGCCAGAAGAACGATGGCGTTCTGCTGTACGACGTGGCGGGCGACAACTGTATCCTCTCCTTTGCCAGCCGCGAATACCGGGGCACGGAATATGATCCCCGCTTGGTGATCACCTATACGCTGCCCGTCGAGCCCACGCCGACCCCCGACCCCGGGCCCGATCTGGTGGTCACCGACATCTGGCCTGGGGAGGGGCACGTCTGCTACCAGATTCGCAACGTGGGGGAAACCACAGTGGCGGCGGGGCACCGCACCGGTCTCTTTGTGGATGGGACGGCCGCAGGTGAGGACGTGATCGAGGAGGAGATGGCACCAGGCCAGCGCCTCACGCGCTGCTTCGATGCCGCCTGGGACTGCGTGCCGCCGCAGCAGGTGCTGGGCGTCTGCGCCGACAAAGAGAACGATGTAGCTGAGGCGGACGAGGCGAACAACTGTCACGAGGAGACCTGGCCCTGTGACCGGCAGGCACCCGTGATCACTGCCGGTCCTATCGTCTCAGATGTGAGCGCGGACGGCGCACTGATCTCCTGGGAGACGAACGAGGCCAGCGACAGCGTCGTCAAGTATGGCCGCGTGGCCCGACGCTATGGTCAGACGGCGGCCGACCCGGCGCTGGTGACGGAGCACGAGGTGACTCTCAGCGGACTGGAGCCCGGCGCCAGCTATCAGGTTTTGGTGCGGTCGAGCGATGAGGCGGGCAATACGGTGGACAGCGAGCCGCTCGCCTTCCAGACGTTGCCCCTGCCCGACGGTGAGCACCCCATGGTGGAGATCGACGCCCCGCCGGTGGTCTCAGGTACGGTGCGCATCAAGGCGCCGTCTTCGGATAACCGAGGCACCAGCAAGGTGCTCTTCTATCTGGACGACGAGCTGCTGATCGCCGACTATTCCCCGTCCTCTGATGGGGCGGACTCCTTCTTCGATGTGGAGCTCCCGACGGTGGACCATCCCAACGGTCCCCACACGCTAAAGGCCGTGGCCTACGACCAGATGGGCAACAGCAGCTCCCACACGCAGGTCATCACCTTCACCAACCCGCTGCTCGATGACGAGGATCCTACCGTCAACATCATCAGCCCTGGGGACGGCGACACCGTTGGAGGTATGGGGAACACTCTCATCGAGGTCTATGCCTTCGATCCCGACCCCAACATCTTGGGCGGCGTGCCAGTGGAGCGGGTGGATTTCTACATAGACGACGAGCATCGGTTCAGCACCAGCGAGTACGATCCTATCTTCACCTACAGCTATTCATGGCCCTCTCAGTGGGAAGAAGCGGGAACGCCCGAGATAAAGGTGGTGGCCCATGATGCGGCGGGCAACTCGGGAGAGGACGCCATCACCGTCACCACCGTGGAGGAGGTGACGCCCATAGAGCCCGACCAAATCCAGGTGACCCGGTTGGAGACGACGCGCACGGACACCTGGTTCCGCACTGGCGTGCGCGTGGAGAACGTGGGGTTGGTCAAGGTCAGCCAGATTGAGATCGTCGACCGGCTGCAGGGCTTTCAGCCCCGCACCTCGGGTGAGGGGCCGCTGGCGTCCAGCTTTGACCACGTGACCAAGAAATGCAAGGCCATCCTGGGGGGCGAGCACTATTTGAATCCCGGCGAATCCCACGAGTTCTGGTATCGTTTCCTGCCCATCCTCACCGAGGATGAAGTCGACTATCGTGTGGGCTTTTCCACCACCGTCTCCTATGAGACCGCTGGTGGGGTGTATCATGTGGAGCAGTTCTCCATCCCAGAGACGGACGACGTGGGTGTGGAAGAGGCCTGCGAGTCAGCCAACTACCTCATCATGACCCATCCCCAGCGGCTCTTTACCCGCTATGATAAGGATAACGTGAACGACCTGCTGGTCTCCATGGCCAAGCTGGCGGCGCAAAAGGACGGCGTCCTGGGGTATCTGGATAGCTACGACGCGCCCACCATTCGCGGCCTGTTGGACGAGGGTGGCGCCTGGGGCGCGCAGCTCACGCCCGACTGGGAGTCGTCGGGCTATCTCCTCATCGTGGGCGAGAATGGCATCGTACCCTCCAAGGCGCTCTATGATTCGGGTATCGAAGATGCCACCAGCGGCAGTGGTTTCAACAACAACCCCGTGTACCCCGTGCCCAGTGTGGATACATGGTACGGCGATCTGGACGGCGACGACAAGCGGCCGGAGCTCGTGGTGGGGCGCATCGTGGGCGAGGACGCGGAGGTGCTGCGCGTGCCCATCGAGACCAGCCTTCTGCATGCTTTCGACTGCTCGGAGGCCCTGGTCGTCAGTGGCACCGACGATGACGAGGACAAGGAGCAGGACTTTCGGGACGCTGCCCAGACCATGGCTGGCGTGTTGGACGATCAATGTGGTCAGGCGAATACGCGCATCCTCCACTGCAGCGACTATGGCGGTTATACGGAGAGGCTCTATCAGTTCCGCCAGGCGGCGCCGGACAGCGACGTCATCTTTTACATAGGACATGGGGGCCAATCCGGCTGGTCTCCGGTACTGGGCAACGGCGATTTTCCCGTGGATTTCGGCGAGAGCTATCCCTTTGTCTTCGGCTTTGCCTGCTGGACCGGCGACTACAGTGGAGGCACGTCCCTGGCCGAGACGTTCCTGGAGCACGGTGCGGGGGTCTACGTGGGGGCCACGGAGCGCTCGGTGCGCCCCACCAACAACGAGGTGTCAGAGATGTTTGTGAACAACTGGGTGGGAGCGCACAAGAACACGGGCACTGCATTGACGGAAATCAAGCAGTCCCTGTTGTCCTTGCCCCCTGAGGATAACGAGTGCAAGCGCCTGTGGGCCTTGCAATACAACCTCTACGGCGATCCCAAGTACGCCGTCTGCGGCGGCGGTGGGGCGGCCTCTGACGCGGTCGGAGATGCCGAGCTCCTCTCCACACCACCCGCTGCCCTCGACGTGGTTGTTCCCAACTATGAAGTGGTTTCTCAGGGAGGCGTGGATCGGGTGAGCATCCCTGGCCCTGGCGGGCAGTTGCTGCAGGTGGATGGCGAGCCCCAGGTGCCCTTTTACGTGCGTTTTCTCACCTATCCCGATATGTATCAGGTGCAGGACGTGGTCCTGGTGACACGAGCGAGCATGAGCACCACCAGCGGCCTGAATCTGCCCCTGACAGAGGTGGAACACACCGAAGACGCCTATGGAGGCGTGCCCGAGCCGCCCGCCCCTGGCTGGTATCCGGAGCAGGACTATAGCTGGGACACCTTTGACAATGGCGATGGCACCAGCACCCTCGCCATCCGCATCTATCCCTTCTACTACAACGCCTCCACCACGGACGCGATCTTTTACACGGACTATGGCTTTGCCATCGAGTCCATCTCCTCCACGGTGCAGATAGCCGACGTCTCTACGGACAGGGACAGGTATCCTCAGGGAACCTCGGTGCAGGTCGATGTGGAGATCGAGAACGGGGGCGCGGCGCAGGACGTGCTGGTCGAGGCCGTGGTCAAAGAGTATGGGGCGGCGCAGATGGTGGACGGGCTCCTGCTGCAGGAGCTTGACGATCTGCAGGGCACGGCGTCCTTCTCGCCGCGATGGGACAGCGCGGGCCACGCGGCCAACGACTACTATGTGCAGGTCACGTTGTGGAACGGTCAGGGGCAGATGCTGGACCGGGAGACGGCCCCCTTTGCCCTGGGCATCCGGTCGGGGCGCATCGTCGGCTTTGGGGCCGCGCCCAACGCCTTTGAGGTGGGTGAGCAGGTGACTACCACTCTGGCCTTCAGCAACACGGGCACTGTGCCCCTCTCGGCGACGGCTCACATAGAGGTTCGCGATGAGGGGGCGGAGCTGGTGCACGCTTTCGCACACGAGATCGCCGACCTACCGCCCCACGAGGCGGCGGCGTTCCACGACGTATGGGACACGGCGGCCGAGGCCGGCGGTACGTACACGGTCTCGGGCTATGCAGAGTACGAGGCGGAGACTACAAAGATGCTGACCACCACGGTTAGCGCTCCGCGCGTGGGAGGCGCCCTCTATCTGCCGTTGATCTGCAAGTGGTGACAGCACTCTTTCCCCCTCTCCCACACATGGGAGAGGGGGAAGCCTCTAGTACTGTGGAACGCCTGGGGGCCAGCGCTCTTCCTCGGGGATGTCCTCAGCCGCCATGGCCCGCCAGCGGGGCAGGTCGCCTCGAATCTCTGCCGCCTCGCGCACCACATAGTTCCACACGAAATCCACCTCTGCGGCCCCTGGCGGGTCGGGATCGGGCAGGATCAGTGAGGTGACGCGCGCGCGGCAGTAGGGGTTGACGGTCACGGCGTCGAACCTGTCCGCCACGGCCCGGGGTACATAGTTCAGGGGCGTTCCGCGGCTGGTGTCGACGGTGTCCATGAGGCGCAGACTGTCGGCCTCGACCTCCAATTCCCCGGCAAAGTGGTCGATGACGGCCTGTCGCACTCGCGTGTAGCCCTCTCGGTAGTGGCCGTTAAAGCGCTCGACGAGGTAACGCACGCTGGCCTCGGCGGAGGCGATGTCGCCGGCGGCGCCGCTGTCCGCGGCCGTGCGTCCAAAAGCGTGGCGCAGGGCCATCTCCACGATGGTGGACTCGTAGCGCGCGCCGAAGCGGCTGATACTGGCCGCGCGGCCCTCGCCCTCGAAAAGGGTAAAGGTTCGTTCCATGCCCAGCACGTTCACCTCCACGGCCAATCTTCCAGAGGCGGCGGTGACCGACTCTCCCCTCGCGCCGTACTGGGTGGCGATATTCAACTCCCCGAGCAGGCGGGCCTGTTCGGGGCCAAAGGAGACGCCCAGGTCGGCCTCGGCGGAGGTCAGCCGCACGTCCTCTCCCGTGGGAAAGGCGAAGCCGAAGGTGAAATCGCTGGTCACCTCGCCCACCTCCTCCACCATCTCCTGCATGCGCTGGGACCAGATGATGCCCAGGGCGTCCACTGTGATCTCGGCCTCGCGCCCCTCTATGCTGGCGGAGACGGGGCCCGCCTCGGCGCCAGCATCAAAGCCCTCCTCCTCGCTATACCCCGCAGAGAACTGCCCCGTATCCACGCCCAGGGAACGGAACGCCCCTCCGGAGCCAAATCGCAGGTTGGCGCGTTCCTCCCCGTCCTCCTCGATGCGCAGGCCATTGTCTTCACCGTCCACGCGCAGGGCAAAGGGGTTCCAGCGCAGCGTGGCCTGCAATTGCAGGTGGGCCTGGTAGCCACCCCCCAGGGGCACGGCGCGGTCGAGGTTGATGGGGAAGGTGGGGGAGGTACCGCCCTCATCACCGTCGGGGCCCACGCGGCGCACCATCTCGCGGCGCAGGGCCGCCTGGGCGCGCCCCGAGGTCGCCAGCCGTGCGATGGCGCTGTTGGGGAGACTGCGCTGCAGGGCGCGTACGTCCTCGGGGGAGAGGGTGGCGGCTTCGCGGTCCAGCAGGGCAGCCACGCCCGCCGCTGGGGAGGGGGTCGCCTGTGGTTCGGTGGTTTCATGGGCTGGCGGCTGGTGGTGCTGGCTCTCCCGCTGTGCCTGCTGCCGCTGACGGGGGGCTTTCCTCTTGCTTGACCTATCTTCCTCTGGCATGGCGGACTCCCTTTCGATCCGGAGGGACCTTATCTGGTGCGCCCATTGTAGCACATTTTCAAAGCGAATCCCACAGGCAGCGTCGGGCGGATCAGCGATCCGCTATCTGACCTTCACTGTCAAAAAGACCTCAAAGGTTTTTCGCCACTTCCGCTTGACACCAAAGATGCGCTGCGTCGGCACGGCATCCTGAGTTCTAACATCAGCTCAAACATCTTTAGGGTCTCTCAGGGTGGCAGCAGGCCCTCGATACTGTTCGCCACGGCATAATCCACGTCGAGGGTCTCAAAGTGACGGCCGGCGCAGGTGATCTTCATGTTCTCCGTGCCCCGCAGTTCATCCTCGTCCAGCGTGCCCTTTGTCTCCGTCACCAGATAGAGCTTTTCGATCATCTCGCCGAAGGCATTCTGCTTGTGCACCACGATGGCCCAGTCGGGATTATAGTCGCCGATGGGCGTGGGCACGGTGAACCAGTCGGGCAGCTTGATGAACAACTTGACCTGGTCCATCTCCTCCAGTCCCGCGGCAAAGTCGCGCTCCACGCCCGAATCATAGATGACGTGGTCGTAGATCGACTTCTCGATGGGCAACAGCCCGGGCGGGTTCCCGTCCTCGCTCTCGTAGCCCGTCATATCCTCGAACAGGGACATCTCGTAGGCGTCGCCGCTCTCCAGATACTGCACGCCATCGACCAAAAAGCGTCGCTTGGCGCGATTGATGGCCTGGGCGGCGCGCTGCAGATACTCGGCGGGGTTGTTAAAGACCTGACCCAGATTCCCCGCGCGCTGCAGGATGTGGCGCAGCGTGCGCCGGGTGAGGTGCGTCTCCTCGGCCAGCCGCGCCGTGACGTGGGGCACCTGGTACTCGCGCTCCACGCTGACCGCTCCCTGGCCCAACACCGTGGTCTCCAACGTGCCCCGCTCGCGGATGCGATCCACGCGCCCGCGCGTGGTGCGTACCTGGATCGGGGAGATGGTGATGGGACCAACGGCCTCGGCACAGGCCTCGATCAGGGCCTCGGTATCCAACTGTACGCGGAAGCGCGTGCGCTGGGCGATGCGCTGCCAGAGCTCCTTGAAGGCCGGGTCCAGTTCGTAGCCCTTTTTGAGGCGCACGGTCTTGCGCTTGCGGGCGTTCTTGGGTTTAGGCGGCTCTTGCCCGGTGCCCACTTCTTCGATATATTCGGTCTGCAGGCGATCCACGTACTCGCGATAACTCTCGTTGGCCACCACCGTCAGGCGGTTGACCTGCTCGTCAAAGACGCGCTCGCCCTCCTGATTCACGGCCAGCCGCATGCCGCGCCCGATCTCCTGTCGCTTTTTGATGGTGGAGATGGTGCGGTTGAGGGTGCAGATCTGAAAGATGTTGGGACTGTCCCACCCCTCGCGCAGCGCCGAGTGGGAGAAGATGAACTCTACCGGCTCATCCGAGGAGAGCAGCCGCTCCTTGTCGCGCATGATCAGGTCGTAGGCGTCGGCGTCGCTCTCCATATAACTCTCGGACTTGTACTCGGAAAAATAACTGCCCTGCACGTCGGCCACGTCCACGTGGCGGTAGGCCTGCGCCCAGGGACGGTCCAACTGCTTGAGACGGTCGAATTGGCGCTCAAAGGTACGGCGGATGTAGCCCTCCTCTGCCGTATAGTTGGCCACCTGGTCGATGAAAAAGAGGGAGAGCACCTTGATGCCCCGCCTGCGCAGGCGATGGGCCTTGCGCATATGCTCCTCGATGGTGTGGGCGATCTGCACCCGGGCGATGATCTCGTGCTCGGGGCCGCGCTCCTCGCCCGCTTCCACCACCACGCCGTTGGCAAAGCGCACCTCGCCCCAACCGGCGTCGAGTTCCTCCACCACAAAGCCCTCGTAGGCGTCCAGCCCCGTGATCTCGTGTAGATCGTGGCCCGCGCGCACGGTGCGCGTCCTGGGCACGGGGCCGCTCTTCTCGCGGACGTAAACCTGCAGCCGGGCGCTGACCACCGTCTTTTTGGCGTCCACGGAGTAGCACTTGACGTAGGCGCGGTTGGCGTCGTGATCCTGCACCACCGAGGCCACCTCGATCTGCTTCACCAGGCGCAGGTTGTAGGCATCGACGGGGGTGAGGCGGTAGATGAGGTTGTAGAGCCGCCGATGGGAGGCCGAATAGCGCAGTTTGAAGAGGGGATGGAGGCTGGCCAGGGCCTGGCGGGCGATCTCGCTCTCCATATTCTGGGGCTCGTCCAGGATCAGGATGGGCCGCGCCGCCTGCACCAACTCCAGCGGCTTGAGCCCCATCATGCGATCCATGCGGCGGTTAAAGATGTTGGTGTCCTTGTTAAAGGAATCCAGGGTCATGACCATGATCTCCACGTCGTGGCTGGCGGCGAACTGGCGCACGCGGGCCAGGTTGCCCGAGTCGTACTCGTAGAAGCGGTAGGGCAGATTGTCATAGAGCCGATTAAAGTGGTCGCGGGTGATGCGCAGCGTCTTGAGCACCCCCTCGCGGATGGCCACCGAGGGCACGACGACGATGAATTTGCGAAAGCCATAGGCCTGATAGAGTTCCAGGATGGTGCGCAGGTAGACGTAGGTCTTGCCCGTGCCCGTCTCCATCTCCACCGAAAAGTCGTGGCCGTCCAGCGCCCCAGAGACGGGCATGGGGGTGCCGTTGTGCAGGTGGGGGTCGGTCTGCACCTGCTGCAGGTTCTCCAGCAGCGCGTCGTCGTTCAGCAGCAGGCGGTTGCCCACCACGCCGTTCTCAGAGATCAGGGAGAAGCCCGTGTCCTGGCGCGGCGCCCCCTCAAAAAGGCGCACGGCGGCGTCGATGGCCTGGTTCTGGAATTCTAGGTTGGGATCGAAGCGGAATTTCATCAGGTTGTCCTTGATTGATACCATGAGGTGTCAATCATCTAGTAACTCAGGTTGAATGCTATAAAAGTCCGGAGGAGAACAAGATCAGTCAATCGTTAGGTCCTTCATAGACCACCCGGCAGCATTCAAGTCTTGTTCATCCTTATCTGTAACATGGTCGCGATGCATTGCAAGGCAAAGCAAATGCGACGGGCGCGTCATTCCTACATGAATGCGTGGCAGTCTTCTTCTGCTTGGCTGGTCAGGCTTCTTGTGTTGCCCCTTGATATAGGGCAGAAGTCTCTCGAGATCGTATATTCCATAGAGAAAGGTTTCAAGGACAAGAGTAGCCTGATGAGTCTGTCCTTTTACTCCATCAATAGTGTCAATCTCAATCTTTATGCGAGAACCCACATAGGTATTGATTGGTTCAAC
>CAZMOW010000055.1:0-15303 GCA_964567975.1 uncultured Anaerolineales bacterium | reverse complement strand
CGTGCCCGATGGTGCCTATGTTTACATGTGGCTTTGTGCGCTCAAATACTTCTTTGGCCATGTCGCTCTCCTCTCGCTAACATGTTGTCAAACCTGTTCTTTATCGCTCGCCCAAAAGTCAAACGCCCTGATTATACCATATATCATCTATGTGCCAAATACGCACTCCTCATCTCTTTGCGCTTCCATCCGATGAACACTAGGAAGCATATAGAGGTCCACCCAAGATCCGCTGTGACACCGCCTCGGGTACCGGCGCATAATAATCAAACTCCATGGTGAACGATCCGCGCCCCTGAGTCATGGACCGTAAATCAGTGGCATAGCCAAACATCTCGGATAGCGCCACGTGCCCACGGATGGCCTGCATTCCGCTGGCCAGAGGCTTCATGCCCTCGACCTCACCACGGCGCGCATTGAGATCTCCTATCACATCTCCCGTGCTCTCCTGGGGCACAATGACCTCCAAATCCATCATCGGCTCCATAAGCACGGGACGCGCATCCAAAAGAGCGTCCCGAAAGGCTCGCGCTGTGGCACTGTGAAAGGCCGCTTTAGAAGCCCTATCTTCATCAAAAACGCCGTCGATGAGGGCCACCTTCATATCCAGGAGAGGATAACCGGCCAACGCCCCTCCGGCCAGAGCCTCCTTCGCGGCCTCCTCGACTATGCGAACGAATTCGGTGGGGATAACCTCTGGGGGCACCTTGTTCTCGAACGTCGTGCCCTCCCCCTTGGACTGGGGCTCAAGCTCCAATATCACCTTGGCATACTGGTTCCTGCCCCCCTGCTGGATGGAGAATTCTCCCTCACCGCGCGCCTTCCGCGTGATGGTCTCACGATAAGCCACATGGGGCCGCCCCACCTTTGCCTGCACGTTGAATTCGCGCATCAGGCGCTCTACCAGTATCTCCAGATGAAGCTCCCCCATCCCAGATATGATGGTCTGTCCTGCGCCTTCATCCACCTCAAACTGGAAAGTGGGATCCTCATAAGAGAGGGACTGTAACGCCTCTAACAGCTCCTCCTCGTCGGCGCTGGTCCGTGGCTCGATGGCCACATAGATCACAGGCTCTGGAAAACTGATCGACTCTAACAGGATGGGGTGCTCTCGATCACACAGGGTATCTCCTGTAAAAGTGAACTTGAGCCCCTCCACGGCCGCAATATCTCCTGCAGAGACCCGCTCGACTTCCTCCCGATGATTGGCGTACATGTGCAAGAGTCGACCGACGCGCTCCTTCTTTTCTTTGGGAAAGTTATAGACCGAGGAATTGGAATCAAAGGTACCAGAATAGACACGCATATAAGCCAGGCGCCCGACAAACGGATCTGTGACAATCTTGAAAACCAGAGCGGCAAATGGCCCCTCTGGATCCGCATGACGCACGGCCTCCTCTTCCGTCTCGGGGTGCAACCCTTCAATCGGGGGAACATCCAAGGGAGAAGGAAGATAATTTACAATGGCGTCCAGAACCGGCTGTATCCCCTTGTTGCGCAAAGCCGAACCGCACAGAACGGGAACAATCTCCCCGCTCAACGTTGCCTCTCGCAGTCCACTGTGCAACTCCTCGGAGCTTATCTCCTCTCCCTCAAGATACTTGGCGAGCAAGACATCATCTGTCTCCACGATATTCTCGACCAGGATCCTGCGCTTTTCTTCCACCACATCCTGCAAAGCGGCGGGAATTTCTCGCCTTTCAGGCTTCTGTCCAAGCTCCTCGCCGTAGACAAAAGCCTCGCGGTCGATCAGATCGACCGCACCGACAAAGGAGGATTCGACTCCGATGGGCACCTGTATCGCCACAGGTACAGTTTTCAAACGCTCCTCGATCATCTCGATGCAGCGCCAGAAATCGGCCCCAACTCTATCCATCTTGTTAATGAAACATATACGCGGAACACCGAAGCGATCCGCTTGCCGCCAGACCGTCTCGGACTGGGGCTCCACCCCGCGGACGGCATCAAAGATGACGACGCCACCATCCAAGACACGCAAACTGCGCTGAACTTCGGCGGTGAAATCGATGTGTCCCGGCGTATCTATGATGTTAATGCGATGATCTTTCCAAAAACAGGTGACGGCAGCCGAGGCGATGGTTATACCGCGCTCGCGCTCTTGCTCCATCCAGTCTGTGACCGTCGTGCCCTCATCGACATTTCCCAGCCGATAGGTTCTCCCCGTGTAGAACAGGAACCGCTCGGTCGTCGTCGTCTTGCCCGCGTCGATATGGGCGATGATACCAATATTCCGCGTTTCACCTAACTCACTGCTTTCCGTCACCGTGTACTCCTAATCCTTCTCCATCGATGAGGGAAACAGAGGGCAAACAAGCGAGACACTAGAAACTAACAGGAACACACGATCACCGGAAGCAACTCCTCATCAGCCCCTACCAGCGATAACGTGCAAAAGCCCTGTTAGCCTCAGCCATACGATGTGCTTCGTCGCGCCTGGCAACGGCTGCTCCTGTATCATTGGCCGCATCCATCAATTCGGCCGCCAACCTTTCCGTAAAATCATTACCGGGCTGTCGCTCCGCTAATGTCACGAGCCAACGCATCGCAAGTGCCCTTCCTCGATGAGCAGAAACCTCTATCGGGATCTGATATGTGGCTCCGCCCACGCGCCTGGCCTTGACCTCCAGCCTCGGCGTCGCGTTATTCATGGCCTGCTCAAAGACCTCCAGGGCATCCTTGCCTGTCTGCTCCTCGATGATGTCAAGCGCATCGTACACGATGGATCGCGCCAAGCTCTTTTTCCCCCGCTGCATCACGCGATTGACAAATCTGGCCACCAATTCGCTGTTATATCGAATGTCAGGTGGTACTTCTCTTCGTTCTGGCCGATAGCGTCTCGGCATTCCTGTTTACCCTCCAAAATGCGGCCCAGACTTCTGCTGCCGAAAAAATTAACCTCTGCTATGAGAGGTCAAGTGAAAACAAACTATCTCAAATCAATAGTCGATGTTGGAAAAACGCTCCTACTCTTCTTCTGGCTTTTTAGCACCGTACTGAGAACGACCCTGACGGCGCTCCTCCACCCCAGAAGCATCCAACACGCCACGAACTATGTGGTAACGTACACCCGGAAGATCCTTGACACGGCCACCCCGCACCAACACAACCGAGTGCTCCTGCAGATTGTGTCCCTCGCCCGGAATATACGCTGTAACCTCAATACCATTCGATAGACGCACCCTGGCGATCTTGCGCAGTGCCGAATTCGGCTTCTTGGGCGTGATCGTACCCACTCGGGTACATACGCCACGCAACTGCGGCGCTCCCTCATCCAGTTCCACACGCCTATCCTTTAAGGAATTATAACGATATCCCAGAGCCGGCGCTTTGGATTTTTTCTTTGGACGTTTCCGTCCTTTACGCACTAACTGATTGATCGTCGGCAAAACTGCCTCCTGTTTACAAATAAACGTACTTCAGCCAACGAATGCTAATTATAGCATTCACGTCAGCTACTGTCAAAAAGGCCATTGGATACTAAAAGCATTACAGGAATACTGCACATATCAAAAGCCGAGGGAGCCTTTAACGAGGATTCCCCCGGCTTGATTATCACGAGGAGGGCCCAAAGCCAAGGCCAAAGCCCAACCTAGGCAGCATCTCCGTCCTATCCTCGCGAATAAACTGATAGGACTCGCCTTTTCTATTATAGACCTCGACAGAAAGGCCCAACCCTTGAAGCTCCTTGACCAACACCCGGAAGGATTCAGGGATATCAACCTCTGTGATAGGCTGGCCCTTGACGATGGATTCGTAGGTCTTGACCCGTCCCGTCACATCATCCGATTTGATGGTCAACATCTCTTGCAGAGTATGGGCAGCACCATAGGCCTCCAAAGCCCAAACCTCCATCTCACCAAAACGCTGGCCACCAAACTGTGCCTTGCCGCCCAGTGGCTGCTGGGTCACAAGGGAATAAGGTCCTGTCGAACGCGCATGCACCTTATCCTCCACCAGATGGTCCAGTTTGAGCATATAGATGGAGCCCACCGTCACCGGCTCATCAAAGCGCTGACCCGTCCTGCCATCGTAGAGGACCATCTTGCCCGTCGTCGGCAGCGGCACGTTCGTCTCCCGGCTCACATCCAGCGCTCTCGCATCCACCTCTTCGGAAGAAAGATCGCTTACATCCTCCCCCGCATCCTGTAACCAGAAGCGCAGACAAACTTCCCGAGCCAATGCATCGGCGGCTTCTCTCTGTTCCAGGGGCAGACCATTGTTCTCATAGACCATCACATCGTCCGCGTCATAGCCCCCTTCCTGCAGCCAATAGCGCAGCCACAAGCGACGGCTCTTTACCTTGTCCATCAGAACATCAGAGATTTCTTCTGAGGGCATCTCTTGCTCACTCAAGAAATTGCCCAGATAAAACTCCATCGCCTCCTCGTCATCCACAAAGGTTTCTGTGTCGACATCTTGTTCGTCAAGCCAATCCCACATCTCCTCTTTCAGATCATGCCAGGCGCGATCGATCAACCACGCCCGCGCCAGTTCTGCGGCAATTTCGTCCTCGGTGGCCCCATCGGACACAGGCGAGCTTGCCCGGAAACCCAAACTCTCAGCAGCCCAACCAAGGTGCGTCTCCAGCACCTGCCCGATATTCATACGACCGGGGACGCCCAGAGGATTCAAGAGGATCTCTATGGGCCTGCCATCCTCAAGGTAAGGCATATCCTGAACGGGGACGATCTGAGATATTACGCCCTTGTTCCCGTGGCGCCCCGCCATCTTGTCGCCCACCATAAGCCTGCGACGCTGCGCAACGCTCACGATAACCATCTTTTCCACGCCCGCTTTCATATCCCGATTATCCTCGCGGGTGAATTCCCGAACGTCGATGACCTTGCCCTCATCACCATGGGGCATGCGAAGCGAGGAATCTCTCACCTCACGCGCCTTCTCGCCAAAGATGGCGCGCAGCAGCTTTTCCTCCGGCGTCAGTTCCTTCTCACCCTTTGGCGTGATCTTACCCACCAGGATATCTCCCGAACCAACGCGGGCACCCATATAGATGATACCCTCCTCGTCGAGCTTTGCCAGGGCATCCTCAGCCACATTGGGGATATCGCGAGTGATTTCCTCCATCCCCAACTTTGTATCGCGCGCCTCGATCTCGTGCTCCTCGATGTGAATGGACGTGAAACGATCATGGTGCACAAGCTCCTCGCTGACGATGACGGCGTCCTCAAAGTTGGCACCGCCCCAGGACATAAAGGCACACAGGACATTATCCCCCAGAGCCAGTTCGCCATTCTCCGTCGACATATTATCTGCGATCACCTGCCCCGGCTTTACGTGGTCCCCCTTTTCCACCAGGGGGCGCTGATTCAAGCACGTCGACTGGTTGGAGCGATCGAACTTGCGCAGGGTGTGGGTTTCCACATCTCCGTTCTGATTACCATCAATGACGATCTCACCGCCACGCACACGGACGACCTCACCCTCCATCCCCGCCGTCACAAGTTGACCCGAGTCTACCGCTGCATCCCTCTCCATACCTGTCCCAATAGTGGGAGCCTGGGGAAGCAACAGGGGCACGGCCTGCCGCTGCATGTTGGCCCCCATCAGGGCCCGGTTAGCATCATCGTGCTCCAGGAAAGGAATCAACGAGGCCGAGACGCCCACAATCTGCTGCGGCGACACGTCCATGTAAGATACTCGCTCGATATCCTCGAACAGGAACCTTTCGCGGAAGCGAATAGACACCCTGTCGCTCACAAACTGGCCCAGATCGTCTATCTCAGAGTTGGCCTGGGCGATCACATAGCGCTCCTCCTCATCGGCGGACAAGAACTCTACCTCGTCCGTGACAAAGGGACGCACCTGATATTCCTCCACATCCCACTCGGCCATCTTTTCCGCCAGCGCCTCATGGATCACCGTCTCCCCATCGGCCAATACCTCGCCCGTCTCCGGGTTGACCACCGGCTCACGAATCTCCCGACCTACAAGCTGTTCGGGATCGTTGGGCACCACATTCCAGACGCGACGATAAGGCGTCTCCACAAAGCCATAATCATTGACCTCTGCATAGGTCGCCAGGCGCCCGATAAGGCCGATATTGGGGCCCTCGGGCGTCTCGATGGGACAGATACGTCCATAATGGCTCAGATGCACGTCGCGGACCTCGAACCCGGCATGCTGACGCTTGAGACCCCCCGGCCCCAGCGCCGAGAGCGTCCGCTTATGGGTCAGCTCATCCAAGGGGTTTGTCTGCCCCATAAACTGGGAGAGCTGGCTGCCGCCAAAGAACTCGCGCAGTACAGCCGTCACGGGACGCACGTTTATCAAAGAGATGGGAGAGGCCTGCTCCGGATCGCGGCTGCTCATACGTTCACGCACCACCCGCTCCATGCGCAGAAAGCCGACGCGCAGCTTGTTCTGAATAAGTTCTCCCACCGTCTTGATGCGCCGATTGCCCAGATGATCCATGTCGTCGGGCGGTTCGACCCCATTGTTCACCTTGAACATGTGTCTGACGATACTTGTCAGATCCCGTTTGGTGAGCGTACCACGCTCAAGGGGCAGATCGTTCTCAAAATGACGATTCATCCTGTATCGCCCTACGCGCCCCAGATCGTAGCGACGGGGGTTAAAGAGCAGATACTCCAGATAAGACCTGGCCTTCTCCTGTGTCAGGGGATCGCCCGGACGCAGCTTCTTGTACGCCTCTTCCAGCGCTTCCTCAGCAGAAGTGGTCGTATCCCTATCGAGCGTAGCTTCCAGATACGAACGGTCAGGATCGGTATCCACATCCTCAAAGAGCGCCTTCAACTCCTCATCGGACCCTTTTTCCAGCGGGACGTCATCGATACCGTCAGAAACGGCCCCCAGGGCCCGTATCAAGACCGTCACTGGCATTTTACGTTTGCGATCGACGCGCACCGAGATATAGTCACGGCGACTGGTCTGGAACTGCAGCCAGGCTCCCCTGTCGGGAATAAGCTTGGCCTCACATAGCAGACGCCCGCTTCGGCGATCAAGCTCCGTCTCAAAATAAGCCCCCGGTGAACGGATGAGCTGACTCACGATCACCCGCTCCGTCCCGTTGATGATAAAGGTACCCGTCGAAGTCATCATGGGAAAATCGCCCATATAGACCTCTTGCACGATGGGCTGATCGGTCTTTTTGTTATACAGCAAAACCTTGACATACAGAGGCGCCGCATATGTAGCACCTCTCCTGCGACACTCTTTTTCAGAATAAGCGGGTTCATCAAAACGATAATCGAGCCCAAATTCCCGGTTCAACTCCTTGTCATAGCCGGGGAGATGCAGTTCCAAATTCTCGTTAAAACTGACAATGGGAGATATCTCGTCGAACAACTCGCGTAGTTTGTCGTTCTGAAAGTCCTCAAAAGCTTCCAATTGTGTCTTAATAAGATCGGGAATCGAGATAATTTCAGGACTGCGCGCATAGGATTTACGGTGCGTCGCCAAAGAGTTCTTTGGGGCAGTATGCATCATTTCCGAGGCCACCATAAGCTGCCAATCTCCTTATAGACAATAACTCGAATTCGACTGCATCGGATATAGGCATCCAATTAACTGGATAATGCTCAGTCATATTCGCCAATGAATGAAACTGAGAGAGATAAATGCAAGGGGTACAGAGTCTGAAGCCAAGCGTCAGTTCATAGATAGATAACAAGATCAACGCCGCGGCGAGAGAAACTGCCACGGGACGTATGAATCCGATGCATAAGCAAACAATGAGTATACCACAGATTTCATGTCTGTCAAATTTGCTCTGCCCTCCTTGAAACCAACGACCACCCTCGCCATAGTCAGTTTCTGGAACGATAAGAACCAGACAACTTGACGGGCCCCCTTTCCCATGTTACCCTCTGTCGGTAGAAATCGACCATGCTAAAGGGCATAACCCTGGCAAGAAATCTGAATCGATCGGGAGCATATCTGTGGCTAACATATTAATAATATCACCAAAAGACGACGTGGCAGTCGCCCTATCGGACCTGCCCAAAGCGGTTACCCTTTCCACCGACGAGGGTGCCCTGAATATAAAGACCCGTGATCCCATACCTTTTGGACACAAAGTAGCGCTCAGGGTCATAAAAAAGGATAATGCGATCATAAAGTATGGCTCCAGCATAGGAGTGGCCACGGCACAGATCATGCCCGGGGAACATGTGCACACCCATAATCTGCAAAGTGTGAGGGGAGCAAAAGAGTCGTGACGGAACAGGATCTATTCATGGCCTATCGGCGTTCTGACGACAGGGTGGGCGTACGAAACCTGGTGGCCGTAATCCCCAGTTGCGGTTGCGCCCTGCATGCGGCTCGCCTCATAGCCTCCAGGATCGACAGTGCCGCCCTTCTCGACTATTCCGGCGGTTGTGGCGAAACGGAGGGCGACATCGAAGTGGCCACTCGCCTGCTGGCCCAATATGGCAGACATCCCAACGTCATCGGCTCCCTGATCATCAGCCTGGGCTGCGAAACCCTCGACGCCACCGATCTGGCAGATCGCGTGTCACAGGGGACGAGCCCATGCGAACTCCTCACCATCCAAAAACTGGGAGGTACGCGAGCAACCGTCCAAAAGGGAACAACTCTGGCCCGGGCCATGCTCCATGACGCCAGCGATCTCGAACGCGAGCCCTGTCCCGTCTCCTCACTGACCATCGGGCTGGAATGCGGGGGATCGGATGCCACCTCAGGCATGGCCGCCAACCCCGCCATGGGCGTCTTTAGCGATCTCATGGTCCAGCATGGGGCACGGGCCATTCTTGCCGAGACCAGCGAGCTGTTAGGAGCCGAACACGTCCTCAGCAAGCGTGCGGAATCGCCCGACATAGCCCAGCGCCTGTTGGAGACCATCGCCCGTTGCGAAAGACACCTCAAAGCGACGGGCGAGGATTTCATGGGCAAGCAACCCAGTCCGGGGAACATTCGTGGCGGTATCACCACCGTGGAAGAAAAAGCCCTTGGCGATGTGCTCAAGGGCGGCACATCGCACATCGTCGACGTGCTGGCCTACGGCGAGCCTCCCTCGCAGTCCGGTCTATCCTTCATGGATACGCCGGGCAATGACCTGGCCTCCGTCACCGGGCTGGTGGCCGCGGGCAGCCAGATCGTCGTCTTTACCACGGGACGAGGAAACCCCATGGGAAACGCTATCGCCCCCGTCATCAAGGTCACCGGTAACATCCACACCTACCAGCGCATGGGAGCGGATATCGATATCGACGCCAGCACCATCATCAGCGGAGAGGAGACGCTGGAACAGGCAGGTCAAAAGATATACGATACGTGCCTGCAAGTGGCGGAAGGCGAGGAAACGGCCGCCGAGGCGCTCGATCACGCCGAGTTCATGATGCTTCGACAGGGGCCCGTATACTGAGCGCGAGGCACCTGCCATCTTTGGCCCCAGCCCCTTATTTCTGGCGAAGCAAAGGAAAGAGAATAACCTCCCGAATAGAGGATTGATCGGTAAAGAGCATGATCATGCGATCGATCCCGATACCAAGTCCTCCCGTGGGCGGCATGCCATATTCCATGGCCACAACAAAGTCCTCGTCCATGGGATGTGCTTCCTCGTCGCCCTCATGCGCCGCCCGTTTCTGAGCGGCAAAACGTTCTCGCTGATCCAGGGGATCATTAAGCTCAGTAAAGGCGTTACCACATTCCAGCCCGCCAATAAAGTGCTCGAATCGCTCCACAAAACGGGGCTCGTCGGGCTTTTTCTTGGCCAGGGGCGAGATCTCGATGGGATAGTCCATGACAAACGTGGGTTGTACAAGGGTCGGTTCCGCGACCTCGTCAAAGAGCTTTTCCACCAGCTTCCCCCAGTTCGGCTGCTCAGTCACGTCCAATCCCCTATCCCGAACAGCTTCCCACAGTCGCTGGTAGTCATCATAGACTTTGATATCGATGCCGCTTTCTTGGAGGATGACATCGCGCATGGTGATCCGTTTCCAGGGAGGCGTGAGATCGATCTCCTGCCCCTCAAAGGTGAGCACCGGACCTCCCAAAACCTCGTTGGCGATGGTGAAATACATCTCCTCCACCAGAGCCATCATGTCGTGATAATCCGCATAGGCCTGATAGAGTTCCATGACCGTGAATTCAGGATTATGTTGCGTGGAAACACCCTCGTTACGAAAGTTATGGCCGACCTCGTATACGCGGTCGAAACCGCCAATGATGAGACGTTTCAGATACAGCTCGTCAGCAATACGCAGGTATAGGGTACGATCCAGAGCATTGTGATAGGTGGTAAAGGGCCTCGCCGCCGCCCCACCATAAATGGGCTGTAGGACGGGCGTCTCGACCTCCCAAAAACCCCCCTCATCCAAAAAGTGCCGCAGCGCGGTGATGATGCGTGTTCGGGTGCAAAAGATCTCCCGAACGTTCTCGTTGGCGACGAGGTCGAGATAGCGCTGACGATAGCGCGTCTCCGTATCCCTCAGGCCATGAAATTTTTCAGGCAGCGGGCGCAGGGCCTTGCTCAGGAGCTTCCAAGAGGTAACCTGTACCGTGATCTCTCCCGTTCGCGTGCGAAAGAGCTCCCCCTCGACCTGCACGAAATCGCCAATATCGATCTCGTCGCAGAAAAGCTCGTAGCGTTCCTCACCTAACCGGTCATAGCGGAGATAGATCTGGAGGCGCCCGGAGCCATCACGTATGTGGGCAAAGGTCGATTTGCCCATCACGCGTATGGACATCAGACGACCGGCCACCGCGACCTGAACCGCCTCCTCCCCCTCTTGAAACGCCTCCAAAGCCTCCACGGTGGTATGGGTACGCTCCACCCGTGCAGGATAGGGCTCGATACCCTTTTCCTGCAGGCGATCCAACTTTTCCATCCTCTGCTGTCGATGAATGCTCGTCGATGACATCAAGACTCCCTCTACTATACCCTCGGTCCACGCCTACCGTTCAATCCGCCCACCGGTGAACACCATCAAGTGCGCCGGCCCCTATCTGACCAGGATCACAGCCGCCCTCACTCTACAGCGATGATCTCAAAAGAAAGCATACCGGCAGGCGTATTCACCTCAACTTCTTCTCCAACGCGATTCCCAATGAGGGCCTTTCCCAAAGGAGAGACGTTGGAAATGCGTCCTTCCGAGGGGTCGGCTTCTGCCGAACCCACAATGTGATACGTCTCGTATTCTGAGACTCCCTGCTCGCTTATGGTAACGTGCGCTCCAACCTCCACCGTCCCATGGGAATCCGAGTCCTCGACGATCTCCGCATCGGCAAGAATGGCCTCAATCTCCCTGATGCGCCCCTCTACAAAGGCCTGTTCGCGCTTTGACTCCTCATAACCAGCATTCTCGCTTATATCCCCCTCCTGTATGGCCGCTTTCAGATTAGCAGCCACTTGGGGACGTTTTTCCTTCTTGAGCTTCTCCAGCTCCTTCTCCAATTTGGTTTTGCCCTCAGGTGTGAGGAAATGAACTTTTTCTGACATATTCAGACACCTCATTCTGTCGATAGAAACGAAAAAAGCGCCCAAAGGCGCAAAAACCCCATACTATACACTACTCTATCACCAAAGCAATTATAGCTTACAGAGATCATTTTGTAAAATTCTCCAAGATTGTTGGTCTAAAAGGCGCTTTCTGTTACACTAATGGATGTTACCATGTCCCTGTATATCCAGGCTCAAGAGAAAGGAGGAGGATGGTCGTCAGCAAGGGAAAATCACACGTTGCGGCACACGCTCAATCCGCAGATCGCGGACGCCCACGCCACACCTCGGCGTACCACCCGCGCATCATATGCCAGGCCTCCCTCCTCGCTCTCCTGATATCTTTACTTTCCCCCCTTGCTGTCAGGGCCGACGACTATCCCCCACCGCCTCCCCCAACGTCCCCTGCCTCAACGGACGACACCATGTACCCCAGTCCAACCGCCGCAGGGCCATCGGCAACACCAACGCTGACGTATACTGACGTTCCTCCTGAACCATCTCCCCAAGAAGAGACGGAAACAAGCACTCCCCATGTAGAGAAAACACCCTCCCCAGAGGAAAGCCTCATCGAACCGACGACCGACCCCTCGGAGCCAACCCGCGAGGGAGAATCCGACATCCTTGTAGAAAAGGCGACGGCCACAGAGAAAGGGCTTTCAGAGGAAAGAGAGAAAGAGACGGAGTCGAGATCAACACCCACCCCTGACAGGTACGTCAGGGCACTTCCCACCATGGTGGGGCCGCCACCAGCCGGGTCACCTACCCAAACACAGGACCCCGTCATACCACAGGAACTCTTTACGTGTTCGGTGGTATTCCTCGTGCTCGTCACCATCGTCCTTGGTTTCCACCTGGTGAGGTCAGAACAACGGCGATCATAGGGACTGATTCTCTCAGGCGCAAACTACGACATCTTGCGGGATGGCACGTTTTCACGTTATACTTGTTCCCATGTTACCAACACGGATAATGAGAACTCGTAGAGAGGGATAAGCCGATGCGAATCGAAAGCATAGAGACATTTGTTCTGCGAGTACCCCTGGGCCAGGAACGCTTCCTTTCTTCCCAATGCGTTTTTCCAGCACGCAACAGTCTCCTGGTACGCATCCGAACGGACACGGGCATCGCAGGATGGGGAGAGGGTGGACAGTGTGGCCCCCCGAGCCGGTGGTAGAGTTCCACTGCAATCCCAACGCCCTGCGAGACGACCTCTTGATAGAGACCATCCGCCTTGTGGATCGGCGGGTGCCCGTACCCCAAAGAGCAGGTCCGGGGATCGATATCGATGAGGCGGTACTGATAGAGTACTGTCAGTCCCGAGGGCGCTCGACCGCAGACCCATCGTAAACCAACAGCCGAAGGAGGAAATATGGCCTTTCTCGAACGCACCTATCTGATGAACTCAGTACGGAGTTGGCTCTTGGCCCTGAGCGCCGGTCTGATAAGCTTTATCCTGTTCAAGATCATCCAAGGGATCCTCGTCCAACGACTCGCAAGACTGTTCCCCAAGAGCAAAGCCAGCGATCTGACCAGCACGCTCTCCACAAAAACGAAAACGGTAATCTTCATCATCTGGTCCCTATACGTCAGCACACTATTTCTCACACTTTCCCCTCACGTGAGCACCTGGGCCCGAACCACAGCCTTCATAGCCTTTTTCTTACAAGTGGCGATCTGGGGCGATGCTCTTATCTCCTTCTGGCTTGCCCACTATCAGGAGGAACACACCGAGGAGGAAGCCGAACAGGTCACCACTTATACAGCCCTGGGATTTGTCATACGCCTTGTGCTTTTCAGCTTGCTCATTCTCATGGCTCTTGATAACATCCCCGGGGTCGAGGCCACGGCACTCATCACCAGTCTGGGGATCGGGGGCATCGCCATAGCTTTGGCCGTGCAGAATATGCTGGGCGACCTTTTCGCCTCCCTATCCATAAGCCTGGACAAGCCCTTTATCATAGGTGATCTCATCAGCATAGGAGATTTTCGTGGAAGGGTGAAGCACATCGGCCTCAAGACGACGAGGCTAAGCAGTCTGGCGGGGGAACAGATCGTCATCTCCAATAGCGATCTGTTGAACAGCCGCATTCGCAACTACAGACATATGACCGAACGAAGGGTCTCTTTGACCATCGGCGTAGCCTGCGAAACGCCTTACGAAAAAGTCCAAAAGATCCCCTGCATGCTGGAGGAGATCATCGGTGCCCAACAGGATGTGCGCTTTGACCGCGCATATTTCAGCAGCTACGGAGAATTCTCTTTCGACTTTGACGTCCTGTATCACGTCCTGACGTCGGACTTTTCCACGCACATGGAGGTGAAGCAGAGCATCAACCTGGCGATCCTGAAACGATTCGAAGAGGAAGGCATCATCATGCCCTATCCAACACAACACGTATACCTAACAGGGCAATGAGACGATGGGAGACAACAAAAAAACGGGCATCTTCTCGATGCCCGTTTCGAGTGTTCGGAAGCTCTAGTAGTCGTAGCTGCTCACCTTGACCACGTCGACGGCCTGAGGCCCCTTGGGATTGGACTCTACACTGAACTCAACTCGGTCGCCCTCGGCTAGGTTGCGGAATCCACTTCCTCGAATGGCAGAATAGTGAACGAACACGTCGCTACCACTCTCTCTGGAAATAAATCCATAACCCTTTTCTGTATTGAACCATTTTACTGTACCCGTGATGCGATCCTCGTCGGCCATGTCCTCTTCCTCCGGCATCCCAGCCTCGACGGCCTCTTCCGTCTCTTCAAACTCTTCGACCGTCTCTTCAAACTCTTCGTCATCGGCGGTATCTTCAAATCCCGCGCTTCCGTAAACATCGTCAGACATTCGTATCTGCCCTCCTAAAACGTACACAATAAACACTTGCTGCAGAACGAACTAAGCCTGCTCGCGATTTCCACCGTTACCGCCATGGCTCTCTCGATCCGGATGGCAGATCCGTGAGAACACCCGAAACAAAACTTGTTACGTTCCATCATGTAACAGTATACACCTCCTTCAGTCCTTGTCAAATCACGGTTTTTGCTATAGCATAGATAGGTGAGTTTTGTTAGCAGAGCTTTGGGAGGCAGGGTGATATACGATCTCGTGACGTTGGATTTCAAATCGACAAATAATCTATGCATACAGTCCACGGACGAAGACGTGCTCAACTGGCTTCTCTCCAGCCTCGATGATAATTACGCGTACACTGTCAACAGAAAGCTGGTCTATGAACTGCCGTCGGGCCAAAAGTTCCGCTACAATATCGTCTGCCGCGAGGGCAGAGAGGCTCTCTTTTTCCTGATGCAGAATCTCTGTCACACGGGGTGGGAACCCATCGGCTGCTCCATGATCAAAACATGGGTCACCAGGGGATTCTTTCGCAGGGCCAAAGAAGAAATGGGGCACGAAACTGAAGAGGAGAAAAAAGTAGAATAAAGATGACTATGCTACTGGAGCGTCTCGTCGTCGGCAGACTGCAGAGCAACTGCTATATTGTAGGCTGTGAGCAAACGGATAAAGCCATGATCATCGACCCCGGCGAGGAAGCGGAACGCATACTGAAATCCGTCCGCGCGGCGGGCCTGGAAGCGACGGATATCGTGCTCACTCACTTTCACTTCGACCATATTCTGGCCGCGGACCCGCTACAAGGGGAAACGGGCGCCACGTTGCACATCCACGAGAGCGAGGCCGAGCAGTTGCACCACCCCCCGACGCTCTTTCGCACCTTTTCTCCCCACATCCCCCAGGGTTTGGAGGCGGACAACCTGCTTCAAGAGGGGGACACTTTATCCGTCGGCGAGTTGAGCATACAGGTGCTCCACACGCCGGGCCACTCGCC
>CAZMOW010000054.1:0-15891 GCA_964567975.1 uncultured Anaerolineales bacterium | reverse complement strand
GCAAACTGAATGTAGCTGTGTACTGGGCCGCGGCATGCGGCGGTTGCGACATAGCCATCGTGGAACTGGGAGAACATCTCCTGGAGCTTGCCGAGGTTGCCGATATCGTTTTCTGGCCCTGTGCCATGGATTTCAAATATAAAGACGTGGAAGAGATGGCCGACGGCCATATAGATGTCACCCTCTTTAACGGGGCGATAAGGACGGACGAGGATGTCCATATCGCCCACCTGCTTCGCAAAAAGAGCAAGGTCCTCGTGGCCCTGGGCTCCTGTGCCATGGAGGGCTGTATTCCCAGTCTGGGCAACATCAAGGGCCCGGACCATGCACTGGATCGAGCCATGAAAGAGGCCCCCGGTGTACACAACCCCCTCGGGGTACTGCCCCAGGCGACGTACGAGATGCCAGAGGGCACCCTCACCCTACCCACCCTGTGCAATCAGGTGCGCACCCTGGGCCAGGTGGTGACCGTCGATTACAAGATCCCCGGGTGCCCGCCCAATCACGAACAGATCTGGAAAGCCATGACCCAGGTCATAGAGAACAAGCTGCCGCCAGCCGGTAGTCTGTTGGGCGTCGACGAGAGGACGGTCTGCGACCAGTGCCCCCTGGAACGCAAGGGAAAGATCCGCGTGGAACGCTTTTATCGTCCCCACGAGATCATTCCGGAGCCGGACCGCTGTCTCCTGGAGCAGGGGATAATCTGTGCGGGCCCCGCCACCCATGCCGGGTGTGGCGCCCTCTGTGTGGAGGCCAATATGCCCTGCAGGGGCTGCTACGGGCCGCCGGACGGGGTTGTGGATCAAGGAGCTGCCCTGCTCGATGCCATCGTGGCCGGCTTTGAAGGGGAAAGCGATAAGGAGATCAGAAAAGTGCTGAACACCATCGTGGATCCCGTGGGCACCTTCTATCGCTTCAGCCTGGCGGAATCGTTCCTGCACAGGGCCAAGATGTCCGATGAACTATCGGGCCAGAGATGTGCATCGCAGGCAAATGGAGATGGCGACGAGGAGGTTACAACGTGAAACGTATCACCATAGATCCCATCACACGCCTGGAAGGACATGGCAAGATTAGCATCTTTTTGAACGACGCGGGCGACGTGGAGAACGCCTATTTCCAGGTGCCCGAGTTTCGCGGATTCGAATCCTTTTGCGAGGGGCGCCCCGTGGAGGAGATGCCACGCATCACCCAGCGCATCTGTGGCGTGTGCCCCACGGCCCACCACATGGCCTCCGCCAAGGCGGCCGATGCCGTGTACAACGTGACGCCTCCTCGCACGGCCCTCAAGATACGCGAGATGGTACACAATGCCTTTGTCTCGGGGGACCACGCCACCCACTTTTTCGTGCTGGCCGGCCCCGATTTCATCGTCGGTCCCGAGGTGGATCCCGCCCAACGCAATATCCTTGGCCTGGTAGCCAAGGTGGGCATGACCATGGCCAAAAGGGTGATCCAGCACCTGCAGGAGACCCATGAGGTGGTGGCCATGCTCGGGGGACGCTTTGTGCATCCCGTGCTGGCCCTGCCCGGTGGGGTGGCCAAGGCGGTAACGCCCGAGATGCAGGAGGAGTTGATAACCCTTGGCGAGCATTTTGTAGAGTTTGGCCTGTTCTCCCTTGATCTCTGGCGGGACGCCGTGCTGGGCAACGAGGAATACAAGGAGATGATCCTGAGCGACACCTATCTGCACCGCACCCACAGCATGGGCCTCGTGGATGACCAGAACCACGTGAACTATTATGACGGTCACGTGCGCGTGGTGGATGTGGAGGGCAAGGAAGTGGCCCGCTACGCGCCGGACGAATATCAGGAACACGTGGGAGAGCACGTGGAGGCCTGGACCTATGTCAAGTTCCCATACCTGAAAAAGTTTGGCTGGCAGGGTTTCACCGACGGTATGAACAGTGGCGTGTACCGCGCCACTCCCCTGAGCCGCCTGAATGCGGCCGACGGCATGTCCACGCCGCGCGCTCAGGAGGCCTATGAGGAATTCTACGACTATATGGGGGGCAAGCCCGTGCACGCCACGCTGGCCACCCATTGGGCGCGCCTCATCGAGATGCTCAATGCCGGCGAGAGGGCCCTGGAACTGGCCCACGACCCCCAGATCACCGATCCCAAGGTGCGCGTTATCCCCAAAGAGACACCGACCGAGGGCGTGGGCATTGTCGAGGCGCCCCGGGGAACGCTGACCCACCACTATATCACCGATGAGAACGGCATTGTAGAAAAGGTGAACCTCATCGTGGGTACGACCAACAATCACGCCGCCATCTGCATGTCCATCAAAAAGGCGGCACAGGCCCTTATCGGCGGGGGCAAGGTGATCACCGAAGGGTTGCTGGACAAGGTGGAGATGGCTTTCCGGGCCTACGATCCGTGCTTTGCCTGCGCCACCCATGCCCTGCCCGGCGAGATGGCCCTGGAGGTATCCATTCTTGACAGTGACAGAGAACTGATAACGCGGCTCTGCCGTGACGAGTATATGGGCAAATGAGAGGATAGGAACCATGCCAACACGAGGAAAAACCATCAAACAAGATAGCGAGGAGGCCCTTGTCCTTTCTCGCCCCATGGTCATAAGGCGTTCAGAACTGACCGTGGATCATGAAAGCTGCTGCGGCTGCGAGATATGTGCCACCGTGTGCCCCCGTGAGGCGATCACCCTCTCAGAACCAGAGGTGGAGGGGAATCGGTTGGTGCAAAAGCCAAGGGTGGACATCGATCCCGAACTGTGCAACTTTTGCGGCGAGTGCGTGGTCCTGTGCCCCACCCGCGCCCTGTCCCTGACCATCGATGGGGAACCCCAGATACCCGTATTGGAGGCCGACGCCTTCCCCAGGCTCATACGCAAGGTAGAAGTCAACCAGGCCCCCTGTGAGGCCACGACGGACATATCTTATATAGACAACTGTCCATCCGGAGCCATCAGCGCCAAGATAGAAGAGGATGATGAGGGCAATGTGATCGCCGTGCGCAACGTGGAAGTGGATCGCGGTCTCTGCTTCGCCTGCACGCGCTGCATGCGGGAGGGACCCCATGGGGCCTTTACCGTAACCAAGCCCTACAAGGGCCGAGTGTACGTCGATCTCTCCCTCGAGCCCTCGGCGTATCAGGCCTGTGCAGATATCTGCCCCACCAACGCCATAACCTGTGACGACGAAGAATTTGTCCTGGATGAGCGTTTCTGCTTCTACTGCGGAGCCTGCGAGAAGGTGTCCCCCGTGGAGGACGACATTCGCATCGTGCGCACCGGCTTTGAACACACACCGGTCGAATCGGGAGCTTGGACCGCAGCCCTGGAACAGCTCGTCTCCTTCAAAGAGGTCACCCGTGAATTTGAGATCAAGGGACAACGAAAACGGCGCAAGCTCGTGTTCGAGGCGCTCCTATTGGGCATCGAGCCAGAATAGCACACTTGCAGAAAAAAAGGCCTTTGGCGGCAGTAACACCAAAGGCCTTTTTTTGATTTGGCCCACCACCTTGGTAGAATGATACAAGGCGTTCGCGGGGATATAACTGTTGGCGTGGAGGGGTCTAGAATAAGGAGATGGTATCGGGCGAGGTGCTGGTAAGGGCGCTGCCAGAGGCCACGCGTCATCATTGGCGCCACGTGGAGATAGAACGCGTGGTGTGTGATTCGCGCCAGGTGCGCCCGGGCGATCTGTTCGTGGCCATCCCGGGTGTGGCCGTCGACGGCCACCGTTTTGTCCCCCAGGCCCTGGAAGCGGGAGCGGTGGCCTGTGCGGCGGAACGCATGCTGCCCTCGCTGGAGAACGTGCCCACCGTCGTCGTACCAGATGCCCGCGAGGCCCTGGCCCACCTGCACGCCGCCTACCACGGCTTTCCCGGCCGCGATCTAAAAGTCATCGGCGTGACGGGCACCGACGGCAAGACCACCACCGTCCGTCTGACGGCGGCCATCTGTCGGGCCGCCGGGCATCCAACGGGCTCTGTGGACTCGATCACGGCCACCATAGGAGAGCAAAAAGTGGCCACGGGATTCCACACCACGACGCCGGATGCGGGGGAGATGCAGGCGTATCTGGCCCAGATGGTGGCAGCGGAGATGGAATACGCCATCATCGAGTCGACATCCCATGGCCTGGCCCAACACCGCGTCACCGCCTGCGAGTACGACGTGGCCGTGGTGACCAACATCACCCACGAGCATCTGGACTATCATGGCTCCTACGAGGCCTATCGCGCGGCCAAGCGGAAACTATTCGAACACCTGGCCACCTCGTTCCACAAGCCCGGCGTGGACAAGGTGGCCGTGCTCAACCGCGACGATTCCTCCTATGAATATCTGCGTACCGTCCCGGCGGACAGGCAGATCACCTACAGCCTCGAAAAAGAGGCGCAGGTGACGGCGAAAAATATCGCCCCTTCTGGCACAGGCCTCACATTCACCCTCTTGACGCCGGACGGCGCCATCCCCGTCCACTCCTCTCTCATAGGGCGGTATAATGTGTATAATATCCTCGCCGCCGCCAGCGTGGGATACTCTCAGGGCTTTGAGGCCAACACCATTCGCGCGGGCATAGCCACCGTCAAGGCCGTACCGGGCAGGATGGAGAGCATAGATCGGGGACAACCCTACACGGTGATCGTGGACTTTGCCCATACTCCCAATGCCCTGAAAGAGGCCCTGCACACCGTGCGGACCCTCACCGACGGCCGTATCACCGTCGTCTTTGGCTGTGCCGGCCTGCGCGATGAGGCAAAGCGTCCCTGGATGGGCGAGATCGCGGGACGGTTGGCCGACCGCGTCGTCATCACCGCCGAGGATCCCCGCACCGAGTCGCTAAAGGAGATCATGGAACAGATCGCCGAGGGCTGTCGCCGGAGCGGGCGCCATGAGGGGGCAGGCTTTTGGCGCATCGGTGATCGGGACGAGGCCATCGGCTGGGCGCTGGAAACCTCCGCGATGGGCGATCTGATCATCATCACGGGCAAAGGACACGAACAATCCATGTGCTTTGGCACAACAGAGTACCCCTGGAGCGATCAGGAGACAGTACTGAAGCAATTGAAACGGCTGGGCTACAGATAGTTGTGCCCCTCTACGATCGACGATGGAAGGCCGTTTTGTCATCGATGATTATGTGGTATAATGGCTCAAGTAGCCTGCATCTCAATACACTAAAGGAAAATCAACGGTGTTCAAACCTCTTGGTGCTCTGTTGAGCATCTTTTCTCAGGATATCGGCATAGATCTGGGGACGGCGACGACGCTGGTCACCGTTCAAGGACGAGGTATAGTGATCAACGAACCCTCGTGCGTGGCCATAGAGAAGCAAAGCAAAAGGGTTCTTGCCGTCGGCGCCGAGGCCAAAGCCATGGTCGGCAGGACACCGGGCAACATCATCGCCATCCGTCCCCTACGGGACGGGGTGATCTCCGACTTTGACATAACGGAAAGGATGCTGCATTATTTCATTCACAAGGTTCATCAAAGAAAGGGCCTGTTAAACTCCCGCCCCCGCGTCGTGGTGGGTATTCCCAGCGGGGTGACAGAGGTCGAAAAGCGCGCCGTGAACGACGCGGTCCTCAGCGCTGGCGCGCGGGCAGCCTATCTGGTCGAAGAACCCATGGCCGGGGCCATTGGCGCTGGATTACCCGTGAGCGATTCGGTGGGCAGCATGATCGTGGACATTGGCGGAGGGACAACGGAGGTGGCCGTCATCTCTCTGGGGGGACTCGTCGTCAACCGCTCCATTCGCGTCGCTGGGGACGAGATGGATCAGGAGATCATCGAATACGCCCGCCAGAAGTATAATCTGCTCATCGGCGAGCGCATGGCCGAACGCACCAAGATAGCTATAGGCTCCGCCTACCCCCTATCCGAGGAGCAAAGCATCACCATCCGGGGGCGCAACCTGGTGACGGGCCTCCCAGAAGCCGTCGAGGTGAGCAGCGTGGAGATACGCGAAGCCCTCACCGGCCCTGTCGAGATCATCGTCGATACCGTCAAATCGGCCCTGGACGAGACGCCTCCCGAGCTGGTGGCCGACCTCATGGAGCAGGGCATCGCCATGGCGGGGGGGAGTTCACAACTCCAGGGACTTCCTGAACGTCTCTCGGAGGAGACCCACATGCACGTCTATCGAGCCGACGATCCCGTAACGTGCGTGGTCAGGGGAGCCGGCGCCATTGCAGAGGATCTGAATCGCTACTACAAGGTGCTGGCAAGTATGCAGCGGGGTCTCGCCCCCCGAGCACGCTCGGGCTAGAAACTGATGCCTCAGGGAGACACACGGCAAGTGAGCAACTCGCGTCAACGGGCCGTCGTGGTCATCCTTATTCTGCTCCTGGTGTTGAGTTGGCTGCTTTTCGACCAACTGGGCAGGGAAAATCCCATCCAGAACATCCTTTCGCAGCTGCTATCACCCATTCAATTCGCCCTGCAGCGCGTGACGGTCCCCCTGTTCCGCGCAGCGGATCGGATCGCCGACTTTAGAACGTTGAGTGAGGAGAACAGGGCGCTGCATGAGGAGAATGCCCTGTTGCGTCAGGAGATCATCCTGCTCAAAGAGGCCCAGATCGAGAACGAGACGCTGCGTCGGCAGCTCGAGTTCAAAACCTCGGCACCCAACTACCATATGCTTTCGGCTCAGGTGATCGGCCACGATCCCACGAACCTGCTGCAGTACCTGATCATAGACCGCGGGGCGGAGGACGGTATAGGGATGGGAATGCCCGTCGTCGTCGCCGAGGGCCTGGTGGGGCGCATCACCCAGGTATCGACCGCTTCCTCCAAGGTGATGCTGATCAGCAACCCATCGAGTTCCGTGAGCGCTCTGATTCAGCGCTCGCGAGCGACGGGCATCGTTCAGGGACGCGGGGACTACTCCCTTGCACTGCGCTATATTCCCCAGGGAGATACCGTGACCACAGGAGATATGGTCCTCAGCTCTGGATTGGGAGGCAACCTTCCCAAACGCCTGGTGATAGGCCAAGTGGAAAGCGTGCAATACAAAGAGGTGGAGATGTTCCAAGAAGCCAAGATACGCCCGGCTGTGAGATTGCATGATCTGGAAATGGTCATGGTGATCCTCAATTTCACGCCGATAGAAGTCATGGACGATGAGGGTGGCTAGTCTCTTGAGGATGCATCATGCATGAGAAATTTTTACGTCAAATTCCTATCGGTATCTATCTGGGTATTGCCCTGGCAGCACTTGCCGCCCTTTTACAATCGACCTTTACGGCCCGCATAAGGATCTGGGGCGTCACGGCAGATCTGGCACTTCTTTTTGCCGTCTCCTGGATCCTGTATCAGGGCATCGGCGAAGGTTTACTGGTCAGCCTGGTGGGCGGTATCATCCTTGACACCCTATCGGGGGCCCCTTTTGGAGTTTTGATGATTTCCCTCACCGTGGCGAGCGAGCTTGCCGGCCTGGGAGAGGCAAACGTGTTCGAAAAGGCTCCCTTCCTACCCTATATCTCCATCACTCTGGCCACCATCACCTATCGAGGATTGCTGTTGTTCTTGCTCAGGATGACGGGCCGCCCCCTGCCCCCCTGGCCCACGATTTCGCGCTTTCTGCTGATGGCCCTGATCATCAACGGCCTTGGCATGTTTGTCATCTACAGACTGGTGGGCGAACTGTGCAGCCGGATACAACCACAACGGGCAGAGTGGGAATGAGAAAGAATTCTCAGTGGCTGCGGTTTGTAATATTTCGTGTGATCGTGGTAGCAGCCTTTTCCCTCATCGCCTTTCGGCTTTGGGAACTCCAGGTCAACACATCGCAGGAATATGTACAGTCTGCGGATCACAACCGCTTTCGTCTGTTACCAATTGACGCGCCGCGCGGTATTATGTATGATCGTTTTGGACGATCATTGGTAAAAAATGTCCCCAGTTTTAGTGTGAGCATCGTGCCCTCAGAACTACCGGAAGACGAGGTGCAGCGGGAGGCGGTGCTGGCGCGGGTTGGGGAACTGCTTGAGATGCCCGTGCATGGGGCGACGGCGAACGAGGAGACAGAAGTAATCCATCAGATGAGCATCGAGGAGATATTGGAGACGCGCACCATCAGCCCGTATGCTCCCGTGCGTATTGCCAGCGACATAGATAGACAGGCCGCGTTTATCATAGAGGAAGAACATGTGGAACTGCCGGGGGTGATCGTGAGCACCGACCCTCTGCGTCAATACATCTATGGTCCCCTCACCGCCCACATCCTGGGATATGTGGGACACATTCCCAGCGATCGTCTGGAAACCTATATGGATGAGGGCTATGAGCCCGACGATCTGGTGGGCCTAACGGGACTGGAACTGAGCCAGGAAGATTATCTGCGTGGAACCGATGGGCAGAAACATGTGGAATGTGATGCATATGGACGGGAAGTGAATGTGCTGGCCTCCACATCCCCGGTTCAGGGAGATAACATCATCCTGACCATCGACGTCGAGTTACAGAACAAGGTCGAAGAGGCTTTGCGCAGGGGGATGCGAGAGGCGGAATCGCCCGTCGGCGTGGCCATCGTGATGGACCCGCGCACGGGAGAAGTGCTGTCTATGGTCTCCCTGCCCACCTACGATAACAACCTCTTCTCCGGCGGCATCTCTGCCGAGGACTATGCGCAGCTCAGCGAAGGGCGTGCCCGCCCCCTGGTGAATCACGGAATCGGAGGACAATATCCACCCGGTTCCACATTCAAGCTTATCCCAGCCTGTGGCGCACTGGAAGAGGGTGTGGTTTCCCCTTCCACCCAGCTAACCTGCAGGGGAACTCTTTTGCTACCCTATCATTACGCCCCTGAGGATACGACAAGGGCGCAAACGTTTAGTTGTTGGTATGAGCGGGGACATGGTTCACTCAACATCGTGGGGGGTATTCGCGAATCATGCAATATCTTTTTCTATCAGGTTGCAGGGGGCTATGAGGATTTCAGAGGATTGGGCATAGAAAAGTTGGCCGACTATGCAAGGCTGTTCGGCTTTGGCGAGACCACGGGCATCGAGCTATCCGGCGAGGCGAGCGGCCTGGTGCCCAGTGATCGCTGGAAACGGCAGACGTATGGCGAGACCTGGCTCACCGGCGACACGTACAATGCGGCGATCGGACAGGGCTATGTGCTGGCCACACCGCTTCAGGTTCTCAACGCCGCGGTGACCGTGGCCAATGGAGGTACGCTCTATCGCCCCCAACTCATCTATCAGGTGATGGATGCGGAAGGAGAGATTGTGCACGTCCTACAACCTGATCCCATCCGGGAAGTGCCCGTCGCGGAGGAAAATATCTCCCTCGTGCGCCAGGGCATGCGCGAGGCCGTGACCAACGGAACGGCCTATCGGTTGGAGGTTCCCTCTGTCCGCGCGGCGGGCAAGACGGGGACGGCCGAGTATCCGTCAGTGGACGAGGAAGGTAACCTGGTGACGGACGAGGAGGGTAACCTGCCAAGCCACGCCTGGTTCACGGCCTTTGCACCCTATGAAGACCCCGAGATCGCCCTCGTGGTCTTTTTAGAAGACGGCGGAGAGGGCTCACAGACGGCCGTTCCTGTGGCAGCGGACATCTTGCGCGCCTATTTTGGGGTACCCGAGCCCACCCCTGTGCCCACAGAGGCAGAAGCACAGACAGAGTAAATATAAGAAAGATCTACGCAAGGGAAAGAGACGAGAAGGTATGGCTGATTCTGTATCCATCAAAGGTACGCGCGAGGGGTTGACCGTCACCTTGGGTGCTGGAGAGTTCCCAACACTGTTGAAAAGGTTGGATCAGCATCTGGCGACAAGGGGGGCCTTTTTTCGCGGCGGACGCGTGGCACTCCAGGTCGGGGATCGAGCGATCGACCAACAAGAACTTGATCAGCTCCAGGAACTGCTCTCGGGACACGGCATGATACTGCGGACCGTTGTCTCGGTGAACGGTGTCACACAAGAGGCCTCCAACGCCCTGGGACTGCGCCTCGTCGCGCCGGAAAAAGATGGGGAGGCAAAAACCCAAGAACAACCACGACCCGCGCCGCAGAGATCTGCGCCCCGTCAGCGAGAGGAGAGCAAGGGCATCCTGGTCAGGCGCATGGTGCGCTCGGGCCAGGTCGTCCGCCATACGGGGCACGTGGTGGTCATCGGTGACGTCAACGCCGGAGCCACGATGGCCGCCGGAGGGGATATCGTCGTCTGGGGAGGATTGTACGGCACCGCCCATGCCGGTTCTATGGGAGATACCTCGGCCATTATCTGCGCGCTGGAGATGTCCCCCTTGCAACTGCGCATCGCCGATTTTGTCGCCCGTCCCGAGGAAAATTCCGCGCACAAGAATCCCTATCCCGAGATCGCCCGCGCCCGCGATGGCAGGATCGTGGTCGAGCGATGGAACAAGAAGCTATAAGGAGAACATAGATGCCTACACGCGTCATAACCGTCACCTCGGGCAAGGGAGGCGTGGGCAAGACGACCACCACAGCAAATTTGGGGGTGGCGCTGAGCGAGCTGGGCAACCGCGTCGTCGTCATCGACGCCGACATCGGCCTGCGCAACCTGGATGTGGTGATGGGGTTGCAGAATCGCATCATCTACGATATCGTCGATCTGGTGGAGGGACGTTGCCGACTGCGCCAGGCGCTGATCCGTGATAGGGCCACATCGGAACTCTATCTCCTGCCCGCCGCACAAAACCGCGACAAGACGGCCCTAAGCCCGGCGGACATGGTTCGCGTCTGCGAGCACCTGCGAGGGGCGTGTGACTTTATCCTCATCGACTCGCCAGCAGGCATCGAGACGGGCTTTCGCAACGCCATCGCCGGCGCCGACGAGTTCGTCCTTATTACCACCCCCGATGCCTCTTCGGTACAGGACGTGGACCGCGTGCTGGGCATTCTGGAGAGCGAGGGGCACCATAATCTGTCCCTGATTATCAATCGCATTCGTCCCCAACTGGTGCAGCGGGGAGAGATGCTTGGTCCTGCCGAAGTGTTGAGAACGTTGGCCATCGACCTGATCGGCATCATCCCAGAGACGGAGGCCATCCTGATATCCAACGGCCAGGGGGCACCCGTAGCCCGGGACAAGGGTTCCCTGGCCAGCAAGGCGTACATGAACACGGCTCGCCGTATCCTGGGCCAGAAGGTGCGTTTTCTACCCATACTGGAGGGCAAAAGGGGTATCTGGGAACGCTTCACTTCCCTGTTCCTGAGACGTTGAATCTGCCGTGGGAACACCTTCTCACATCTCATCGATTGCCCGCCCACTGCTCGCCGGGCTGGCAACGAAAAGCTTTTTATCCAGAAGATCATATTCTTTAGTCTGTTAGCCCAAGGATTATGCAAGAGCGTATCTGGCGTCGATTTGATTGGTCTCTTTTTTTCGTCACACTCATCCTTGTGGGGATGGGTTGCATCATGATATACAGTTCCTACGAGATGACCCTGCCGACGACGGACGAATCTCTCATGGAAAACCTCGTCTTTCGCCAGGGGCTCTTTGCGGGTGTGGGATTGGTGATCTACCTTACCGTGGCACTCATAGATTACCACGTCCTACAATCGTTGGATAGGTGGATATACCTCTTTATCATCGCCATCCTTGTTCTCACACAGATTGTGGGAGACACGTTCGGCGGGTCGCAAAGATGGCTCCCCCTCCCTTTCTTTGATGTGCAGACGTCCGAGCTGAGCAAAGTGCTGATGATCGTCGTACTGGCCAGCTATCTGAGAGAGGATGAGAGGAATCTGGAAAGCGCAGGCCCCTTTTTGCTGTCCGCCCTTTTGCTCGCGCCCGCCGTGCTCCTCATCTACAAACAGCCCGACTTTGGCACAGCCCTTATCCTTCTCGCCACATGGACGGGCATGGTCTATCTGGCCGGGGTACGCTGGCGACATCTGGTGATCCTCGTCATTGGTGGATTCGTCGCCACTCCCATCGTCTGGTTTCAACTCGAGGACTATATGCGCGATCGGGTCATCATGTTCTTCCGCGCCGATCACGATCCCTCTGGGGCCAGCTACAATGTGACCCAGGCCCTGATCAGCATCGGCTCGGGGGGAATGTGGGGCAAGGGGCTCTTTCGGGGTACCCAGAGCCAGCTCTACTTTTTGCGCGTACGCCACACGGATTTCATCTTCTCCGTCCTGGCCGAGGAGCTGGGCTTTGCGGGGGCGTTGTTGTTCCTTCTTCTATTCGCCTTTCTCATTCTGCGCGTCCTGCGCATCGCGGCCAACGCCCAGGACGACTATGGACGCCTCATCGCCGCTGGCGTGGGCATCATGTTGCTCGTACAGACCGTCGTCAACGTGGGTATGAACGTCAACCTGATGCCGGTCACGGGGCTTCCCCTTCCATTAGTCAGCTATGGTGGAAGCTCGCTCATCACCATCCTCTTCGCCCTGGGCCTGACACAGAGTGTGGCCATACACAGTGCAGAGATCAAGCCTGCCATGCCACAAGAAAAGGTATGATTTCGACAACCATTTGATTGCAAAGGAGAGATCACGTCATGACATCGGACACCGTTCGAGTGCGTTTCGCTCCCAGCCCCACGGGATATTTTCATGTGGGAGGCGCGCGCACAGCGCTCTACAATTGGCTTTTTGCACGTCACCATGGGGGCAAGTTCATCCTGCGTATCGAGGATACCGACCGCACCCGCTATCAACCCGACGCTCTACCAGACCTGATAGGTGCCCTGCGCTGGCTGGGGCTCTGCTGGGACGAAGGTCCCCAGATTGGCGGGGAGTACGGTCCCTATTACCAGTCGGACCGGCAAGAGATCTACCAAAAGCACGCCCAACAGCTCGTGGAAGAAGGACATGCCTACCCCTGCTACTGTAGCCCCGAGCGACTGCGCAAGATGCGCGAGGAGCAGCGCGCCGCGGGCAGACCCCCCGGCTATGACCGGCGCTGTCGTAACCTGACGGAAAAAGAGATCACCAAATATGAGGCACAGGGGATAAAACCTGTCATGCGCCTGGCGGCGCCCCTGGAGGGTACCACCTCCTTTGACGATCTCTTGCGGGGGCACATCACGGTGAACAACCGCCAGCTCGACGATATGATACTGCTCAAGTCGGACGGCTTTCCCACCTACCACCTGGCCAACGTCGTTGATGACCATCTCATGGATATCACCCACATACTGCGTGGCGAGGAGTGGCTCTCCTCCGTGCCCAAGCACGTCCTGTTGTACGACGCCTTTGGCTGGGAGATGCCCGTGCAGGCCCACCTGCCCACCATCCTCGATCCCTCAGGCGAGGGCAAACTGAGCAAGCGCAAGAAGCAAGCCCCGGGTGAAAAAGAGGTGCCCACCTTCGTCCACGAGTTCCGTGAGCAGGGATACCTGCCCGAGGCCATGGTGAACTTTATGGCGCTGGTGGGCTGGGCGTACGATGGCCAGACCGAGTTCTTTACCCGCGATGAACTGATCCGCTATTTTGACCTGGAGGCGGTCAGCAAATCGCCAAGCGCCTTTTCCTACGACAAGTTGGAGCATATGAACGCCACCTATATCCGCGAGCTGGGTCGGAACGACCTGGCCGGGCGCCTGATGCGCGTGCTCCAAAAAGAGGGCATAGATGCCAATTTTGAGACGGTGCTGCAGGCCGTGCCCCTGATCCAGACGCGCATCCGCACGCTAAAGGACGCCATCCCCCTGCTGGACTTCTTTTTCGCCGAGGAGATCGACTACGATCCAGAACTGCTGATCCAGAAAGGGATGGATATCGAGGGCACCTTGGAAGCCCTCAAAGCGGCAAAGGAAATCCTGGCCGGCATGGATCCCTTTGATAGGGAGACGCTGGACACCAACCTGCGCCAGGCGGCGGAGGATCTGGACCTGGGATTGGGGCCCTTTTTTGGGGGCATCCGCGTGGCCTGCGCGGGGAGACGGGTCGCCCCGCCCCTGTTCGGCACGCTGGCCATCCTGGGACAGGAGACCGTGATACAGCGCCTGGATAAGGCGATCTGGCTGCTGAGCGAGAGCGCATGATATCGACGGCCCCTTGTCACGCGGCGAGAGGCCGTCTACAAAGAACAAGGGAGGAACAACGATGCCCAATGTGCTGGTGGTCTATTACTCTTTGGAGGGCACCACGCGGCATGTGGCCGAATCGATGGCCGAAACCACGAACGCCGATCTGCTAGCGCTGCGGCCTCGCCAAGAGGTTCCGCCACAGAGCCTTCTCAAGTATCCCATCGGGGGCTTTCAGGCGCTGACAAAGCAAAAGCCCGCCCTGCACCCCCTGGAAAGGGATCCCCAGGATTACGATCTGCTGTTCGTGGGCACGCCCGTCTGGGCTGGCCAATACACGCCGGCGGTGCGCAGTTTCTTTGCCCAAACGGACCTACAGGACAAGGCCGTCGCCCTGTTCTGCACTCACAGAGGCGGGCTCGGGAGAACCCTTGGGGCTATGCGGGCAGAGTTGACCGGTAACCGCATCCTCGGTGAACAGGACTTTGCCCAGCCCATCGAAAAAGGGGAGCCACAGCCGGCCCCCTGGGCCAGAGAGATGCTGGCGCGGTATGAGGATAGCGCACGATGAGACTGTGAAGCACAGAAGAGGTTTACGTTCGCCAGCGCCTCCATAAACAGGCGGTGCTGGTTTCTTTGTCTACGGTGCCTTTTGCAGTCGCCGCGCCATCCACCCGACGAGGTGGTCGGCCCAGGAGAAACCGTCGTAGGCCCAGCGGCACAGGGGCCAGAATGGACGGGGCCCCATGCGTCGCCGGGAATGGGTGGGCACGTCCAACAGGATATGGAGCAACCAGGCCGTCGGTAGAGACGGGCGTAAAAACGCGAGATCTTGCGTCTCTACATCCTCTCGCCGCCTCAGCATCACCCATACAGCAGCCACGGTCAGCAGGCTATGACTGGCATAGTGTATCTCGCGCATCCAGCAGGGCGGTAGGGGCCACTCGCCGCTGCACAGGGCGGACCCCGGTTTGCCCTGGGAGATCAACCATGCAGGATAGAGCACGTACCAGGGCAGATCCGGCGCCACACCTCCCAGCAGTGTGGCCGGCCTGCGATCTAGCAGCGCGGCGGTGGCTAGCAGATGGGAAAGGGAGTCCATACATACTCCTCACGCGTTTTCTTCTTCCCCTAATGATATCCGCGAATAAGGATTTCGCCCACTATAGGTGCCCGGCACCTGTTGATCGGCAGGTCTCTGCTTCAACAGTCACCTTTTTAGTAAGCGCAAGTGCCGGGCACCTCTGTAACAAAATCAAGAAACCGTTCCATGTTGACAGACGTCAGTCGCGGAATATAGTGTTACAAAAGTATAATCGGCTGAAGGAGAAGGTATGATGATCAGGGCACGCGATATCGACGCCCATATGCGTTCCGTGGGCACCTGGGTAGACTGGGAGCACACCTGCGACGGCTTCAAGTATGGCGATCCCGAAACCGAGGTGAAGGGCATCGCCGTGGGCTGGCAGTCGCTGCAGTCGGCCCTGGAAGAAGCCCATGAGGAGGACTGCAACCTCTTTGTCACCCACGAGCCCACCTTTTACAGCCATATGGACGACGACGAGACCCTCAAGGCCACGGCGCCCGCCCGGCGCAAGGTGGAATTCCTGAAGCGCACGGGCATGGTCGTCTACCGCTGCCATGACGTGTGGGACATCTACCCCAAACTGGGCGTGGTCGACGCCTGGAGCGAATTTCTGGAACTGGGCGATCCGGTCAAGACGATCAAGTATTACAATCTCCACGAGATGCCCACCACCACGGCCTGGGAACTGGCCCACCGCATCTGCCAACGGGTGAAACCCCTGGGTGAGCAGATGGTGCAATTCGTGGGCATCCGCTGGCAGATGGTGCACCGCCTGGCTGTGGGCACGGGGGCCATCACCGACGTGCGGCGTATGGTGGACCTGGGTGCCGACGCCCTGCTGACTACCGACGACGGCATCGCCCTCTGGCGCGACGCG
>CAZMOW010000053.1:7900-16326 GCA_964567975.1 uncultured Anaerolineales bacterium | reverse complement strand
ACCCGGCCGTCGGTCGAATCCTCGTAGCGCCCGGCGAACTCGCGGTGATGTATACCAGCGTCCCCCTGGCGGGTGAGAAAACGGAGGGTGATGGTTTCCTCCGCCGGTTCAGGGGCTTCTGCTTCCGGTGCCGTTTCCTCTTCCTCGGCGACCGGCTCCGTCTTTGGGGCGCAGGCGGCCAAGGCCATGGCCCCCGTACCCACGAGACCCAACTGCAATAATCTACGACGTGTCATTTGAGACATTGCTTTTTCTCCTCTCGCATATGAAGTAATATCGGCTACTTTTCTTTACAGACTTTCCGCATTCAGTTGACCGCTATAGGCACCTCCTTTCTGGTTGTTTTTTGCTGATGCTAAAGGATTACCCCTTTATCCCTGTGGTGACGATGCCGCGCACAAAGATGCTCTGCGCCGAGAAAAAGAGGATGATGGGCGGTGTAGTCATAACCACGCACATGGCCATCATCAGGTGGGTCAGGGCGATCTCACCAGCGGCCGGCTGGGCGTCCCAGTAGCGCAGACCCACGGCCAGGGTAAAGCGCTTGTTGGACTGTAGATAGAGCAGCGGCTGCAGGAAGGATTGCCAGCTGCCCATGAAGCGGATGACGGCCACTGTGGCCAGGGCGGGCTTGATCAGGGGCAGCAGCACGCTAAGAAAGGTGCGCAGATAACTGGCGCCGTCGATAAGGGCCGCCTCGTCCAGGTCCCGCGGTATCTGCATGATAAACTGGCGCATCAAAAAGATGTTAAAGGCTCCCCCGCCAAAGAAGGGGGGCACGATGAGGGGATAGAAGGTGTTGATCCAGTCCAGGCGGTGAAAGAGCACGAACTGGGGGATCAGGGTGATCTGGGCCGGGAACATCATGGTGCCCAGGGTGATGATGAAAAGGACGTTCTTCAGCGGGAAGCGAAAGCGGGCGAATCCATAGCCCACGATGGCGGAGGAAAGCACGACGCCCGTCACCTGGAAAAAGGCCACGAATACGGAGTTTCGGAACCACAGAAGCAGGGGCACGCGCGAGAACATCTCTGGATAGTTCTGGAACTGCCAGGAGACGGGATAGAGATAGGGCGGCCAGTGAAAGGCCTCGAATTGGGTCATGAGCGAGACGATGAACATGTAGTAGAGGGGGAAGCCAAATATTATGAGCAGGAAAAAGATGATGGCATAGAGCACGATGTTGGTGATCTTGCGCCGCCTGCTCGCGCTGGCCAGGTTTTCCGCCGGCTGCGTCTGTGCTGCTTCACTTGCTGTCATCTTTTAACTCCCTCCCGCGTAATAGACCCATCTCTCGGAAAACCCCATCTGGATGGCCGTAAAGATGATCAGGGCCACGGCAAAGAGCCAGGACAGGGCCGAGCCATAGCCCATGCGGAAATACTCAAATGCCTGGCGGTAGATATGTAGAGCGTAGAACCAGGTGGCATAGGAAGGGCCGCCCTGGGTGGATACAAAGGCGATGGTGAAGACCTGGAGGGCACCGATGATGCCTAGGATGAGGTTGAAAAGGATAGTGGGGGAGATCAGGGGCACCGTCACGTTCCAGAACTTGTTCCAGCTTCCTGCCCCATCCAGTTCGGCGGCCTCGTACAGTTCGACGGGCACTCCCTGCAGCCCGGCCAAAAAGATCAACATGCGGTTGCCCCCGATGCTACCCCACAGCCCGATGATGACCACGGATATCATGGCCGTCTTTGGATCGTTTAGCCAGGCGGGCCCCTGAATACCGAGGGAGGCCAGACCACTGTTGATAACGCCCGTCCGGGGATGCATGAGAAACTTCCACAGCATGACCGAGGCCACGCTGGGGACCAGATTGGGAATGTAGAAGATGGTGCGAAAGAGATACGTGCCCCGCAGCCCCTGATCCAACAGGATGGCCAGCAACAGGGAACTGACGGTGCCAATGGGGACGGTGATCCCCGCGAAAATGAGGGTGTTGGCCATGGCCTTGTAGAAGAGGCGGTCCCCCTCGATGCTGGACCAAAAGGGCACTACCTTGTTCAGGTTCAGGGCCTTGACATAGTTATCGATCCCGATCCAACTGGGGCTGGCGATGATATTAAAGTCGGTAAAGCTCCAATACAGGGAGGCGAGGATGGGCCCCACAGTAAAGATGATGAGGCCCAGGATCCAGGGAGAAATAAAGATCAGCCCCCACAGGCCCTCCCGCACTCGGGTTGGGGACTGGCCCAGTATGCGTCCCAGGGCCTCGTATGCCCTGCCCGTGGTCTCTTCTCTGGCGGAAACAGCCATAATCATCTCCTTCGATATCTGTGTTCAGGAAACTCCTAGAATAAAAAAGCGCCCACTTTATTGTGGTTGTCCTGGTGCAAGGTTCGCTTTCCTTTTCTGTCTGCCCTCCTTTCTCCGCCGTTCAGGTCGAACAGATGGGATAGGTTGAAAACAGGCCCCCAAGATGTACGAATAAAAGTTCAGTTTGCTATGCTATGGATATTTTATCGAAGGAGCAGGCTCACAATTACGCCTCTATAACTTTGAAGTTATCCTGCTCACTTTCAGCGTAACCGTTAGGTGAGTATAGGAAAAGTATATTGATAAAAAGCACCCATGTCAAGGGCATCTTTCAGTAGGCCAAAAGCACTACTCTTCAACTTCATTATACAACGCCCTCTGGCGTTGTCAAGTAAAAGTGCCCCGAATTTCGACGTTATACGTTCCCGCGGCAGCTATCCCCTCCCGAATGTGGTCGCAGGCGGGGGCAGGGGACGGTCGATCTCGGCGAGGTGGTAGCCAAAGCCCGGGCCGCGGATGGTGGAGAGGTCCACCTGACCGTCGCGCCGGCGGTAGAGGCCGGGGTGCACGGCGGCCTCTGGCTGTGAGGCCTGGGGGTAGAACTGCATGGCGTTGGTCTCCACGCCCATGATGGTCCCCGCGTGGGCGGCCAGGGAGACATGGGGGATCTGGGCCAGCATGGGGTTGGTGAGATCCTGGACCATGAGGGTCATGCCGTGGGCTTTGGCCCAGCAGAGGCTCAGGATGGCCTCTGTCTGTGTCTTGCAGGTCTTGAGGGCCACGCCCGTCCATCCCAGCCGACGCCCCAGCCGGATCAGTTTCCAGTTGTGGGCGCTCTCGTCCATGAACAGGGGTTTGCGCGCCGAGACGGCGTGGGTGTCGATGCGATGGCGGGCCAGGTCGTAGGGGAAGGGCTGCTCCACATAGAGGAGCATGCCATAGATGCGGGGATGCTCCGCCATCAGGCGGTCGAGGATGGCGGTGACGTAATGGGGGTCCGTCACGGTGCAGTTAAAGTCGCTGGTGAGCCACAGCACGCCCTCCTTCATGCCGATCTGGCCGACGCGCACCAGGCGCCGGTAATCCGAGGCGGCGTCGGTGCCCCGCAACTTGATCTTGAGGCAGCACAACCCGTCGCGGACGATCCAATCCCGCAGCAGGACGGGGTAGCCGTCGTCGGGCTCGCTGCCCTCCAGGTCGCCCTCGTCCAGGGGGTCCACGCCGCCCACGAGATGCCAGGCCGGGAGGCGCTGTGGTGGGTCGCTCACCAGGAAATCGGCGGGATAGCGTCCCGCGAAAGAGACATCGCTGTCCTCGGCCGGCTCGAGCAGGTCGCCCAGGTCGGCGTTCATGAATCCCGCGTGATAGGTATCGTAGGTGGGTTGCCCGTGGAGCATGCCATAGGCGTCATGCAGGGCCAGGTCAAAGGCCGAGCAGCAGACGAGGGCGGCCAGCCAGGGCATGGCACCTGCCGCCTCGCCGCGCCGGGCGTTGGTCTCTATCAACAGGTCGGGAAGAACATAGTCCTGAAAGGCTTTGCCCACCTCCAGGGGATGGCCCCAGGCCTGGAATCCGGCCCAGGCCTCGCCGAGGGTGAGGCAAAAGTCCTTGAGCGCATCGTGCCGCTCGCGGTACGAGAGGGCGCTGGGCCACACCCACTGCACGCTCAGGGGCGTCTCACCCCAGCCTGTGGCGGTGTGTCCCTTTTTATCGCGTATTGTCATGGACACCCGCACGCAGGTGACGGAGGTCAAGGTCTCCGGACCGAATTTGAGGGGCACGCGTGTCTGAACGGGCAAAAAGTAGAGGGAAACGTCTCGCACCCGAACGTCGGTAGGCTTGGCCATGGGTCGATTCCTCCTTTTTCGGTTCTCGTGTGCTGGATTACTGAGCGATCTAGGCGAGAGCCGCACCGCCGTAAACAGGCGGTGCTGGTAGGTTCCCTCGGAGGATTGTACAGCAATTCTCCGTGCTGGGGGATCTGGCCCGCCAGATCCCTCAACCAGCCCCATCTCTTTTAGGGTGGGGCGAATGGGCGTGTCAGGGTACGGGAGTCAGCGCCTCGGCGGAGATACGGTAGAGACCGCTCTTTCCTCCCACCCAGGCCACGTCAGGTCCCTCGGCGAGGACGAAGGCCGCGCTGGGTAGGTCATGGTAGGCCCAGTCAGCCTCCGGGGATGTGCGCCGGGATATGCCCGCCGAGGTGACCATCCACAGGGTGCCGTCCGGAGCGACGGACAGGTCCCACATCTCCATGGCGCGCAGGCCGCCCTCGGTGCTCTCGACGGTAAAGCGTGTCCAGTTTCCGTCGGGGCGACGGCGCGCCAGCCCCTGGGCCGTGGCCAGCCAGAGGACGTCCTCGGGCCCCAGAGCCACGGCCCGCACATCCCTGCTAAGGGGGCCTTGATTCTCGTCGTCGGTGATCAACTGGAACTCGCCCTCGGGGGAGAGGATGCCCAGGCCCTCTGCCGTGGCCAGAAAGACCTGCCCTGCGCTGTCGATGGCCACATCTCGTGCCGGCGCTCCGGCCAGATCCTGGATCTGCGCCACCCTTTCCCATCCCTCTCCCTCTGCTCTGTAGAGTTCATCCTCCTGGGTATAGATCCAGGGCCTGTCGTCGGCGTCGAGGATTATGTGCTCCACCGCCATTTCGGTCACCTGCTCTGGCGTATCCCCCTCCAGACGATAAAGTCCCTCCTCTGCGGCCAGCCACACGGTGTCATTTCCGTCGATGGCCAGGGCCCGAATCGCCCTTTCGCTAACGATGGTGGTTTCCTCTGCGGCGTTCACGTGGGAGAGCCCACCGTCCGTGCCGATCCACAGCCCGCCCGTGCTATCCATGGCCAGGGCGCGGACATGATTGTCCAGCAGGGGCGAGGGGATGCGCCAGGGGCCTTTTAGTTCCCCTATCTCCTTTTGTTGTGATACGTCCAAGCGCGTCGTGCCGTCGACGTCGATTAACTGTGCGCGCCAGATTCCCCGCGCTGTGCCCAGCCAGAGGGAGCTTTCCGCGTCCAGGGCATATCCCTGGACGGTCATATCGCCCAGGCGGAGGGCTTCCCACGGCCTGCCCTCCTCTCGGTAGCTCAAGCCGCTGGCGCCGCACAGCCACATCGTATTCTCCCCGTCGATCTGGACGTCGTACACCTCTGGCGGGATGGCCGGATTCAGCTCGTGAAGGTGCCCCTCCCACTCTTGCGAGCCCGCTTCCAGGAGGCATGCGCCGCCGCTTTCTTCCCCTCCCGCCAGAAAGGTCAGCCAGAGCCCCTGCTCATCTGCCGCGATATCGGTGACATAGTCGCTCCCCGCTACGCTAGAGAAGAAACTGTGATCCTCCCAGGAACGCACGCCCTCCTCGGTGGTGCTGACCCCACGGCCCACGGCCCATACGCGTCCCTGGGGGGATACGGTGACCAACCAGGTGTCCTGGACGACGCCTTCCCGCTCGCCGTAGGTGCGCCACGTTTCTCCATCATAGGCCCGTGCGGTGCCCTCCGCTGTGGGAAACCAGAGCCAGTCGCTTCCCTCGTGGCTACTCCACAGGCGGGGATTGAAGCGCGGCGCGGAGAGCATGGCCCCATAGCGGGCCTCGACGGCCTCCTGGCGTGTGGCATATGTGTGCCACGTTCCCTCTGCGTATTCGCTCCAGGCCTGGTGATCGGCATAGCCCACCCATAGGTGCCCCTCGCCGTCCCGGGCCAGGCCCTGTATGGCCTCCGAGGCCAGTCCATCCTCGGTCGTGTAGATCCGATGTGTCCCGTCCGATTTCCAGCGTACCAGACCGCTGGGAGTACCCACCCAGAGGTGGGTACCGTCGTGTAGCAGTTCCCGAGCATCGTTGGGGTTGGACCAATGCTGCACCGGAGCGTCGGTCAGGACCATCTCGGCGAGTGAGGGGGTGGCCGTGGGCGTCGCCTGGTCGGGGTTGGGAGGCGTCGGCCCTCCGGGATGCGGATTGGCCGCGGGCGGTGTGGACGTCTCTCCCTCCACCGGCAGGGTAGGCGTCACCCAGGCCGCGGCGCAGCCGGCGACGAGGAGCAGCACTATGGGGAGTATGACGATGTATGGGAGGAGTTCTCGGATATTCCAAGTTTGCATCCGTTTCATGGGCCAAGTATAAAACGGGAGGCGGAGCGGAGCAAGTGGCATTTTGGAGGAGTCAACGTTCCTTTGACCCGCTGTCATGCTTTGGGTATACTAGGTGGCGTCATGGTCGGGGACTGGGATGGTCTCACTCGTTACTGGAGTCTGCCGTGTATATTATCATAACTGGTGGTGCGGGGTTCATAGGTTCTCACCTGTGCGACGTGTTTTTACAGTGCGGCCACCAGGTTCTGGTGGTGGATAACCTCATCACCGGGAGCAGGCGCAACCTCGCTCATCTGCAGGATGCTCCTGGGTTCGATTTCCTGGAGCACGATGTGACCGAGCCGATCTATGTGGATCACCCCGTCGATGCCATCATGCATCTGGCCTCCCTGCCCAGTCCCGTGGACTATTTGGAGATGCCCATCAAGACCCTGAAGGTTGGCGCGTTGGGGACCTATCACGCGCTGGGGTTGGCCAGGGCCAAGGGGGCCCGCTTTCTGCTGGCCTCCACCTCGGAGGTGTATGGTGATCCCACCGTCCATCCCCAAGTGGAGACCTATTGGGGGAACGTCAACCCCGTGGGACCGCGGGGCGTCTATGACGAGTCCAAGCGCTTTGGAGAGGCCCTGACCATGGCCTATCACCGTGCCCACGGCCTTGAGACGCGTATCGCGCGCATCTTTAACACCTATGGGCCGCACATGCGGCTGGACGATGGACGGGTGATCCCCAATTTCGTCAGCCAGGCCCTGCGCGGCGATCCCCTGACGGTCTATGATGAGGGCTCGCACACGCGCAGTTTTTGCTATGTGAGCGATATGGTCGAGGGACTCTACCGCCTCTTATTATCAGACGAGGTGATGCCCGTCAACCTGGGCAATCCCCGCGAGATAAGCATCCTGGACCTGGCCCACCTGGTGCGGCAAGTGTCGGGAAGCGATTCCGACATCAGTTTTGTGGTGCCCCAGGATGCGCGAACCAAGGACGATCCTCAGACGCGGCGCCCCGATATCAGCAAGGCGCGCACGCTGTTGGACTGGGAGCCCCAGGTAAGCCTTGAGGAAGGACTTGCCAAGACCATCGCCTGGTTCCGGAAACGGATTCGTCGTGATTGATATCGCCGTCCCATTTTTTACCAAGGAGTTGTTGGGAGCATTTCGGAGAAGGGTCAGTGGCTGTGGACGAAAGCTTTTGCCACCGGGCAGGGGCACTGACGGTCGAGATGTGTGATATTGATTGGCGTTAGAAAGGCCTCTGGTTCATAGTGGACACGCATCTGTATTGGGCGGGTGACTCCTCGCCGCGTCTGTATCGACTGCGGCCGCTTCTGCGACGCCTTCTGCTATTAAGCCTCCTCTGCGTTTCCGGCCTCTTTTTGGGGCGCGCCCCGCTCATCACCTGCGTCATCCTGGTATGTGGAGGCATCGGGGGCGTTCTGCTTTTGCTGCGCCCCACAGTGGGATTATACCTTCTCGCCTTTACCGTGCCCTTTGGTTCGTTATGGGAGCGCCAGTTCGGCGGGGTGACAGTCGGTCCCAGCGAGGCCATCCTGCTGGCCATGCTCGGCTTTTGGTTGTTGCGCGTCATGGCCTTTCGGCAGACGGTGCTGTGGGGGGCTCCCCTGCTCTGGGCGGTGGGCCTTTATCTGGGAGCCATGTTGCTCTCGCTGTGGCCGGGCTCCAACATGATGGCCGCTTTCAAGCCGCTGGCCAAGTGGATCGCGTTTGGCCTGTTATATCTGTTTGCGGCCCGCGAACTCGATGGCCACGGGCGCCGGGCTCTGGTGGGCGCGCTGCTTCTGGCCGGCATATGTCAGGGGGTCCTGGGTATCTATCAGTTCGTGCGCCAAGAGGGCCCCGAGGGGTTTGTGCTGATGGGACGCTATATGCGGGCTCATGGGACCTTTTCGCAGCCCAATCCCTTTGGGGGCTATGTGGGGCTTTTGCTGCCCCTGGCCTATACCACGTGCTTTGGTTTGTGGCGGCGGGCGTGGTCGAGGCGCGAGGTGGCCCTTTTGGCGCTGTGGAGCGTGGCGGCCGTGGCCTCTGTGGTGCTCGTGGCGGCGCTGGTCATGAGCT
>CAZMOW010000053.1:0-7890 GCA_964567975.1 uncultured Anaerolineales bacterium | reverse complement strand
GAGGTCGGTATCCCCCTCGGGGACAAGATGCTGGTGATTCAGACGGGCAAGCTGGCCAAGCAGGCCAATGGCGCGGCCCTGGTGCGGTTCGGCGATTCTGTGGTGCTCGTGGCCGCGCTGGTCATGAGCTGGTCGCGAGGGGCGCTCTTGGGGTTTGTGGCCGGACTCGCTTTGGTGGGTCTGGGGCTCGGGAGGCGCGCGTGGGCGCTGGTGCTGGTGGTGGCGTTCCTCGTCCTCCTTCTTGCCCCCTATGTGGTATCTCTACTACCCATGGCGTTGGTTCGGCGATTCAGCGACCTGGCCCATTATCTTGGTCGGGACCTGACGGCGATGGAGATCACGGACGAGAATTTCGCCATCGTGGAGCGCGTGGCGCACTGGCAGGCGGCCTGGCGCATGTTCTCCGCTCGTCCCTGGTTGGGAGTGGGGACCGGGCAATATGTCACGGCCTATGCATCGGTGGCCCTGCCCCGCTGGCAGGAACCACTGGGACACGCCCACAACTATTATCTGCACGTTCTGGCCGAGGGGGGGGTGCTGGGGTTGGTCAGTTATCTGACATTGTTGGCGGCTGCGTTGGTGGGGGTGTGGCGCCGTGTGGACCAGGGGCGCGGTTGGTCCAGCGCCCTGTCGTTGGGGGTGTTGGGCATGCTGGCCCATTTGTGTATTCATAATCTTTTCGATAATCTCTATGTACACGAGATGTATCTTCTTGTCGCCGTGATGTTGAGTTTGGTGTTGTACGAAAAAGAGCCCGAACGGGGATGTGAGGTGGGGTGAGCTTGTCCATTGCTAGGCTGAGGACGCTGCTTGAAGAAAATCGGCTAGAGGTGGACCGGTTCCTCAAGTTCAGTGTTGTGGGAACCATCGGCGCCGCGGTAGATTTCAGCGTGCTGAACTTTTGCATTCAAGTTCTGGGACTGTACAAGGGGGTGGCCAACACTATCTCTTTCTCCGTGGCTGTAATGAGCAACTTTGTCTGGAACCGTCTGTGGACCTATCCAGAGTCGCGGGAGACTCCCCTTGGGCCTCAGTTGGGGCAATTCTTTATCGTGAATGTGGGAGGACTGATCATCAATCAGGCGATCTTTTTATCCCTCGATCATTTTATCTTTTCACCGTGGGGAGTCTGGGGGTATAATCTCTCCAAGGCTATGGCCATCGGTGTTGTGCTGTTTTGGAACTTTGGTGTGAATCGCGTTTGGACCTATAAGGATATCTAATGCTAATGCGTGTGGGCCTCGACTATACGTCGGCGGTACAGCAAAAGGCGGGTATAGGTAGATATACCCGGGGGCTGGTCTCGGGCCTGATCAGGTTCGATCAGGATAATCATTATGTGCTGTTCAGCGCCGGGCAGGACCCGGAGTACAGGTATTGGCCCAGCAATTTCAACCTCAAGGAACTGCCCATCAAGGAGCGGCATCTGACCGCCCTCTGGCAGCGCTTTCATGTGCCCCTGCCCGTGGAGTTGATCACGGGATTGGTGGATATATACCATTCGCCGGACTTTGTCTTGCCTCCCGTCCTGGGCGCCCGGACTGTGCTGACCGTGCACGATCTCTCCTTTATGCGGCATCCCGAATGCTCGTCGCAGGCCCTGCTGGACTATTTGATGGAGGCCGTACCCCGCTCCGTGGAGCGGGCGGATCTGATCGTGGCGGATTCCAAGAGTACGCGGCGAGACCTGATGGAGCTCCTGCAGGTGCCGGAGGAAAAGATCCTCGTGCTTTATCCGGGGCTGGAATCCCACTTTTTTCCTATGCAGCAAGACGATCTTTTGCGACGCCTGCTGGAGCGCTATGATATCGGCTATCCCTACATATTGGCAGTGGGGACGTTACAGCCCCGTAAGAACTTTGTGCGGCTCATCAAGGCCTACAATATCCTGGTCAGGCAGTATCATCTTCCCCACAAGCTGGTCATCGTGGGAAGCAGGGGATGGCTCTACGACGAGATCGAGGAGACGATAAGTGACCTGCGCCTGGAGGGCAGGGTACATCTGACCGGCTTTGTGAAGGACCGGGATCTGCCCTATATCTATAGTGCTGCGGAGGCGTTCGCTTTTCCCTCCCTGTACGAGGGATTTGGCATCCCCGTGTTGGAAGCCATGGCCTGCGGTACGCCGGTGGTCACCTCTTCTGTATCTTCCATGCCCGAGGTGGCGGGGGATGCCGCGCTTCTCGTGGACCCCTATGACGTGGAGGCGCTGGCGGCAACCCTCTGGCGGCTCATCGACGACGTATATCTGCAGCATGAACTGTGCCGGCGGGGATTTGAGAGGAAAAGGCAGTTCAAGTGGCGGGAGACGGCCAAGAAACTCGTGAGAGCTTATAGGAGGTTGCTTGCTAATGGGAGATAGGATGGAATTTGCGGAGCGCATGAGCCGGCTGGGAAGCGAGTCGGCCTTTGAGGTACTGGCGAGGGCCAGGGCCCTGGAGGCCGAAGGGCGGGAGATCATTCATCTGGAGATAGGGGAGCCCGATTTCGATACGCCGCCCAATATCATGGATGCGGCGGGTGAGGCCATGCGCGACGGGGCCACCCATTACGTCCCCTCGGCGGGTATTCCCGAACTGCGTCGCGTGGTCGCCGAGGAGATGGGACGCACCCGGGGACAGGAGATCGATCCGGACCAGGTGGTCATCACGCCGGGGGCCAAGCCGATCATGTTCTTTACCATCCTCGCCCTGGGGGAGCCGGGCAGGGAGATCGTCTATCCCAATCCGGGATTTCCCATCTATGAGTCGATGATCGATTTTGTGGGGGCCAAAGCCGTCCCAATCCCCCTGCGCGAGGAGCGGGGGTTCCGTTTCGACGTGGACGAACTGGCCGATCTGGTGAACGAGCGCACCGCCCTCATCATCCTCAACTCCCCGCAGAACCCCACGGGGGGCATGTTGGAGCCGGAGGATCTGGAGGCTATCGCCGAGATCTGTGTGGCGCGAGATATCCCCGTGCTCTCGGACGAGGTCTATGACCACATGATCTATGCGGGAGAGTTTACCAGCATCAGTTCCTGCGAGGGTATGTCCACGGCAGAGCGCACGATCCTGCTGAACGGCTTCTCCAAGACCTATGCCATGACGGGCTGGCGATTGGGGTATGGGGTGATGCCCCTGTCCATGGCCGAGGCCGTGACCCGGCTGATGGTCAATTCCAACTCTTGCACCTGTGCCTTCACCCAGTGGGCGGGGATCGAGGCCCTCACCGGCCCGCAGGATAGCGTGGAGGAGATGATGGAGGCGTTCCGTGAGCGTCGAGAGATCTTTATCGAGGGGCTCAACGATATCCCGGGCATCCGCTGCGTGAGTCCCCGGGGGGCCTTTTACGCCTTCCCCAACATTACCGCCACGGGGATGGACAGCAAGACGTGCGCCGACTTTTTTCTGGAGGAGGCGGGTGTAGCGTGCCTATCCGGGGCCGCCTTTGGAGAGTACGGCGAGGGCTATTTGCGATTCTCCTACGCCGACTCGGTGGAGAATCTGCAAAAGGCGCTGGAGCGCATGGAGCAGGCCCTGGCGAACCGCTAATAGGGAGGGGCGTTCTTGGGAGCCAAGGGCCCGCCACAGGATCATGGCGGGCCCTTTGTGTTGGTTGGCCATCGGTGGCGCGGTGAAAATCCCCTACGGTTTACAGACCTTGCACGGCACATAGCCGGCGGCCTCGGCCTCTGCCTTGGAGTCAAAACAGACCCGATTCTCGGGCAGGATATTCTCAGCATATCGGCAATCCGGGTCGTGGTATTTGTCCGAGTTGGCGCTTCCCACGTAGGCGCATTCGGAGTCGGTGTCGCCCTCCGCTGGCTTGGGGGTTGGGGTGGGGATGCTGGTGGCCGTGGGGCGTGGCGTGGGGGTGCTGGTCGGTATATTCGTTGCGGTGGGCAGGGGGATCGTGGGCTGCAACGTCGATGTAGCAGTGGGGGGCAGTGGGGTGAAGGTGCTGGTGGAGGGAGTGCCTGTCAGGGTTGAATCCGTGCCCTCCTCTGTGGATGAGGGCTCTGTTTCTGGGGCCTCTGTTTCCTCTGCCGGGGTCTCCAGGGCCACTTTTTCCCACAGTCCCCGTCTCCCGGCGCGGGCCTCTTGCTCCAGCAGGGTAAAAAGGTCGTGGTACCTCTCGTCTGGCGAGACCAGGGAGGGGCGGGCGTATCCTCGGTGCACAAGTTCGGCATTGACGAGGAGGCCGCCGACCCACACGTAACAGGACATCTCCCCCGCCGCGTCTGCCCCCGGCCCACTGGGTTCCAGATAGACCTCCCTTTCCGCCACCAACCCTTGATTCGCCGCATGGGCCTCATCCTCCGGGCGATCCTCTTCCGTGGCGGGGGTAAAGGGCCAGGGACAATCGATGCCCGCATAGCGCACGCGGTGTATTCCCCGATCAGATTCCACCTCGATGGTGTTGCCGTCCACGACGTGCAGCACACGTCCCCTGATGCGGTCCGCCGTCGATGTGGTGGAAGCGAAGGACAGGTTTTCCATCGGCTCGGGTTGTGTGGTTGGCGTCGACGTGGGAACGGGGGTGAAGGTGGGCTTTGGGGTGAGGGATCGGGGCGTCGGCGAGATGGTGGGGGAGAGGCCGGCCTGCGCCGTTTGGGCGCCATCGGTTCTCATGAGCAGCGCGGCGAGTTCGACGATGGTATCGCCGGACAGGATAAAGGTGAGGGCGCAACAGGGAAAGAGGAAGAGGAGTATGACCACGCTCGCCAACAGCGCCCTCCCGCGACCGCTCTGCTGATTCCAAAACCTTGCCGATACATCCCACCAGGGCGTGGATTCGCTCCCGCGCGGCTTTGGCCCGTCCTTTTTCGGCATTCCCCCGTCCCCCGCTCGTCAAGTTTATCGGGGGCATTATACCCCATCTTCTATGGCGCTGTCATGGGGATGTGTGGTGGGAGTATCAACTCTCCTGCCCGTGCACTTGCGGCTTGAGGACACCGACGAAGCGGAGGTTGCGGTACTGCTCGGCATAGTCGAGGCCATAGCCCACGACGAACTCGTTGGGGATCTCGAATCCCATATAGTCCACGTTCAGGGGCACCTCGCGCCGTGCGGGTTTGCTCAGGAGGGCGCAGACGCGCAGGCTGGCGGGCTGGCGGACGCGCAGGTTTTCCAGGAGATAGGCCAGGGTATGCCCCGTATCGATGATGTCCTCCACGATCAACACGTGGCGATCGCTGATATCGGCCTCCAGGTCCTTGAGGATGCGCACCACGCCGCTGAACTCGGTCCTGTCGGCGTAACTGGAGACGGCCATGAAATCGATCTCGTGGGGCACGGTCAGGGCGCGGGTGAGGTCGGCCAGGAACATGTATCCGCCCTTGAGGACGCAGATCAGAAAGGGATTATGCTCCCCATAGTCGGCCGAGATCTGCGCTCCCAATTCTGCCACGCGTTCCTGGATCTCTTTCTGGGAGATGAGTACCTGGGCTATATCCTCCAGCATGGCGTTCATGGGATTCCCTCCTGCCCGCGTGGACTGTGTGGTCGCTAGAATAGGTGGGGATCTTGGTTCCCCCTAGAGTGCATTGTACCAAATCTCATGAGGGGGGCAAAGCGGGCCACCTGTGGTGGCCTCGAAGAATTGCGTAGCAATTCTTCATAGGTTCAGTCGGTCAAGATGGCCTTGTGGGGAGCATATGTCCCTGCAGGATTTTGGGGTCTTGTATTGTAGATATGGTTTGATCACGTGCGTGGACACAAAAGCCCCATTGATGGGACCCTGAAGGAGAGCAATAGTGCTTTCATCGTGGCACTGAGATTTCCTAAGCCCAGATTCAACACTCGGTTGATTTCTATTTCTGGGCTGCGGTTTCAATCGGGCGCGGTGAGGGAATCAAGGATAGGTCTCTTTGGCACTGAAAATCCCCTCTAAAAGTTGTAACTGGATCATTAACAGTAGTTGCGTATACCGGGTGCCTGGTGATCATTCCACGAGGCAGACAAAGCCCTTGAGATAGGCGGATTCGGGGAAGGTGAGGAGGACGGGGTGGTCGCCGGCCTGGCTCAGGCGCTCTATGATGCGCACCTGGCGGCCCACGTCGACGCTGGCGCCAAAGACCACCTTCTGAAAGAGTTCCTCCTTGACCAGGCCGGAACAGGAAAAAGTGCATAGGATACCGCCGGGGCGCAGCAGGCGCATGGCCAGCATGTTGATGTCCTTGTAGCCCCGGGTGGCCGAGTGTAACTGGGAGCGGGAGAAGGCGAACTTGGGCGGGTCGAGGATCACCACGTCGAAGGAGCGGGCGCGGTCGCGCAGGGTGCGCAGTTCCTCAAAGGCGTCGCCGCGGATATACTGGTCGTCCTGACGGGAAAAGCCGTTCAGGGCCATATTCTCCTCGATGCCGCGCAGGGCATCGGCGGAGGTGTCCATGTTGGTGATGCGTCCGGCGCCCTGCTCGGCGGCGTACACGGCAAAGGCTCCCGTATAGGAGAAGGCGTTGAGCACCTCTTTGTCGGCGCAATAGGGCGTCACGCGGCGCCTGTTCTCCCGCTGATCGAGATAGAATCCCGTCTTATGTCCCTCAAAGACGTCCACGTGAAAGCGCAGGCCGTGTTCGCGGATCACGAGGTCACGGGGCGGCATCTGCCCGCTCCGCAGGCCGGTGGCGGGCTCCAGCCCCTCGTGCTCGCGCACGTCGGCGTCGCTGCGCTCATAGATGCCCGGTGGCGAAAGGAGATCGTCCAGCAGTTCCACGAGGAGGGCCTTGCGGCGCTCTATGCCCGTGGTCAGGGACTGGAAGACGAGCCATTCCTTGTATCGATCGACGATGAGGCCGGGGAGGCCGTCGGCACCGGAATAGACGAGGCGATAGGCCGTCGTATCCGGGACACGGACCAGCGTCTGGCGGCGGGCGATGGCCGCCTGCAGGCGGCGGCGCCAAAAATCGGCATCGATGGCCGTCTCCCGATCCCAGGTGAGAAGGCGCACAGCGATCTGGGACCGGGGATTATAGTATCCCTGGGCCAGGAATTTCCCCCCGCTGTCCGTCACCCGGACGATATCGCCGGACTGAGGGTCCCCCTCGGTGGCGGCGATGGCGCCGCTGAATATCCAGGGATGGCGGTTGTTGATGGGTTTCTCTCTTCCCGATTTGAGGCGCACGGTGGGCATGATCTTTAGGGTTCCTCCTCGTATACCTTGGCGACGAGCACTTTTTTTGTCTCTGGCGTCACGGCGTAGCGGGCGTCCAGCCGCCACCCCACGATCCAGACGATCTCTCCCTCGCAGGTCAGCAGGGGGATGGTGTCCCGCTCCCGCCGGGGGATCTTACAGTTGATCATGAAAGCGGACACCTTTTGGCTGTGGTCGAGGCCCAGGGGCACAAAGCGGTCCCCCCGCTGGCGGGGACGGAGCACGAGGGGGGGCGTCACCCGCGCGGCGTCGAGATAGGCGGTGTGGGGATGCTGCTTCTGGTCCCAGCCCGGGGGCAGATCCTGTACCCCGATAAGGCGGGTCTCAAAGACCCATCCCTGTGTGGGCAGGGCGCGCCTTCCCGGCAGGGGAACGGGGACGGGCTCACGGACGCGGGGGCGATCCCGGCGCGGCAGTCTGTAATCCTCATCGGCCAGCAGGATGTCCGAGTAGGTGAGGCGGAGGCAGAGGCCCCTGGGGAGGTCGATCATGCTCCCCACCTCACCCCTGTCGATGAGGGTGATGGCGTCGTCTATATGCCCCCACTCGATATCGCGCAGGGAGAAGCGCAGGCGATGGATGCCCTCACGGAGCAGGGAGCGCCGCAATCCCAAGAAAAGTTTCTGAAATTTCTCCAGGTCGTAGAGGATGGCCTCGTCGGATTCTCGACGCACGACCCGGGGCCAGGTCTCGTCGCGCATCTGGCGCAGGACCTCATGATCGGCGGCAACCACGTCGGCCATGCGCCGCAGGGCC